>QFNN01000024.1 GCA_003240855.1 Sphingomonas sanxanigenens
GACGACGCGAACTCGTAATCGAAGCCGAAGCGATCGAGGAACTGGCGCAGCATCGCATTATTGTGATGCGCGAAGGATTCGTACTTGCCGAAGGGATCCGGAATCTCGGTCAGCGGCTTGCCGAGATTTTCGGCGAGCATCGCCTTGTTGGGCACATTATCGGGCACCTTGCGCAGCCCGTCCATATCGTCGCTGAACGCGAGCAGGCGCGTCGGCACGTCCGACAGCGCATGATAGGCGTTGCGGACCATCGTCGTGCGCAGCACTTCGTTGAAGGTGCCGATATGCGGCAGGCCCGAGGGGCCATAGCCCGTCTCGAACAGGATATGCCCCTTGGCCGGCGCGCCGGCCGGATAGCGTTTCAGCAGCTTGCGCGCCTCCTCGAAAGGCCATGCCTTTGATTGCATCGCGGCGGTGCGCAGGTCACTCAACTTCGTTGCCCTTTCGTTCCTGATCGGCATAACGGGAGAATGGCCGCCTCTTTGCCTTATCCGGCGCTCCACGCAAGCCATGCCGGCATCTGGGTCGCGCGCCCGGGTGGCGAAACGCGCGCGGCGGGGCGTGGCGAGGCGATCGCCATCGCCTCGGAAACCCCTGTCATCCTGCTCAATGCGCCGCTTGTCGGCCAGCGGTTGGGCTATGCGGAATTGTCGGGGCTGGATCTGCTCGAACTGTTCGCTTTCGTGCGGCCGGCGCGCTTTGCGGTGCCGACGCCCAAGGGGCTGGCGCGTGCGCTGGGCCTCGCGCCGCCGGCCGACGATGCGGCGGTGCCCGCGCTACTGATCCGCGCGGCCGAGACATTGCTGGCGCAGATGGCGGCGGAGGACTGGCACGAGCGCGAAGGCGCCTGGACGGCGGCGCAGGCGCTTGGCCGGTTGCGCTGGCCCTGGGCGATGGTCGCCACTGAACATATCCGCCGCCCCGAACGCGCCGAGCGCTGGCTGTTCTCGAAGCTTCCCGAATGGGAGGAGAAGCCGCCGCGCGGTGCGCCGCGCACGATCGAAATCGCGCCCGAGGCGGTGATCGAACGGCTGGACGCGCTGACCGGCCACGGCGCCGAGGCGCGCCCGGGCCAGCGCGCCTATGCCGAGGCCGCCGCCGCTATCTTCCGCCCGCGCCCGTCACGCGACGCGCCGACCGTATTGCTGGCCGAGGCGGGGACCGGGATCGGCAAGACTCTGGGCTATCTCGCGCCGGCATCGCTCTGGGCCGAGGCGGCGGACGGCGCGGTCTGGGTCTCGACCTACACCAAGGCGCTGCAGCGTCAGCTCGATCGCGAGGGCGAGCGGCTATACCCCGATCCGCGCGCGCGGCGGAAGCGGATGGTGATCCGCAAGGGGCGCGAAAATTATCTCTGCCTGCTCAATCTGGAGGATGCGCTGCAGGGCGGCTTCGCGGGGCGTGCGGCGATCCTGGCGCAGCTCGTCGCGCGCTGGGCGGCCTTCACGCGCGACGGCGACATGATCGGCGGCGATCTGCCGGGCTGGCTGCCCACGCTGTTCCGCCGCAACGGATCGACGGCGCTGACCGACCGGCGCGGCGAATGCGTCTATGCCGGCTGCCCGCACTACCGGAAATGCTTCATCGAACATGCTGCGCGCGCCAGCGCCGACGCCGACATCGTCGTCGCCAATCATGCGCTGGTGATGGTGAACGCCGCGCGGGGGCGCGAGGAGGCGAATCGACCGACGCGCCTGGTGTTCGACGAGGGCCATCATCTGTTCGACGCCGCCGATTCGATGTTCTCGGTCGCGCTGACCGGGCAGGAGGCGATCGAGCTGCGGCGCTGGATCACCGGGCCGGAAGGCACGTCGCGCGGGCGGCGGCGCGGGCTGGCGGCGCGACTGTCCGATGTCGCGTCCTATGACGAGGAAGGCGGCCGCGCGATCGCGGCGGCGGTGACGGCGGCGCAGGCGCTGCCCGGCGACGGCTGGCTCGGGCGCATCGGCGAAGGCGCGCCGCTCGGCCGGATCGAGGCGCTGCTCGCGGCGGTGCGCGGCACTGTCTATGCGCGCGGCGAGGGCGAGGATGCCGGCTATGGTCTGGAGACCGAACTGGCCGGGCTCGACGGCGCGCTCGTCGAGGCGGCGGGGCCGGCGGCCGAGGCGCTGGAAGCCATTCTCCGCCCGCTGGTCACGCTCGGCAAGCGGCTCGAGGCGGTGATGCAGGATGCGCCCGACTGGCTCGACGCGCAGGCGCGCGCGCGCGTGGAAGGCGCGATCGCCTCGCTTGGCTGGCGCGCCGATACGGTCGGCGGATGGCTGGCGCTGCTCGCGCGAATCGGCGGTCCGGCTGATCCCGACTTCGTCGATTGGCTTGCGGTCGACCGCATCGAGGGGCGCGAGTTCGACATCGGGCTGCGTCGCCACTGGCTCGATCCCACGCGCCCCCTCGCCGAACTCGTGCTGAAGCCCGCGCATGGCGTGATGATAACATCGGCGACGCTGAGCGGAGGCGATTGGGCGGCGGCCGAGGCGCGGACGGGGGCCGCGCATTTGCCGCGCGCGCCGATCCATTTCGAGGCGTCGAGCCCCTTCGACTATGCGACGCAGGCCGAAGTGCTGGTCGTCACCGACGTGAAGCGCGGCGATGTCGCGCAGCTTGCCGGCGCTTATGCTGCGCTGATCGGTGCAGCAGGCGGGGGGACTCTAGGGCTGTTCACCGCGATCCGCAGGCTGCGCGCCGTGCATGCGCGCATCGCCGACCGGCTGGCGCGCGACGGGCTGCCGTTGTTCGCGCAGCATGTCGATCCGATCGATACGGGGACGCTGGTCGATATTTTCCGCGACGATCATCGCGCCTCGCTGCTCGGCACCGACGCCTTGCGCGACGGAGTCGATGTGCCGGGCGATTCGCTGCGCCTCGTGGTGATGGAAGGCGTGCCGTGGCCCAAGCCGAGCGTGCTCCATGCCGCGCGCAAGCTGGCGGGCGGCGGATCGGCCTATGAGGACCGTCTGATCCGCGCGCGGCTGGCGCAGGCCTTCGGACGGCTGATCCGCCGCGCCGACGATCGCGGCATGTTCGTGCTGCTTTCCGCGGCCGTCCCGTCGCGCCTGCTGACCGCCTTTCCGCCCGGAACGCCGATCGCGCGCGTGACGCTTGAGGAAGCGGTGATGCGGACGCGCGCGCGTCTTTCATCCGTCACCGACTTGGGGCAAAGCCTCGGGCAGGAGCCAATACCGGGAATCCGATGAAAACGCTGACCTTGCTGCGCCATGCCAAGTCGAGCTGGGACGATATGGTGCCCCGCGATTTCGATCGACCTCTGAACGCCAAGGGGACGCGCGCCGCGCGGACGATGGGGCGGCATATGCGCGTCGAGCGTCTGGATTTCGACAAGGTGATCGCTTCGCCGGCGGTGCGCGTGGTGCAGACGCTGGAAGGCGTATGGGACGGTTTCGGGCGGACGCTTGTCCCGGCATGGGACAGGCGCATCTATCTCGCATCGGCGGCGACGCTGCTCGATCTGGTGCGCGAGACCCCCGATTCGGTCGATCGTCTGCTGCTCGTCGGGCATAATCCGGGGCTGGAGGATCTGGTATTGCTGCTGGTGCCCGACAGCCCCGACGATCGCCTGCGCGACGATGTGGAAGAGAAGTTCCCGACCGCGAGCCTCGCCGAGATGCAGCTCGATATCGAGCGGTGGGACGAGCTTAAAAACGGCGGCGCCACGCTGGCCCGTTTCGTCCGGCCGCGCGATCTCGATCCCGAACTCGGTCCCGATCGCTGAGCCGTGCGCCCTTGCCCCCGCAGGCGCGGGGATGGTCGGTGAGCCTCAGGCCCGGTCCTCGACCAGCGCCATCGCCAGTTGCGCGCGGATGCGCCTGAGTTCGGCGATCACGCGCGTGGGGATGCTTTCGACCTCGGCGGCCGGGCGTGGCACCTCTGGTGCGGGCGTCGCCGCGCCGCGGCCGGAAAGCAGCTTCTGCACGCCCTTGATCGTATAGCCCTCACGGTTGAGGAGCTGATCGATCCGTTTGGCGAGCGCCACGTCCGCTGGGCGATAATAGCGACGTTTTCCGGCGCGCTGGAGCGGACGGAGCTGGGGAAAGCGCGTTTCCCAATAGCGCAATATATGCTGCGGCAGCCCCAGCTCCTCGGACAGTTCGCCGATCGTCCGGAACGCGCCTTCTGCCTTGTCGTCAGCCATTATCTGGTCAGCCGGCGTCCACGATGCGGTCGCGCATCATCTGGCTGGCGCGGAAGGTGAGCACGCGGCGCGGCGCGATCGGCACCTCGACGCCGGTCTTGGGGTTGCGGCCGATGCGCTCGCCCTTGTCGCGCAGCACGAAGCTGCCGAAGCCGGAGATCTTCACATTCTCGCCCTTGGCGAGAGCGGCGCACATGCGCTCCAATATCTGTTCGACAAGCCCTGATGATTCAGCGCGCGACAATCCGATTTCGCGGTGCAGCGCTTCTGCAAGGTCAGCGCGAGTCAAGGTGCCGGGTGTCGTCATCCAATCCCCCACGGGCTAATGCTCTGGTTAGCTTCTATACTATTCCGCGTGCAGCGAAAAGTAGCGCTTTAGTAGCGTATGACAGCAGCGCCCCAGGTGAAGCCTCCGCCCATCGCTTCGAGCACGAGCAGGTCGCCGCGCTTGATGCGCCCGTCATTGACTGCAGTATCGAGCGCGAGCGGAACCGACGCAGCAGAGGTGTTGGCATGCTGATCGACCGTCACCACGACTTTCTCGGCCGGCAGGTTGAGCTTGCGCGCGGTCGCGTCGAGGATGCGGAAATTGGCCTGATGCGGGACGAGCCAGTCGACATCCGCGGCGGAAACGCCCGCCGCCGCCAGCGTCTCGTTCATCACCCCGGCGAGATTGACGACGGCGTGGCGGAAAACCTCGCGGCCGCGCATACGGACTTTGCCGACAGTGCCGGTGGTCGAGGGGCCGCCATCGACATAGAGCAGCTCGTTATGCCGCCCGTCGGCGTGGAGCCTCGTCGCGAGCACGCCGCGATCGCCGCCTTCCTCGCCGGCGAGGACGACGGCCCCGGCGCCGTCGCCGAACAGCACGCAGGTGCCGCGGTCCTCCCAGTCCAGAATGCGGCTGAAGGTCTCGGCGCCGATCACCAGCGCGCGCCGCGCGGAGCCGGCGCGGATCATGCTGTCGGCGACGCTGAGCGCGTAAAGGAAGCCCGAACAGACCGCCTGCACGTCGAAGGCGACGCAATCATTGATGCCGAGCGCCGCCTGCACGCGCGTTGCGCTGGCGGGGAAGGTCTGATCGGGCGTCGCCGTTGCGAGGATGATCAGATCGATGTCAGTCGCCTGAAGCCCGGCGGCGGCGATCGCCTTGCGCGATGCGGCGGTCGCCAGTGTCGAGGTCGTCTCGTCGTCGCCTGCGACATAGCGGAAGCGGATGCCGGTGCGCTCGACGATCCACTCGTCGGAGGTGTCGACCTGCTCGGCAAGCTCCTGGTTGGACACGCGGCGCTTGGGGAGCGCCGAACCCGTGCCGAGAATAACCGAGCGGATCGTCATTGCGCGGCTACCTCCGGCTTGCCTGATTCTGGTCCCAGCCGGCCGAGATCGTCGGCGATGCGGCGGGTGATGTCGTCGCGCACCAGCTTGGCGGCGACGCCGATGGCGTGCGCGACGCCGTCTGCATTGGCGCCGCCATGGCTCTTCACGACAATGCCGTTCAGGCCGAGGAACACCGCGCCATTATGGTTGTTGGGGTCGAGATGCGTGCGCATCATGTGGAAGGCCGGGCGCGAGAGAACGAAGCCCGCCTTCGAGCGCAGCGAACTGGTGAAGGCGCGGCGCAGCAGATCGGTGATCAGGCGGGCGGTGCCCTCGATCGACTTGAGCGCGATATTGCCGCTGAACCCGTCCGAGACGACGACGTCGGTATCGCCCTGGCCGATCCGGTCAGCCTCGATATAGCCGTCGAAGCGCAGCGGCAGATGTGTGCCCGCGCGCAGCGTGGCGGCGGCGGCCTGAACGTCGCCCGTGCCCTTCAACTCTTCCGATCCGATGTTGAGCAGGCGAACGCGCGGTTCGGGCAGGCCGAGCACCGTGCGCGCATAGGCCGCGCCCATGATCGCGAACTCGACGAGATTGCGCGCGTCGCACTCGGTATTGGCGCCGAGATCAAGCATGACGAGATCATTGTCGCCGAGCGTCGGCAGCAAGGCGGCGAGCGCGGGCCGATCGATTCCGGCCATGGTGCGGAGCGACAGCTTGGCCATCGCCATCAGCGCGCCGGTATTGCCCGAAGAGACGGCGGCGTCGGCCTCGCCCGCCTTCACGGCGGCGATGGCGAGCCCCATCGAACTCGTCTTGGCGCGGCGGATCGCGGCGCTCGGCTTGTCGGTGCCGGCGATCGCCTCGTCGGCATGGACGATGACCGAGGCGGCGGCGAGATTGGGATGATCGGCCAGGGCCGCGCGAATCTTCGCCTCGTCGCCGACGAGGCGGAAGCGCAACGATTCGTCGCGCCGACGGGCAAGGGCCACGCCGTCGAGCATGACGGCAAGCCCGTCGTCGCCACCCATCGCGTCGATTGCGATCCGTGGCGAATCGCCCACGCGCCGATCCTCCAGACTTACCGGGAAGCCTTAGGCTTCGACCGAGGTGACTTCGCGACCGTTATAGTGGCCGCAGGCCGTGCACAGATTGTGCGGGCGCTTCAGCTCACCACAGTTGGGGCATTCCTGGAAAGCCGCGGCGGTCAGCGCGTCGTGGCTGCGACGCATGTTCCGCTTGGACGGCGAGGTTTTTCTCTTCGGCACTGCCATGACGGCACCTGTTCCATTCAAAACTGTTCAAAAGCGCAACAGGAATGGGCCGCTATTAGGGCAACGGCCTTATCTGGCCGCGGACCTGTGGCGGCCGGACTGTGCGCGAGCGAGGAAGCGCCTATAGCGATTCCCGCGATCGTTGCAAGCATCGAGTGCCCATGGCACAGCGAAGCGAGGGCTTAGGGGAGGTTTATATGATCCTGCCGATCACGATGACGATCGCCGGCGCGGCCGCGATACTCAATGCCTGGCTTGGCGTTCGCTGCTCGCTCCGACGGCGCTGCGCAGGCATCAGCCTGGGTGACGGCGGCGATGCGATCATGGCTGCACGCATGCGCGCGCACGCCAATTTCATCGAATATACGCCGATCATCCTGATCCTTATCGGGCTGATCGAGCTGGCCGAGGGCTCCAGCGTGCTGCTCTGGGTGGTGGGCGTGGCCTATATCCTCGCGCGCGTCCTCCATGCGATCGGCATGGAAGGGCCGCTGCAGCTCCGCGTCCTTGGCATCATCGTGACGTTCGCAACGCTGATCGGGCTGGGCCTGTGGGCGGCGGCGATTCCCTTCACCTCAACGGGCAAGGTTCCTGATTCGGTGCAGATGGGCGCGGCGATGTCGGGCTGGCTGCCGCACGTCTCGCTGCATTATCCGCTGCAGTAGAGCGGTAAACGCCGAAAATACGGCAAAGGCGCTTTTCAGCCGGCGGCGAGCACGCGATCGCCGACGAACGGGTTGGTTGCGCGTTCGTGCGCGAAGGTCGACATCGGGCCGTGCCCCGGCACGAAATGCGTATCGCCGCCCAGCGGCCACAGCTTCTTCGTGATCGAATCGATCAGATCCTGGTGATTGCCGAGCGGGAAATCGGTGCGCCCGATCGATCCCTGGAACAGCACGTCGCCGACCATCGCCACTTTCGACGGCGCGTGGTGAAAGACGACGTGTCCAGGCGTGTGGCCGGGGCAATGAATGACGTCCAGCGTCAGATTGCCGACCGTCACCTGATCGCCGTCGGTCAGCCAGCGGTCAGGCTCGAACACGCGGCCGTCGACGCCATATTTGCGGCCGTCCTCATCGAGCCGGGCGATCCAGAAGCGATCCGCCTCATGCGGGCCTTCGATCGGCACGCCAAGTTCCTTCGCCAGCGTTCCCGCCTCGCCGCAATGATCGATATGACCATGGGTGATGATGATCTTTTCGATCTCGACGCCGGCCTGTTTTGCGGCGGCCTTCAATTTCGGCAGATCGCCGCCGGGATCGACGAACGCCGCCTTGTTGGTCTCGGTGCACCAGAAAAGCGTGCAATTCTGCTGGAGCGGCGTGACGGGCACGATCGCGGCTCTCATCGGGGGCGTCGACATGACGATGGACATGGCGCGCGCGGCGGCGAGGCGCAAGAGTTGCGTTCGCGCCCGAAACCCGCTTTGGCCCCCGCGTGCGCAGCGAACGGCCCTTTGTTCTTCTCGACGACGCCCGCCCCGGGGGGCAGGCGCTGCTTTTCGCCGATCCGGTCGCGATCGTCCGCGCCGACCGGCTGGAGGAGGTGCGACCGGCGCTGGAGGAATTGCGCGGCGCAGCGCTCCACGCCGCCGGCTTTCTGACCTATGAGGCGGGGCATGCGCTTGAGCCGAGGCTGGTCGGGATCGGCGGGCGGGCGACGTTGCCGCTGCTCTGGTTCGGCCTGTTCGAGCGCGCCGAAGCCGTCGACGCCGCCGCCTGGCTGCCCGATCCGGAGGGCGCTTATGTGGGATCGCCCCGGCCGCTGATCGCGCGCGCCGATTATCTGGCGCAGGTGGCGGCGGTGCAGCGCGCCATCGCGGCGGGCGACATCTATCAGGCCAATCTGACCTTCGACTGCGCCGTGCCTTTTGCGGGCGATCCGCGCGCAGCCTATGCCGGGTTGCGCCAACGCCAGCAGGCCGGGCACGGCGCGCTGGTCTTTACCGGCGAGGACTGGCTGGTCTCGCTGTCGCCCGAGCTTTTCTTCACGCTCGAGAATGGCCGTCTCGTCACGCGCCCGATGAAGGGCACGGCGCCGCGCGAGGCCGATGACGAAGCCGCCATTGCGCGGCTGCGCGCCGACCCGAAGCAGCGCGCCGAAAATCTGATGATCGTCGATCTGCTGCGCAACGACCTTTCGCGCGTTGCCGCGGCGGGCAGCGTTTCGACGCCTGAGCTTTTCGCGGTCGAGACCTATCCGACGCTGCATCAGATGACGTCGACGGTGGCGGCGCAGCTTGCCGGGGAGCGCGACGCCATCGATGCGCTCGCGGCGCTTTTCCCCTGCGGTTCGATCGCCGGCGCGCCCAAGATCCGCGCGATGGAGATCATCGCCGATGTCGAGCGGCGCGCGCGCGGCGTCTATACCGGCGCGATCGGCAGGCTTGATCCCGGCGGCGATGCGGCGTTCAATGTCGCCATCCGCACCTTGCGCCTGAGGGCGGGGGAGGGCGTTGCGTCGCTTGGGCTGGGATCGGGGATCGTCGCCGACAGCGATCCGGCCGACGAGTGGCGCGAATGCCTGGGCAAGGGAGGGTTCGTGGCTTCACAGCAGCGTTTCGACCTGATCGAGACGATGGCCTTCGATCCCGAGGAAGGCCTGCCGAGGCTTGACCGCCATATGGCCCGCATGAAGGCGAGCGCCGACGCGCTGGGTTTCGCCTTCGACCGTCACGCCGCGCGCAACGAGCTTCAGGCCGCGACCTTCCGGCTGCGCAGGCCGGCGCGCATACGCCTGCTCGCCGGACGCGGCGGCGAGATGGCGGTCGAGGTGCGTGCGATGCCGGCGGCGCCCGCAGGGCCGGTTGGCGTCGCGCTGGCGCCGCTTCCCGTCGATCGCGGTGATTTCCGCCTGCGTCACAAAACGACGGAGCGCGGCTTCTACGATGACGCCCGCCGCGCATCGGGCGCGTTCGAGGTCGCGTTCGTCGATTCCGAAGGTTTCCTCACCGAAGGCAGTTTCACATCATTGTTCGTCGAGCGCGACGGGATGCTGCTTACCCCGCCGCTTTCGCGCGGGCTGCTCCCCGGCGTCCTGCGGGCCGAACTGATCGAGGAGGCGCGCGCGATCGAGGTCGATCTGACGCCTGCCGACCTCGCCGGCGGTTTTTTGATCGGAAACGCCCTTCGCGGCCTGTTGCCCGCGCGCATCCTTGGGTTATAGCGCCCCCGCGCTGCAACAGAAGGAACCGCAATGCCTCGTTTGTCCGCTGCCCTCGACCGTATCCAGCCCTCGGCGACGCTCGCCATGACAGGGCGCGTCCTGGACCTCAAGCAGCAGGGCGTCGACGTGATCGGCCTGTCGGCGGGCGAACCCGATTTCGATACGCCCGATTTCGTCAAGGACGCCGCGATCGAGGCGATCCGAGCGGGCAAGACCAAATATACGGCCGTCGACGGCACCGCCGAGCTGAAGGACGCCGTGCGCGCCAAGTTCAAGCGCGACAACAGCCTCGACTATGCGCCCAACCAGATCAGCGTGAACGTCGGCGGCAAGCATACGTTGTTCAACGCGCTCGTCGCGACCGTCGACGCCGGCGACGAAGTGATCATCCCCGCGCCCTATTGGGTGAGCTATCCCGACATCGTCGCCTATGCGGGCGGGACGCCGGTGTTCATCGCGGCGGGGGCCGATCAGGCCTACAAGATCACGCCCGAACAGCTTGAGGCGGCGATCACGCCGCGCACGCGCTGGGTGCTGCTCAACTCGCCGTCCAACCCCAGCGGGGCCGCATATTCGGGCGAGGATCTGAAGGCGCTGGGCGAAGTGCTGCGCCGTCATCCGCATGTGCTGGTTATGACGGACGATATGTACGAGCATATCTTCTACGCCGACTATCCTTTCGCGACGATCGCCGAGGTTTGCCCTGATCTCTACGATCGCACGCTGACGGTGAACGGCTGCTCCAAGGCCTATTCGATGACCGGATGGCGCATCGGCTTCGCCGGCGGCCCGGCGTGGATCATCAAGGCGATGGCGAAGCTCCAGTCGCAGTCCACGTCGAACCCCTGCTCGATCGCGCAGGCGGCGGCGGTGGCGGCGCTCAACGGCCCGCAGGATTTCCTGGCTGTCCGGCAGGAGGCGTTCCGCAAGCGCCGCGACCTCGTGGTCGGGATGCTGAATGCGGCGGAAGGGCTGATCTGCCCGACGCCCGAAGGCGCCTTCTATGTCTATCCGGATGCGGCGGGCTGCATGGGCAAGACGACGCCCAAGGGCGTGCTGATCGACAGCGACGAAGCGCTGATCAACTATTTCCTCGACGATGTGCGCGTCGCCGCCGTCCATGGCGCAGCGTTCGGCCTCAGCCCGGGCTTCCGCGTGAGCTACGCCACGTCGGAGGCGGTGCTGATCGAAGCCTGCACGCGCATCCAGCAGGCTTGCGCGGCGCTGCGCTAGTTCGTCGCGGCGTCGGCCTGCTTTCCCTCACCCGGTTTCCCATGGAGCATATCCTGGATGGGAGGCCGGGGAGGAGGGCGAAGCGGCTCCGCGCCGTCCACAAATCTGAATCGCGCCCAACCGCCCGGTTCAGCTTCGGGCAACGCGCGCCGCGTCATTGCCCGCCGGCAGTGAGAATCGGGCGCTGCCGCATCGCCAGACGCTCAGGGCCAGAATCGGGATCGAAATCGTGACCAACTTCGTGCGTTCGGATGTTTTCCGCAATTTCCTCGTCGGCTTCGTGCTTGGCGTCGCCGGCATCATGTTGTGGGCGCCCGAGGCGCATGCGCGGGTGGCGACCGCGATCGAACGGATCATTGCCTGAGGCGTAACGCCTTCCCATCTTCGGGCGAACAGGCGGGTATGTTCGTTCGGAGTAATTGACGATGACGCGTTCGTCCCCCTTCGCCATCGCAGCGTTCGCCGGCATTGCCGCGGGGCTGATCGCCGCCGCTTTCGCACCGGTGAGCGCCGCCGCATCGGCCGTCATACCCGCCGCCGCGATCGACGTGCCGTCTGTGAAGGGGGTGCAGACGGCGGTTCTTGCGGGCGGTTGCTTCTGGGGCATGGAAGGCGTGTTCGAGCATGTCCGCGGCGTGCGAAGCGTCACCGCCGGCTATGCGGGCGGCGAAGCGCGCACCGCCAATTACGACGCCGTCTCGACCGAACGGACGGGGCATGCCGAAGCCGTGAAGATCATCTACGATCCCGCGCAGGTCAGCTACGCCACGCTGCTCCGCATCTATTTCGCCGTCGCGCACGACCCGACCCAGCTCAACCGGCAGGGGCCTGATCGTGGCCCCAGCTATCGCTCGGCGATCTTCCCGACCACGCCCGATCAGGCGAGGGTCGCCCGCGCCTATATCGCGCAGCTTCAGCTCAGCCGCAGCTTCAAGGCGCCGATCGTGACCAGGATCGAGCAGGGCGGCTTCTTCCCGGCCGAGGCATGGCACCAGAATTACCTCGATCGCAATCCCGACTCGATTTACATCCGTGTCAACGACCTGCCCAAGGTCGCGGCGCTGAAGGCGGCGTTTCCGACGCTCTACATGCCCAAAAGCGCGGCTTGAGGCCATTTGCGTCAGGAGGGTGACATTCGCCGCCCGCCCCACTATCTACCGTTCGGTATGGAAAGCAGTTGCGTTCTGCCGGCCCCCAAGGGACGCCCGCGCGAGTTCGACGTCGAAGAGGCGTTGGGCGCTGCGCTGCGCGTCTTTTGGCGCAACGGTTATGAAGGCGCGTCGCTGACCGAGTTGACGGCGGAAATGGGCATCACCAAACCCAGCCTCTATGCCGCCTTCGGCAACAAGGAAGCGCTGTTCCGCAAGGCGCTGGACCTCTACGAGCGTGAGAAGCTGGCCTATGTCGGCAAGGCGCTTGAGGCGGCGACCGGGCGCGGAGTGGCTGAACGGCTGTTGCGCGGCGCGGTCGAAATGCAGGCGAGCGGCAGTGATCCCAAGGGCTGTCTGGGCGTCATCTCCTCGCTGTCGTGCAGCCCGCAATCGGAATGCATCAAGGAAGAAGTGCTGGCGCGCAGGGCATCCTCCGACGCAGCGCTGCTCGCCCGCTTCGCGCGCGCAAAGGAAGAAGGCGACCTGCCGGCGGCGGTCGAGCCGCAGGCGATCGTCAGCTACCTGACCGCCATCCTCCAGGGCATTTCAGTGCAGGCGAGCGGCGGGGCGACGCGCGATCAGCTCGATCAACTCGTCGACACGACGCTGGCCATCTGGCCGGGACGCTGATCGCGTCCGGAAGCGCCGAGCGGCCGGCGTCCTTGCTGGTTTCATCTCAATCAGAAGTCTGGCTCTGAAGCCCCTCGACAAAATTATACCCAACGGTATAAAAAGAGTTGACGCGACGCAGCATCATTTTATATACCGATCGGTATTGAATGGTCAGCCGCGCCAGCGCGGCCCTCGCCACGGAGGACGCGTCATGCAGCAGATCGGTAAATTGACGATGCGGTGACGGCCGAGACCTGATCCGGGGCGGGGCTGCCCGTCCTTTCGACAACAGAGATTTCATGTTCGGGCGCTTTTGCGCCGGTGTTTCGTCGCGCCCTTCTTAGGGCGTCCAGGCGGCGCTGGCGCTCGCCCTTTCGTCAAGGGGAAAGCCAATGGCCTTCATCGATTTCGATCCGACGCGCGCCGACGTCTTTGCCGCGCCCCGCCTCGCGCCGGAACCGGTGTTTACCGATACGGAGTGGCAGGTGATTTCGCTCGCCCGCAGCGACGGGCTCGCCAGCCTGCGCCCTGAAAGCCGCCTTGAGCGCTGGGGAGCCTGGCTGTTCGGCCGGCGCTCCAGCCCGCGTCTTGCCGATCCGCGCCTCGAGGCCCTGCGCCGCATGGCGGTGCTCGCCTGGCGGCGCGGCTGGTCGCTCCCGCTTTCGGAGTTCGAGGCGTTCGAGCGCGCCGGTTTCTTCTCGCACCATCTTGAAACTCTCTTCGCCGCCATCCGCGGCAACCTGCTCACGGCCGATCGGAGGGCCGCACGATGAACATGATCGCCAAAATCGAATCCGCCGTCGCGACCGGTCAGGCCGCACCGGCATCGTGGCTGGCGCGCCTCCCGCGCTGGCAGCGGGGCGCGCTGTTCGCCGCACCCCTCATTCTTGTCGCCGGCGCCGGGCTGCATTACGCCACGCGCTCCAGCGCCGAGGTCGTCCCGCCGCCGCCGCCCGCGGTCACCGTCGCGACGCCGCTCGTCCGCACGGTCAGCGAGTGGGATGACTATATCGGCCGCTTCGCGCCGAGCCGGACGGTGGAGATCCGCCCGCGCGTATCGGGCGAGGTGGTGGCGGTCCATTTCCGCGATGGCGATATCGTGAGGCAAGGCCAGTTGCTGTTCACGATCGACCAGCGTCCCTTCGCCGCCGCGCTGGCGGAGGCGCGCGCCAATGTCGCCAGCGCACGCAGCGCGCTGGCGCTTGCCCGCGCCGATCTGGGGCGCGCCCAGCGCCTGATCGCCGATGAAGCAGTATCGGCGGGCGAGGTCGATGCGCTGCGCGCGCGCGTTCAGGCGTCGCAAGCGGCGCTTGCCGCCGCCGAAGCCCGGCTTCGGACCCGGGCGCTCGACATGGAGTTCACCCAGGTCCGCGCGCCGATCGCCGGCCGCATTTCCGACCGGCGCGTCGATCCGGGCAATCAGGTCGCGGGCGGCGAGGGCAACGGCGGCACGCTGCTGACTACGGTCAATGCGCTCGACCCCATCTACTTCAGCTTCAACGGTTCCGAGGCGCTTTATCTCAAGACGCTGCGCAACCGTCAGCCCGGCGGCCCGGCCGCCCCAGTCGAGATCCGTTTGCAGGACGAGAGCGGATATAGCTGGAAAGGCCGACTCGACTTCACCGATAACGGCCTCGATCCGCGTTCGGGCACGATCCGCGGCCGCGCGATCATCGACAATCCCAAATATTTCCTGACCCCCGGCATGTTCGGCAACATGCGGCTCGCCAATGGCGGGCAGGCGAAGGCGCTGCTCGTTCCCGACGCCGCGATCCAGACCGATCAGGCGCGCAAGACGGTGCTTGTCGTCGACGCGAAGAACCAGGTTTCGGCGAAGGAAGTCCAGCTTGGCCCCGTCGTCGACGGGCTGCGGATCATCCGATCGGGGCTGAAGCCTTCGGACCGCGTGGTCATCGTCGGCGTCCAGATGGCGATGCCTGGCGCCAGGGTCAGTCCCACTGCCGGGCGCATCGCGCCGCAGGCGCAGGCGAGCGTGGCCCCGGACGTGGCGGCCCCGACTTCCGGCGAGGCGACCTTCGCGACCCATTGATCCCTCCTGGAAGAGGACGAACAACATGCGCTTCTCGCGCTTCTTCATCACGCGGCCGATCTTCGCCGCAGTGATCGCGGTCGTCATCACCATCATCGGTGCGATCGCCTATATCGGGCTGCCGGTGTCGCAATATCCCGACATCGTGCCGCCGACCGTGACGGTCACCGCCAACTATCCCGGCGCCAGCGCCGAGACAGTGGCTGAAACCGTCGCTGCGCCGATCGAACAGGAAATCAACGGCGTCGACAACATGCTCTACCAGTCGTCGCAATCGACTGGCGACGGCAAGCTGACGATCACCGTCACTTTCAAGATCGGCACCGATCTCGATGCCGCGCAGGTGCTGGTGCAGAACCGCGTCGCGGTCGCGATCCCGCGCCTGCCCGAGGATGTCCAGCGCCTGGGCGTGGTGACGCGCAAGACGTCGCCCGACTTCCTGATGGTCGTGAACCTCGTCTCGCCAGACGACAGCCTCGATCGTGGTTATATCTCCAACTATGCGCTGACCCAGGTGCGCGACCGGCTGAGCCGCGTCGACGGCGTGGGCGACGTGCAGCTCTTCGGTTCGCGCGACTATTCGATGCGCGTGTGGATCGATCCGGGCCGCGCCGCCGCTCTCAACCTGACGGCGGGAGACATCGTCCAGGCGCTGCGTGCGCAGAACGTCCAGGTCGCCGCCGGCACGCTCGGGCAGCCGCCCTATGCGCAGGGCAACGCCTTCCAGCTCAACGTCGAGACGCAGGGCCGCCTCGTCGATCCACAGCAATTTGCGAACGTTGTCATCCGCACGGATGCCGATGGGCGTCAGGTGCGCGTGTCGGACGTGGCGCGCGTCGAGCTGGGCGCGCAGGATTATGGCACCAACACCTATCTGAGCGGCAAGCCTACCGTGATCGTCGCGGTATTCCAGCGCCCGGGATCGAACGCGCTGGCCGCGGCGCAAGGCGTGTCCAACGCGATGGACGAGCTTAAAACGCGTTTCCCCAAGGGGCTCGATTACAGCGTAATCTACAATCCCACCGCCTTCATCTCGCAGTCGATCGATGCGGTGAAGCACACGCTGTTCGAGGCGGTGCTGCTCGTCGTGCTCGTGATCCTCGTATTTCTTCAGAAGTGGCGGGCGGCGATCATCCCGGTGGTCGCGATTCCGGTTTCGCTGATCGGCACTTTCACGATGCTCGCGGCGCTTGGCTATTCGATCAACAACCTGTCGCTGTTCGGCATGGTGCTGGCGATCGGCATCGTCGTCGACGACGCGATCGTCGTGGTCGAGAATGTCGAGCGCAATCTGGAACGGGGCCTCGGCCCGCTCGACGCCGCGCGCGTCTCGATGGACGAAGTGGCGGGCGCGCTCGTCGCGATCGTTCTCGTGCTTTGCGCGGTGTTCGTGCCGACGCTGTTCATGTCGGGTCTTTCAGGCGCTTTCTACAAGCAGTTCGCGGTGACCATCTCGACGGCGACGGTCATCTCGCTGCTGCTGTCGCTCACGCTTTCGCCCGCGCTCGCCGCGCTTCTGCTGCGCGCCGAAACCCATGACGAGAATGCTCCGCGCTGGAAGCGGCTGCTCCAGCACGCCGGCGATCGCTTCAACCGGGGGTTCGAGCGGCTGAGCAACGGTTATGCGGCGCTCACCCGCAGGCTGGTCATGCGGCCCCGGCGGATGATGCTGGCCTATGGCGGCCTGATCGCGCTGACCATGGGCGTGTTCTGGGTGACGCCGACGGGCTTCATCCCCGCGCAGGACCAGGGTTATTTCCTGACGGTCATCCAGCTTCCGCCGGGATCCTCGGTCGAGCGCACCGATGCGGTGATGCGCAAGGTCGCCGCGCGCATCCTGCCGGTGGAAGGCATCAAGGGCGCGGTGATGTTCGCGGGCTTCGACGGCCCGTCGCAGACGCTCGCTCCCAATGCCGCCGCCGCCTATTTCCCGCTCAAATCGTTCGAGGAGCGCAAGAAGCTGGGCGTCAGCTTCGCCCAGATCATGGACGAGGCGCGCAAGCGGACCGCCGACATCAACGAGGCGCGCCTGCTCATCGTGCCGCCGCCCCTGATCCAGGGCATCGGCTCCGCCGGCGGCTACCGGCTGATGGTGCAGGACCGCGAGGGGCGCGGTTATGTCGAGCTGGGCAAGGCCGCCTATGACTTGATCGGCAAGGCCAACCAGACGCCCGGGCTGGCGCAGGTCTATACCTTCTTCGAGACTGCGACGCCGCGCATCTTCGCCGACATCGACCGGCGCAAGGCCGATCTACTCGGCGTGCCGCCGCAGCGCGTGTTCGAGGCGTTGCAGGTCTATCTCGGATCGGCCTTCGTCAACGACTTCAACCTGCTGGGCCGCACCTACCGCGTCACCGCGCAGGCCGATGCGCCCTTCCGCAACACCCCGGCCGACATCGCCAATCTCAAGACCCGTTCCGACAACGGCGCGATGGTCCCGATCGGCAGCGTCGCAACCTTCCAGGACAAGACCGGGCCGTATCGCGTCGTCCGCTACAATCTCTATCCGGCGGTCGAGGTCGATGGCGACACCGCTCCCGGCTACTCATCGGGCCAGTCGCTGGTGACGATGGAGAAGCTGGCGGACGCCACGTTGCCGCGCGGCTATGGCCATGAATGGACGGGCATCGCCTATCAGCAGAAGGCTGCGGGCAGCACGGCTGCGCTGGTTTTTGGCCTGGCGGTGGTCTTTGTATTCCTTGTCCTCGCTGCGCAATATGAAAGCCTGACGCTCCCGCTGGCGATCATCCTGATCGTGCCCATGTGCCTGCTCGCGGCGATGGCCGGCGTGAACCTGCGCGGCATGGACAATAATGTGCTGACGCAGATCGGGCTGGTCGTGCTCATCGCGCTTGCCGCCAAGAATGCGATCCTCGTGGTCGAGTTCGCCAAGCAGGCCGAGGAGGAAGAGGGGCTGTCGCCTGTCGAGGCGGCCGTCCGCGCGGCGCAGACCCGCCTGCGCCCGATCCTGATGACCAGCTTCGCCTTCATCCTCGGCGCGGTGCCGCTGGTGATCGCGAGCGGCGCGGGCGCGGAGCTTCGCCAGGCGCTCGGCACCGCCGTTTTCTTCGGGATGATCGGCGTCACCGGCTTCGGCCTGATCTTCACGCCGACTTTCTATGTCGTGTGCCGGGCGCTTGCAGAGCGCCTGGCCCGCCGCCGCCCGCGCGCCGATGCGGCCCCGACGGCGCTGCAACCCGCCGAATAGGAGCGGAAACCATGTCTTATCTACGCCCCCTCCCGCTTGCCGCCGCACTTCTGCTTTCGGCCTGCGCTGTCGGCCCCAACTATGTCGCGGCCCCGCCGCCGCCTGAGACGGCCGCCGGCGATTTCGCGGGCGCGGCGACGCCGCTGGTCAGCGACGCCGCAGCCAGCGACCATTGGTGGCAGCTTTATCGCGATCCCGTGCTCGACGGGCTGATCGCGGATGCGCTGAAGGCCAATACCGACATCCGCGTCGCCATCGCCAATCTGGAGAAGGTCCAGGCCAATCTGCGCGAGACGCGCTCGGACCGGCTGCCGAGCGCCAATATCAGCGCCAGCCCAGGCTATGGCCGCCTGCCTGAAAGCCAGCGCCCGAACGGCGCGAAGCGCGAGGACTGGCAGGTCGATGTCGGCGTCGACGTCGCTTATGAAGTCGACCTGTTCGGCCGGGTGAAGCGCAATATCGAGGCCGCGCGCGGCGATGTGGCGGCGGCGGCGGGCGATGCGGACGCAGTGCGCGTCTCGGTCGTCGCGCAGACTGTTGGCGCTTACACCGATGCGGCCGCCTCCGCCGAGCGGCTTGGCGTCGCGCAGCATGTCGTCGAACTGCTCGACCAGTCCGTGACGCTGACCACCAAGAGATTCGAGGCCGGGCGCGCCACCAGGCTGGATGTTGCGCGCATCGCGGCGCTGCGCGACCAGCGCCGGGCGCTCGTGCCGCAACTGATGGCGCAGCGGCAGGCGGCGTTGTTCCGCCTCGCGACATTGACCGGTCGCGCACCGCAGCAGCTTCCCGCCGCCGCCGCAGAGCGGACGACCACGCCGCGCCTCGATCAGCCGATCCCGGTCGGCGACGGGGCGGCGCTGCTCGCCCGCCGGCCGGATGTGCGCGCTGCCGAGCGTCGCCTCGCCGCTTCCACGGCGCGGATCGGCGTCGCGACGGCCGATCTCTATCCGCGCATCACGCTCGGCGGATCAGCGGGGTCGAGCGGATTCGGGTTCAGCGATCTGTTCGGAGGCGGGCCGTTGCGTTGGCTGCTCGGGCCGCTGATCAGTTGGTCCTTCCCCAATCAGGAGGCGGCGCGCGGAAGGATCGACGCGGCAAAGGCCGATTCGCTTGCCGCGCTCGCCGATTTCGACGGCACGGTGCTGCGCGCGCTGGAGGAAACGGAGACCGCGCTTTCCAACTATGCGCGCGAGCTTGACCGTCGCGAGGCGTTGAAGAGCGCGCGCGACGAGGCCGGGACGGCCGTGCGGATCACCGGCGCGCGCCAGCGCGAGGGGACGATCGACTTCCTCGAACTGCTCGATACCGAGCGCACCTTTGCGGACGCGGAAGCCGATCTTGCCGCAGCCGACGCGCGGATCGCGGCGGCGCAGGTCGACCTGTTTCGCGCGCTTGGCGGCGGCTGGCGGCAGGCGGATGCCGCAGCCAGCGTCGCCGCGCGATAGGTGGTGGGGTCAGGCGAGATAGGACAGGCCGGCCCGGAAGTCGTGTGGCATGTCGGCTTGCCCGACCTCCGGGGCGGTGCTGCCGCTTCTGCCTGAAATCGCGGCGTCGATGCCGCGCGGCAGGCCGATCAGGCTGAGGACGTAGCCGATGATTGCGCTGCCGCCATAGCCGACCAGCGGGGTCGGGTAATTGCCCAGCGCGGCCGCTATGATCGTCGCCAGCCAGACTGCGCCGAAGGTGAGATAGAGGTCGCGATGATCGACGTCGCGGATCCAGCCGACGACAGCCGGCGCGATCATCAGCAAGGCGCCGGCGAGGACGGCCAGCCCGGCAAGCGGGTGAACGTCGAACGACGAGTAGAATATCTGGTCGACGAACGGCATGGCGGGCTCGACATCGGGGCGCGCCAGCGTGACGGTCAGCCCGATCACCGCGCCCGCGAGCGTGGCCAGCGTGCTGCGTTCGGGCCGTGCTATGGCGAGCGCGGCCATGCCGGCCGCCAATGCGCCCGCCATGGCGCGATCGGGTTGGATCGCGAGCGCCAGCGCCGCGACGCCGACGCCGGCAGCAGACAGCGCGTCACGGCCGCGCGCGAAACTCACCGCCAGCGCCGGCAGTAGGATCAGGCTGGGCTGAATGGAGAGGCCGCCGATCGAGATCCAGCGCGTCGCGCCGCCGACCGTGACGCCGAACAGGCTGGTGAGCAGCAGGGCGAGGCCAAGCGCGAAATTGATCGGGCCAGGTTCGACGCGCCCGCTGCGCGCGCCGGCCAGCGCGGCCGCCGCAAGCGCGAAGCCGAGGATCAGCGCGGTGGCGTTGATCGCCAGATAGCGCGTCGGCGCGCCTCCCGCCGCCATATAGGCAAGGCCGAGTCCGGTCGCGCCCGCAGCGCAGATCGCCGCGAGACGGCGCGGGCTTCGGAACAGATGGGCGTCGATCGGCACGGTCGGGTCTCCCTCGCTGGATAATGGGCCGAGCGGCAGGCGCAACGGCAGGATGAAATGAGCGAACGCCGCTTCGCCGAGCGCCGAGCCGAGGCAGCCCAGCGCGAATTGCAGCGCCGGGCCGTCGCCTTCGATCGCGTCGATTTCGCCGCGCATCGCGACGCCCCAGTCGCGCAGCGACGCCGGCAGCAGGATCGCGGCGACGCGGACGATGGCGGTGGAAAGGATGCGCATCAGGCGGGCTTCCCGATCATGCCCGCGTCGGCGCGCAACGGCGGATTTTGCTGCGCCAGCGCACGTCCGCTCGCAGTCAGCCGATAGGCGTGGCGCGGCGGCCGGCCGGGCTCGCTCGGCGGCAGCCATTGGGCTTCGAGGCGCCCCTGCTGCTCCAGCCGAATGAGGAGGGGATAAAGCGTCCCCGATTTGACGCCGGCCAGCCGGCAAAGCTCATAGCCGTGCGACCAGCGCTCGCCGGCCTCGGCAAGTGCGGCAAGGACGTTTCGCGCGATCGGCGAAAGGGATCGGGTGCGGACCATGACTCTAAATCTACCTATGTAGATTTAGAGTCAACCAGCGATCGGATGCGCCGCGGAAAAAAGGGCCGACCATGCCGGCCCCCGAGGCATCGCCCTATTTCGACGCGGGCAGCGTCACCGTGGGCGCAGCGACGAAAGGCTTGATGCCGAACTTCGGATAGACCTCGCTCGGGAAATAGACGGTGCCGTCCTTCACCACCATGCTGATCGTCTTGATCGCCTTCAACTCCTTGGTGGGATCGCCCGGGATCAGGAAGAAGTCGGCCAGCTTGCCCTTCTCGATCGACCCCATCGTCTGATCCTGCCCGGTATAGGCCGCCATATCCCACGTCGCGCGCTTCAATATCTCGGGCGCGGTCATGCCGAAGCTCTGATAGAGCTCAAGCTCACGGTGATAGGAGAAGCTGCCACCCGTATCGGTGCCGGGGACGATGAAGGTGCCCTGATCGTGGAGCAGCTTCAACGTCGCGACGATCTTGTCATAAGCGCCGCGATAGGCGGCATCGTCGCCCGGCGCGGAGGTGTCGATCAGAGCCTTCTTCGCGCCGCGCTGCCAGCCGATCGGCATATTGTCGATATAATCGACCACGCCCGGCGGGGTCTGGCCGTCGCGATTCTTGAGCAGCATCTCGTGAATGCCCAGCGTCGCGTCGATCGCGGTCTTGTGATCGACCATCAGTTTCATCGTCGTCTGCACGCGCTCGCTGCCGAGGTCGAGCGCGGGGAGGCGCTTGAGCGCGGTCAGGCGGAACAGCGTGCGCGTATCCTCATCAGGCTTGATGACCCATTGCAGCATGAACTGGTTGATGTGCGTCACTTCGTCGAAACCCGCCCGGATATTGGCGTCCTCGGTCGAGAAGGCGGGAACGTGCCCGGCCACGCGCATCCCCAGCCGGTGCGCTTCCTTGACGAGGGCGGGCACCCAGGCGGGGTTCATGCTGTTGTAGCTCTTGATCTGCCAGAAACCGCGCGCGCCATACCAGCGCACAGCGTCGATTGTTTCCTGCTCGCTGCTGACGACGATGCCGTTGTTCGCGCTGAACGGGCTCTTGCCCTCGACGAAGCCGCTGCGGATCACGTGCGGGCCGCCGATGACGCCGGCGTCGATCCGATCGATCAGCTTCGCGAGCACGGCATTGTCGTTGCCCATGTCGCGCACCGTGGTGATGCCCGCCATCAGGTTGAGCAGCGCATCGTCCTGCCCAAGGTGGCCGTGCATTTCGTACATGCCGGCGACCAGCGTGCCGCCCGCGCCGTCGATCAGCACTTCGCCGGGGGTGGCGGGTTCGTCGATCGGCTCGACCGCGGCGATCGTCTTGCCGGCGATCACCACCGAGACGGGATCGGTCAGCCTGGAGGTTTTGGGATCGAACAGGCGAACGTTGCGGATGCGCACGGGCGCGTCATAATTATGCGCCGTATCCTTCTGGATTGCGACATAACGGTCGGTCGACCATTTGGCGGCCAGCTCGCGCAGCCGCACTTCCTCACCCTCATAACCTTCGCGCACGATCACGAAGCTGGGCGAGAGATAGGCGATGAACGCGCCCTTGTCGTCCAGCAGGAAAGTGTCGGGGGTCAGGTCTATCCCGCTCAGCGTGTAGACGGTGCCGGTGATCGCCCCGCCCTTGCCGTTGATCGTCAGTTGCTCGCCCTTGTCGAGCCGAAGCGTGCCGCCGGGCAGCGCGGGCATCTGATGGTCGGCATCCTTCAGAAGCGCGCGGGCGTAAAGGCCGAGCGCCCAGGGGCTGCCGACCTGCGCGACATAGATGCTCGGTTCCCGGACCGTCGTCCTGCCGGGGCCGACTGCATCGGCCCAGCTTGCGACCTTGCCCTTCAGCGCGAAGCTTTCGCTCACCTTGCTGCCGAAGGTAGTGGTGCCGCTGATGTCCCAGCTTGTCGGCAGCCCGTCCTTGCCAAGGGTCAGCGCCTCCTTCATCGTCGGCCCGCGCCCGTTATTCTTGTAATCGAAATCGATTGCCGTCTTGTCGCCGTTGGTGTCGGCGGTGAGATGGCCGACGACCTTCGACCCGAAGATCACCGAGAAACGCTCGGTCTCCGCCTGCGCGGCGGCGGGGACGAGCGAGGCGGACAGGCTGAGCGCCAGGAGCATGCTGATTTTCATGGGCGCGATATAGATCATGCCCGCAGGCGTGTGACCAGCATCTATTCTTCGGGGCCGCCCGCGCCGATATTGAGCCGGCGGGTGATGCTGTAATCAAGCACCGCGACGATGAAATAGCAGCCCATCCAGCGCAGCCGCATCAAGGCGTTGGCGGCGCCCGCGACATCGGCCAGCCGCCATTCGCGGCTGCGCGCCAGCTCTTCCTCGAAATAGGCGCGCATGCGGGCGGCGAAGGTCGTGTCCTCGACCGAGAGCATGATCTCCATGTTGAGATAAAGGCTGCGCATGTCGAAATTGGCGCTGCCGACATGCACGCGGTCGTTCACGATCATCAGCTTGGTGTGCAGCTTGGTCGGCTGATATTCATAGATGCGCACGCCCTTGCGCAGCAGCCCGGCATAGGTGAAGCGCGCCGCGCCGATCGTCGTGCTGTTGTCCGACCTGGCGGCGGTCATGATCCGCGCCGTCCCGCGCGTTCCGATCCGGTCGATTCGCCGCAGCATAGAGGGATTGGGCGCGAAATAGGCGGCGGCGAGATCAAGGCGCCGGGCCTGCTGCAGTTCGCGCTTCACCGCGCGCGCCCAGGGATTCAGGCGGCGCGTCGGGCCGCCGAGCAGCCAGTGGACCTTGCCCTGCTGCGTCCCCCACCGGCGCAGCGCGCGGCGCAGTCGACGGATGCGCGGACGAGGATGGCGCGACCAGTCGGCCAGCATATCGAAATAGCTGGCGAGCGGACGCGCAGCGGAGCCGTCGATTCGCAATCCCAGATCGCGCCAGCCGCCTTCCTCGACGCGGCGAAAATAATCATCCTCGATATTGAAGCCGCCGATGATGGCGCATGCCTCGTCGGCCAGCGCAAGCTTCTGGTGATTGCGCAGCAGATAGCGCCGGCCGAGCTGCGGAATGAAGCGGTAGAAATCGACTCCAGCCGCGACGAGGGGGGCGAAGAAATGCCGGTTGAGGGCGTCGCCGCTGCCGAAGCCGTCGACGATCAGCGACACTTTCACGCCGCGATGGGCCGCGGCTTCGATCGCGTCGCGCACGCGCAGCCCCGAATGATCGGCGGCGAAGGTGTAATAGAGCAGGCGGAGCGATTGTTTCGCGCCGTCGATCAGATCGACCAGCGCCTCGATCCGCGCCGGCCCTTCCGTAATCAGGCGCAGGCGATTGCCGTCGACCAGATGGCTGTCATCGTCGGTGCGCGCGGCGTCGTCGCTCATGCCTCAGCCATGGAATGCGGCGTCGGCGCGCGCAAGCCCGCGTCCTCGTCATTGACAGGAACGGGGCGCATCGCTACCTGAGCCGCCTTCCGTCCATCGTGATTGAGTCTTGGGAGCGGCTATGGCGCGCGTTACCGTTGAGGATTGTGTCGACAAGGTTCCGAACCGGTTCGACCTGGTGCTGGTCGCCGCCCAGCGTGCGCGCCAGATTTCGGGCGGCGCTGATCTGACGCTCGACCGCGATCGCGATAAAAACCCGGTCGTCGCACTCCGCGAGATCGCCGAGGAGACGATCCTGCCGGAAGATCTGCGCGATGCGGTGATCCAGGGGCTCCAGCGCGTCCAGGTCGACGATGAGGACGCACCCGACGCGATCGGTTCGCTCAGCCAGTCGGCCGAGGCGCTCCGCCTCACCGCCGCCGCGCCGCCGCGCAACCAGAATCTCGGCGCCGATTACGAGTGACCGGCCCGAAGCCCCTCCCGAAAGGCGAGGGGCTTTTTGTTTGAGCTACATTCGTGCCGCGATCTAGCCGGCAGGCATCACTCAGCCGCCTTCCCGTCATTGCGAGCGCAGCGAAGCAATCCATTCACGCGCCCGGCATCGTCTGGATTGCTTCGCTGCGCTCGCAATGACGGGGGCTGAGCCTTGCCGGCCTGCCGATTTCGAGAGCCGTTTTGCGACCCGCGCCTTTACTCCGCCGCCTGCGGCAGGAGATCGGCGCGGTCGCGGAAGCAGAGATCGCCCCATTCGAGCGCGCGGCCATCATGCGCATAGACGCGGATCGGCTGGACGGGCTCTCCGTCGCGCTTGTCGACCAGAACCGGGTTCGAGGGACATTTGGTTTCCCAGCGCTCGCCCCATTGCCTGAGCGCGGTCATCGTCGGGAGCAGGGCTTCCCCCTTGCTTGTCAGGCGATACTCGACCTTGCGGCGATCATCGGAGCAGGGAAGCCGTTCCAATATGCCGGCATCGACCAGGCGCGAAAGACGGTTGGCGAGGATGTTGCGCGCGATGCCGAGGCTCGACTGCATTTCCTCGAAATGGCGAAGCCCGTTGAAGGCGGCGCGCAGCAACAGGAACGACCAGCGTTCCCCCATCGCCTCAAGCGCGGCGGGAAGGCTGCATTCCAGCGCAATCTGCTTCAAGGGCTCGCGAAGCGCCATAATCCGTAACGTTAGTCCAAGCGCGCGGCGACGCAATCGCAAAATGACAATATCGTTTCATCGGAAAACTTGACGGCGTAAACTTTACGCTGTAAATATCGAGTCGCTCTCCCCAGTGGCAACAGGAAGATTTTTATGCTTCGTCACCTCGCTCTTGCGGCGGCCTTTGCGACGTCCTCGCTGCTTGTCGCCGGCGCTGCCTATGCGCAGCCCACCAACGCCTATTACAGCGCGACCCCCGTCGCTGCGCCGGCTGCGGGCCGCGCCATGATCCGCGGCCAGGTGTGGACCTGCGACGGCCAGTCGTGCACCGCCGGCCAGGGCGAAAGCCGCCCGGCGATCATCTGCGCGGTGGCCGCGCGCGAGCTGGGCAAGCTTAACGCCTTCGCCGCCAATGGCGAGGCTTTCGACGCCGCCAATCTCGACAAGTGCAACGCCCGCGCGAAGTGAAGTCGCGCGGGGCCGGTCGCGGCCTGGCGGATCCTCCCAGCCGCCTGACCGCGACCGGCGCCCCTTTTCCGCGTTTCCGGCGTGCGAAAGCGTGAAACCAGTTGCAAAGCGCCCCGGCCAGCCCCCAAATTGGCGGGGTGCTGCGCCAATATGAACTTGTAGAGCGTGTTAAACGCTACGATCCCGACGCCGACGAGGCGCTGATCAACCGTGCCTATGTTTTTTCCATGCAGGCGCATGGCAGCCAGAAGCGCGCATCGGGCGATCCTTATTACAGCCACCCGATCGAGGTGGCCGGCATCCTGACCGACCTGCATCTCGACGACGAGACGATCGCGACCGCGATCCTCCACGACACGATCGAGGATACCGTCGCCACCTATGACGATATCGAACGGCTGTTCGGCGGCAATGTCGCGCGGCTGGTCGACGGCGTCACCAAGCTGTCCAAGATCGAGGCGCAGACCGAAAGCGAGCGCGCGGCCGAGAATCTGCGCAAGTTCCTGCTCGCCATGTCGGATGATATCCGCGTGCTGCTCGTCAAGCTCGCCGACCGTCTCCACAATATGCGCACGCTGCACTTCATCAAGGATGAGACCAAGCGCCGCCGCATCGCCAAGGAGACGATGGATATCTATGCCCCGCTCGCCGAGCGGATCGGCATGTACGAGTTCATGAACGAGATGCAGACGCTGGCCTTCCAGCAACTGGAGCCAGAGGCTTACGCCTCGATCACGCGCCGGCTGGAGCTGCTGGAGGAAGGCGGGGGCGACCGGATCGCGCGCATCTCGTCGGGGTTGAAGCTGCTGCTCAGCCGCGGCGGCGTGGACGCCGACATCAGCGGACGGCGCAAGCGCCCTTACTCGATCTGGCGCAAGATGCAGGAGCGCCACATCAGCTTCGAGCAATTGTCCGACGTGATGGCTTTCCGTGCGATCGTGCCGACCACCGAGGATTGCTACAAGGCGCTGGGGGTGATCCACCGGCGCTGGCCGATGGTTCCGGGGCGGTTCAAGGATTATATCTCGACGCCCAAGCGCAACGGTTATCGCTCGCTTCACACCTCGGTCATCCACGCCGAGAATATGCGCGTCGAGATCCAGATCCGGAGCGAGGCGATGCACGCCGAGGCGGAATATGGCCTCGCCGCCCACTGGGCCTACAAGCAGAGCAGCCACAAGCCCGACAGCCAGGCCGGATGGATTCGCGACCTCGTCGAAATCCTCGAAAATGCCGACAGTCCCGAGGAACTGCTCGAGCATACGCGCATGGCGATGTATCAGGATCGCATTTTCGCCTTCACGCCCAAGGGCGAACTATATCAGCTCCCCAAGGGATCGACGCCGGTCGATTTCGCCTATGCCGTCCACACCGATCTTGGCGACACGGCGGTTGGCGCGAAGATCAACGGGCGCGTCGTGCCGCTGCGCACGCCGATCGCCAATGGCGATCAGGTCCAGATCCTGCGCTCCAAGGCGCAAGAGCCGCAGCCGCAATGGCTCAATTTCGTGGCGACGGGCAAGGCGCGCGCGGCCATTCGCCGCTTCGTCCGCCAGAAGGAGCGCGGCGAGAGCATATCGCTGGGCCGCAAGCTCTATGACGAGATCGTCGCGCGCCTGCCGGCGCAGCTTGGCCAGGAAGCGCTTGCACAGGCTCTGAAGCGCCTCAAGATCGAGGATGAGCCGACGCTGATGATCGGCATTGCGCGCGGGCAGGTGAGCGATGCGCGCCTGATGGAAGCGCTGATGCCGGGATCGACGGGCGGCGATCTGGGCGAGCTGGAGAAAGCGCCGCCGCAACGCGAGGCCATCTCGATCAAGGGGCTGACCCCCGGCGTCGCGTTCAGCCTGGCGCCTTGCTGCCACCCGGTGCCGGGCGACCGCATCGTGGGGCTGCGCCGTCCCGACGCGCCGATCGAGGTGCACGCGATCGGTTGCCCCACGCTGGCCGAGGCCGCCGACGCCGACTGGATCGATTTGTCGTGGGGCGATGGGTCCGACGGCGCGGTCGCGCGCCTTTCGGTCGTGCTCAAGAACGAGCCGGGATCGCTGGGCGTGATGGCGGGCATATTCGGCGCGCACAAGGCGAACATCCTGAACCTGCGCCTCGATAATCGCGACGGGGGCTTCCACAGTTTCCTCGTCGACCTCGAAGTGCACGATCTCCAGCATCTGACGCGGATCGTCGCCGCGCTTCGCGCCGCCGACGTGGTGAGCACCGCCGAACGGCTTTGAACGGCGGCTCCCAATCGCTTCGGGGGCGGGGCTGGCGCCGCCCCCAAAGCGATTCTAAGACCTTGCGCATGACCGACATGACCTATGCGCGCTATCTGGCGCTCGACGACATTCTCGCCGCGCAGCATCCGATATCGGACCAGCATGACGAGCTGCTGTTCATCATTATCCACCAGACCAAGGAATTGTGGCTGAAGCAGATCATCGCCGAGCTGCATGCCGCCAAGGCGATGGTGCGCGAGGGAAATCTGGTTCCCGCCTACAAGATCCTCGCCCGCGTCTCGCGCATCCAGGCGGTGATGACCCTGTCGTGGGACGTGCTGGCCACGATGACCCCCAGCGACTATACGCGCTTCCGCGCCGTGCTCGGCGGATCATCGGGCTTCCAGTCGGACCAGTTCCGCACGATCGAATATATGCTGGGGCTGAAGGACGGGCACTTCCTGCGCTTTCAGGAGGACCGGCCGGCGGCGCAGGCGAAGATGACCGAGGCGCTTTATGCGCCCAGCCTGTGGGATGATGCGATCGCGGCGCTGGCGACCGCCGGCATCGACGTGCCGATGACTGCGCTCGAACGCGACTGGACGCAGCCCTACGAGCCGAGCGAGGCGATCGAGGAAGCATGGGCGACCGTCTATCGTGAGCCCGAGCGCTGGTGGGAGCTTTACCAGCTCGCCGAGAAGCTGGTCGATCTCGACGACGCCATGGCCACCTGGCGGCACAAGCATGTGCTGACGGTCACGCGGATCATCGGCAACAAGCCGGGCACCGGCGGCACCGCCGGCGCCGCCTATCTGGAAAAGACGCTCACCAAGCGCGCCTTTCCCGAACTATGGTCGCTCAGGACGAGACTATGAGCTGGAAGCGGCTGTTCCAGCGCTCGCTCGCCGCTGCGCCAGACCGGCTGCACATGGCGGCGCACAGCCACCATCTCTGGCCCGATGCGAGCTGGCTGGGCCATCAGGCCGCCTGGGACGATGCGGCGCGGCTCGCCGATCGCAAATGGGACCGAGTGATGGGCGAGGTCTGGCCCGCCGCGCAGGCCCATGTCGCGGCCGAGCTCAGCCTGCCCGATCCCGCCAGCATCGTCTTTGCCGGCAATACTCACGATTTCCTGATCCGCCTTGTCGCCGCCGTCGACAAGCGCCCGGTGCGCGTGCTGGCGAGCGACGGAGAGTTTCACAGCTTTCGCCGGCAGGCCGCGCGCTGGGTGGAGCAAGGCGCGATCACGCTGGAAACACTGCCGGTCGCGCCTTTCGAGAGCTTTACCGATCGTTTCGTCGCCGCGGCTGAAGCGGGTGGGCACGACCTGATCATGGTCAGCCAGGTGATGTTCGGCAGCGGCGCCGTATTTGCCGGAATCGAAGCGCTGGCGGCGCTGGCGCGCCCGGAAGGCCCCTGGGTGCTCGTCGATGGCTATCATGGCTTCATGGCCGTGCCCACCGATCTGTCGGCGGTGGCCGACCGGATCTTCTACGTGGCCGGCGGGTATAAATATGCGATGGCGGGCGAGGGGGGCGCGTTCATGCACGCGCCGCCGGGCTTCGCGCTGCGTCCGCCGCTCACCGGCTGGTACGCCGCCTTCGACGATCTCCGCCTGCCGCCCGGCGCGGTCGGCTATGCTCCCGACGCCCGGCGCTTCATGGGCGCGACGTTCGATCCTTCGGGGCTCTACCGCTTCGTCGCGGTGCGCGACATGCTGGCGCGCGAAGGGCTTGATACGGCGACAGTCGCCGCGCATGTCGCGGGATTGAAGGCGCGCCTGACCGCGCGGCTGGGTGAAACGCCGCTGGGCGGCGCGACCCTGCTCAACCCCGGTGGCGGCCATGCAGCGCGCTTCCTGGCGCTTCGTTCGCCCGATGCGCAGCGCTGGCAGGCGGCTTTGCTCGACGATGACGTCGTGACCGATGTGCGCGGCGACGTGCTCCGCATCGGCATCGGTCTCTATCATGACGAGCGCGACATCGATCGTTTCGTCGCGGCGGCCAAAGCGCTTGTCTTATGACATTGCGGTCCGTTTGGGCCATGCTGGATTGCCCGGGCCGGGGTGGCCACCCCGGCCCGGGCGGAAGGGGACGGATCGTGAAAAC
>QFNN01000175.1 GCA_003240855.1 Sphingomonas sanxanigenens
CTCAACAAGAACCTCGCCTGCCTTCGGACCCTCAAGGTCAAGCTCCACAACCTCCAATGGACGCTTCGCCTCAAACGCTACCGCCGCTCTCGTCTTCATGGCCATCCTTTCAAAGCGGGTTTGAAAATGCGCGCCGGCGCGCTTTTCCCGGGTGCCAGCCAGCACCTTCGTCGACCGCGCTCTTAGCGGCCCGACATGACGGGATAAAGCCTAGGCGTGTTCGGTCGAGGGGCGGCGGGCGAGCATCGCGCCGACCTGAGTCAGCGCATCGTCGAGCGCTTCGAGCAGCGCGCGCCCTTCGACAAGCGTCGAACGCGCACGCATCGCCCGGCGGGCCATCGCCTCAAGCCGACGCGTGCCGGCGGCGCTCGCCCCGCCGGCGATTGCATGCGCCTGCTTGCGCACCGTCTGCAGATCATGCGCGTCGAGCGCGGCGGCAAGCGCCGCGCGCCGCACCGCGCCGTCGGCGACGAAAAGATCCAGCAACTGCTCGACCCCGGCACGCCCGACATGCGCCTCCATCTCGGCCAGCGCGACATGATCGATATCGGGACGCGGCGCGCCGCGCGGCGCGATCCGCGACAGCGCCTCGACCAGCGCAGCGCGCTCGATCGGCTTGGCGATGATCGCCGCGAAGCCGACCGAGGCCAGGCGGTCCGAATCCTCGGCAAAGGGATCCGCGGTGATTGCAATGATCGGGACGGTGCCGTTGGGCGCGGGCAGCGCGCGGATCGCACGCGCAGCCTCCACGCCGTCCATCACCGGCATCTGCACGTCCATCAGGATCGCATCATAGCCGCCCTGCCGCGCCGCCGTAACCGCCAGACGGCCATTATCGACGGTCAGCGCGCGGTGGCCCATGCGGCGAAGCAAAGTGACGATGAGCAGACGATTGACCGCATTGTCCTCAGCGACGAGCAGCGACAGCGGCTGCCCCTCGCCGCTGGCCGGGCCGACACCGACATCGACCATCGCCTCGACAGGCCCGGACGCGGCGGGCAACGGGATGGTGAAGGCAAAGGTTGACCCCTTGCCGACGACGCTTTCGACCGTGAGCGCGCCGCCCTGCGCCTCGACCAGCCGCCGGGCGATAGTGAGGCCAAGCCCCGTGCCGCCGAAGCGCCGCGTGGTCGATACATCTGCCTGCGAAAAGGGTTCAAAGATCGTCGCCAGCGCCTCTGGCGCGATGCCAACGCCCTGATCGGCGATACGGAAGGACCAGAGATCGCCCGCTTCCTGCCGGACGCGGAGCACGATGCTGCCCTCGAAGGTGAACTTGACGGCATTGCCGACGAGATTGGCGAGGATCTGCTGGAGGCGCGCGGCGTCGCCCAGCACATAAGCGGGCGCCGGTCCGTCGAACGCAAGGCTCATCGACACCCCGCGCGCCGCCGCGCCGCTGCGGAACAGATCGACCGTCGTCGCGGCGAGCAGGCGCAGATCGAAAGCCGCCGCCTCGATCCTGACCGCGCCGGCATCGAGCTTGGCGACATCGAGCACATCGTCGAGGACGCGCATCAGCGTGCGCGAGGAGCTTTCGAGAATCTGGACGTAGCGCGCGCGTTCCGACGCCGATTCGGTCTCGCGCAACAGATCGATCATGCCGAGAATGCCGGTCATCGGCGTCCTGATCTCGTGGCTGATCATCGCGATGAAATCATTCTTGGCCTTGGCCGTCGCCTCGGCCGCATCGCGTGCGGAGACCAGCGCTTCCTCAAGCAGCTTGCTGGTCTCGACGTCGCGGATCACCGAGAGGATCCGAGGATGCTTGGGATCCTCGTCGATCAGGCGCGACTTGGCCTCCATCCACAGCCATTTGCCGTTTGCATGGCGCATGCGGATACGGCTGCTGGAGCTCAGTTCGGGATCGCCGAGCAGCGCGCTGCGGACCGAATTGCGCTCGTCCACCTCATCCGGATGGACGAAATCGATCATCCGCTTGCCGATGATCTCGCGCGGATCATAGCCCAGTATCTCGTGGACCGAAGGCGAGACATAAGTGCAGACCGAGCTCTGGTCGCTCGTCATGATGATGTCGGTCGCATATTCGGCGATGGTGCGGAAACGGCGTTCGCTCTCGGCCAGCTTCAGCTCGCTGGCCTTGCGTGCGCTGATGTCGCGCATCGTGCCCGAAAAGCTGATCGGCCGACCGTCTGCTGCGCGTTCCGATTCGGCGGTGACTTCGCACCACAGCGCGCTGCCGTCGGCGCGGCGGCAGCGCAGCTCGACCTGACACTGGCCGACAGCGCCTTCGAGCAGCGGCGCAAAGTCCCGCAACGCCCGATCGCGCGCCGCCGGATCGACGATATGAAGGAATGATCGCCCCAGACTGGCGTTCACGGAACGACCGGTGAGTTTTTCCCACGCCGGGTTCAGGAACGACCAGCGCCCGCGATCGTCGGTCTTGAAGATCACTTCGCCGAGATTGCCGACGAGCGAGCTATATTGCTCGCGGCTCGCCTCGAGATCGCTCGAAATGCGTCGGATGCGCGCCAGCGTTCCGGCGACGGGCGCGGTGGAGAAGATGAGAACGACGCAGTAAAGCTCGAGAAAGAGCGCGCGCGCCTGCCAGTCGGCATAGAGTTTGGCGACCGGGCCAAAGCCATAATAGGTGAGCGGCAGCGCCGTCGCCGCGGACGCCGCGACGCCAATCGCCGCGCCGAGCGGCCCGAGCGCCAGCGTCGCCGCGAGCACGACCGGCGCCAGCAGATAGAGGCTCGGGCCAAGCGTCTGCCCGAACACGCCCGCCGCAGCGGCGACCACCATCAGCGTCATCGCCGCGATCTTGCCGAAGCTCGGCCGCTCTTCGCGCGAGGAGGCTCGGTAATCGGCGATCTGGACGATCAGCGGGACGAAAAGCAGCGTCGACAACGCATCGGCGACGACCCATCCGATGAAAAGCCGGCCCGGATCGATATGGTGCCCATAAGCGACGAGCGGCGCCCCGACGAGCGCCGAGGCAAGGCCGCCGACGATCGCGCCCAGGGCGATCCGCAGAATATAGGTCGGCCGCGCAAAGCTAAGCCCTTCGGGGAAAAGGCTGCGCAG
>QFNN01000176.1 GCA_003240855.1 Sphingomonas sanxanigenens
ATTTATTTTTTATTTTTCTTGCCAGGGGGAGTTGACATCGGCAAAACGCTGGAAACCCAGATGTTGTGTGTTATATACACGCCGCACACTATTTATGGATGCCGCCGACAAAATAAACGCCATCGCAAACCCAAGGAATTCTATCCAAATGCGTTGACGGAAAGGAATTAATAGATTAACGCTGCGCTGAAGTTAAAGGAGTTCTTTATATGACGATGCCGTCCGCGATGAGTTTTTGCAATCTAAAGGATTTCGGATCGACATTTCACGCCGCTGAGCGCTATGCCGGTCCAGGCGCAGTCCACCGATCGCGTCCTCACCATATTCGGCAATGATCGCTGCCCACGCGACACGATCTGCGTCCGCGCGCCGGAAAGCGAGCGTTACCGCATTCCCAAGGAGTTCCGCAGCAGCCCGCTGCCGCCCGCCGACCAGCCCTGGGCCAACCGCGTCCAGAGCATGGAATATTCGGGGTCCACGGGCACCGGCAGTTGCTCGCCGGTAGGCGCCGGCGGATGGACGGGCTGCTACCAGAAGATGCTCCGCCAGGCGCAGCAGGAGCGCAAGCAGCAGCAGCAACAGCAGCAGCAAACCCCGGAGGTCGACGCCCCGCGCTGATTCTCAGCCGCGTCTTTCAATCAGGCCGCCGCGCGGCGTGAGCGGCCTTCATCCCAATAGCTCCGCATAGAAAAGCCAGATGTTGGCCGCGACGATCGCGGCGAACAGCAGCCAGGCGATCGTGGCCGCCAGCTTCGGCGTCACGAATACGCCCATGACGCGCCGGTCGCTGGTCACGCGGATCAGCGGCCAGATGGCGAAGGGCAACTGGATCGACAGCACGACCTGCGACAGGACGAGCAGCCGGCCGACCGATCCCTCGCCAAGCAGCCAGATGCCGGCGAGCGCGGGCAGGATCGCCAGCACGCGCGTGATCACGCGCCGCTGCCAGCAGGGAATGCTGAGGTCGAGAAACCCCTCGAGCACCACTTGCCCCGCAATCGTGCCGGTGAAGGTCGAGCTTTGCCCGGAGGCGAGCAATGCAAAAGCGAAGAGCAGCCCGGCCGCCGCCGCGCCGGTCAGCGGCTCGATCAGCCGATATGCCTCGGCGATGTCGGCGACGCCCTGATTTCCGCTGCTGTGGAACAGCGCCGCCGCCAGCACCATGATCGCGCCGTTGACCAGCGCGGCGAGCAGCAGCGACACCGTCGTATCGGCAGTCGCCAGCCCGATCGCCTTGCGCTTCGCCGCATCGTCGGGTCCGATCGCGCGCGTGCGGACGATCGACGAGTGAAGATAGAGATTGTGCGGCATCACCGTCGCGCCGACCACGCCGATCGCGAGGTAAAGCGCCGAAGGATCGGCCAGCCGCCGGAAATCGGGCAGCAGCCCGGCCGCGATCGCCGCGCCGTCTGGCCGCGCGATCGCCAGCTCGACGAGGAAGCACAGCCCGATGATCGCAACCAGCGCGCCGATGATCGCCTCGATCCGCCGGAAGCCCGCCCCCTGCAGCCCGAGCACCAGCAGCAGGTCGAGCGCGGTCAGGCAGATGCCCCACATCATCGGCAACCCGAAAAGCAGCTTGATCGCCAGCGCCGCGCCCAGCACCTCCGCGACGTCGGTCGCGATGATCGCCAGTTCGGCCGCCGCCCACAGCGCGATCCGCGTGCGATGCCCGTAGCGGTCGCGGCATGCCTGCGCGAGGTCGCGATCGGCGGCGAGCCCAAGCCGCAGCGCCAGCGTCTGGAGCAGGATCGCGGCCAGGCTCGACAGCATCACGACGAAGAGCAGCGCATAGCCGAAGGCCGCCCCCGCCGCGATGTCGGTCGCCCAATTGCCCGGATCCATATAGCCGACCGCGACGAGCAGCCCCGGCCCGGCGAACAGCGCGACGCGCTTCAGCCCCGATACGCCCTTGGGGATGACGACCGTCCCCTGCACTTCGGCGGGGCAGAAGGGCGCGCTCGCAGTCTTGGGCAACGGCCAGAACTGCGCCATTATTCGGCCGCCAGCAGCCGTTCGGCTCCGCCCAGGTCGACCGAGACGAGCCGGCTCACCCCCTGTTCGACCATGGTCACGCCGAACAGTCTGTGCATCCGGCTCATCGTCACCGCATTGTGCGTGACGATCAGGTAACGCGTCTCGGTTTCGCCGACCATTGCCTCGAGCAGGTCGCAGAAACGCTCGATATTGGCGTCGTCGAGCGGCGCATCGACTTCGTCGAGCACGCAGATCGGCGCGGGATTGGTTAGGAACAGGCCGAAGATCAGCGCGACGGCGGTCAGCGCCTGCTCGCCGCCCGAAAGCAGGGTGAGCGTCGCCAGCTTCTTGCCCGGCGGCTGCGCCATGATCTCCAGCCCCGCCTCCAGCGGATCGTCAGAATCGACAAGCTGCAGATAGGCCTCGCCGCCGTTGAACAGCGTCGAGAAGAGGCGGCGGAAATGCCCGTTCACCGCATCGAACGCGGCCAGCAGCCGTTGCCGCCCTTCGCGATTGAGGCTGCCGATCGATCCGCGCAGCCGGTGCACCGCCTGCGTCAGCTCGTCGCGCTCGGACACATTGGTCGCGTGCGTTTCCTCCAGTTCCTTCAGTTCCTGCTCGGCGACCAGATTGACCGGGCCGATCCGCTCGCGGTCAAGCATCAGCCGCTCGTGCCGCGCCGATTCGGTCGCCGCATCGCCCACATCGGCGCTGGCGAACCCGATCCGTTCGGGCAGCAGCACCGGTGGGCATTCAAAGCGCTCGCCCGATACGCGCCCCGCCTCGATCCGTCGTTGTTCCTGATGCTCTGCACGCGCGGCCGCCCCGGCGCGCGCCTCGCGCGCCTGCGCCAGCGCTTCGCCCGCCGCCGCCGTCGTCGCCTCGGCCTCGCGCAGCTTCGCATCGGCCGCGCGCTCGGCGACGGCCAGCGCCTCGGCCGCTTCCGCGCTCGTCGCGCGCTCGGCGGTCGCCGCCTCGATCCGCGCATCCAGCCGCGCCGGCGCATCAACCAGCGTCAGCGCCTCCACCTCGGCGGCGCGCGC
>QFNN01000177.1 GCA_003240855.1 Sphingomonas sanxanigenens
ACACCGCCAGAGGCGCTCGTCCGGATCACATCACCGAAAACGCATCGCCACCCAACAAGCCCGGAACCTCAGTCTCATGAATAGGCCGGGCTAGGGCACTAAGCCTGCGGGAAGCACCTCAGTCTCAGCATCAAGGCCCATTCCATCACATCGCCCCGTTTGGGGAGGCAGCGTCATGTCTGGCGTAGCTTCACCCTTCCTGATGCGTCGTTCGGGACAATTCTACGTGCGAATGCGCGTACCCGGCGACCTCATCGAGCGCGTGGGCTTGGTCGAAGTGCGCCGTTCCCTTGGACCGATGCGCTTCAACGAAGCTCGCCTGCTTGCTGCGCGGATCGGGGCGCAACTCAAGGAAGCCTTCAAAATGATGCGCAATGCCAACGATCTGACGAAACAGGAAGTCCTCAACCTGATCCGCGATTGCTTCGCGGGCCTTACGGAGAATTATTGCTTGGGATTCCAACCGCAGTCATCCGACATCGATTTAGAGCTGGCTGAACAACAGGCCATAGCGGAAGAACACATGACCGCCTTGCTGCCCAAGATCGACACTCGGCCTTTCACGCCAGAAACTGTGACGGCGGTGGGCAAACTCGTCGCCGACCGTGGGGTTGATCTGACAGGCATCCCGGAAGCTCGGTTGACTGAAATCGTCGAGGGGGTCGTCCGGGCTATGGTCGAGGCAGACCGCTTTTCGATCTTCCGCCTTACTGACCGCCTTACCCCTTACGAGCCAGAAGACCCCTTGTTCCTTGGCGATGCACGCAATTGCAAACAGGGCATCGGCCTGACGGTGGACGAACTGATCGAGGAATATTGCAAAGCCAAGCGGTTCGAGTGGACCGCAAAGACCATGAAAACCCATCGACCGAAGCTGAAGCTTTTGTCGGACTTTCTCGGCGGCGACACACGGGCTGAAAGCGTGACGCGGGACGATATGCGCCCCTACCCCGAAGCCCTTGCTAGGCTGAAGAAGAACTATCATCTGGGCGTCGCCAAGTCGCTCCAGTCCAGCCAGACCAACGTCGAAAGCGCCCGCATCCAAGGATCGACGGCAACGACGATCCTGGCTCGGGCAACCGCGATGTTCCGCTGGGCACATGCCCAAGGATTCATTTCGAGCAATCCGGCAGTGAACCTTGTGATCACTGCCCCGAAGAAGAAAAAGGGCCACCGCAGCCGCCGCCCCTTCACCGAGGCCGAGCTTCGGACGCTGTTCTCCGCTCCGATGTTCACCGGGTGCGAGTCCCGCTACCGCCGATTCGTGCCCGGTAGCAAAGTCATCAGGGATGAATACTTCTACATCCCGGCGATCCTGTATTACACCGGTGCGCGGCTCGGAGAAATCGTCCAGCTTCACTTCGCAGATTGCGTCATCGACGGCCCCACACCGTATTTTTCGATCAACGAAAACTCCGATGCCAAGCATGGTGAGGAGGGATACAAGAGCGTCAAGAGCGACGCTGGCGTGAGGATCATTCCCATTCACCCCGACCTGATGGCCCTTGGCTTTGGCGACTTCGTGAAATGGCAGCGGAAGGGAGCTAAGGCCAAGGACCGGGTGTTCTACCGGATCAAGTTCGGTGAAGACGGACAGCCATCGACCGTGTTCTCCAAGTGGTTTGGCCGGTTCATGGACAAGATCGGTCTGACTGACCCTGCACTGGTGGCGCACAGCTTCCGCCACACGGCGGAGGACTATTTCAGGGAGAACCTCGTCCCGAAGTACATCATCGACCAATTGATCGGCCACCAGGACCAATCATCGGCGGGCGCATATGGAGCGGGTATCGGCATCGAAGCCGCCTATGACATTGTCGCTAATCTCAAGCTCCCGGTGCGGCTTATGGAATTGATCCCCAACGGATAAGGTAACGCAGGCTGCTTTGGCTCGGGACTAGAAATCCGCCCAAAGCAGCTTCGCGACCCCATGCAATTAATTGCAAAATCCGATCAAAAGTTGATTTTTAATCGGCATATTGACTTAAGTGTTTGCGAGGCGTATTGTGGCACTGCTTCTGATGATCAGGGAAGATCGCAGGCGTTCCGAGTAATCGGATGCCGAGAGGGAGTCCGGCAACGTCACTGTCCGGGTGCGATCTTCCTGCATGAAACGGTGTCGTCGTTGGGACGCCGATCATGGTTCCGGAAGCCAATCTCCTTACTGTCGAACAGGCCGCCGCGCTTGTTGGGGTCAGCCCTTGGACGCTCCGCAAATGGAGGTCGAAGGGGCAAGGCCCTCGTTTCGTGCGGCTAGGCGGAGCCATGGGCACGGTCCGTTATCGACCACAAGACCTCGATGCTTATCTCGAAGCGTCGGTGGTCGAGCCGACCGATTGCAAGTGATTGCAAAGTCAAACCCATATGAAAACCGCTCCCATCGCTATGTTGCCGAAATCGGCGTTGCCCTATGATTGGGGGCATACGCTGAACCATGCCGTGCGGGTGATGGGCAGCCCGATCATGCCTGAGGTTAGGCAAGAACTCCGGACGATCTGGAAGAACGTAGCCAAGCAGCTTCGGCGGTATGGCCACGCTGCCCGGTTTATGTCGAAGGAGCGGGCAGAGCATCTGGAGTATCGCCTGACGGCCTGTTTCGGTTTCCGGGTGATCTCCGTGTTGCACAGCTACCCGAAGTCCGGGGAGCAGATCACGTTCGAGCAAGTCAAGAAACTGGCCAACCGTACCAACCCGCATTTCCCCTCCGGCGAAAAGGTCATCGTCACGTCCATGCCGAAGGCGGACGGCGGCAAGCGGCCCATTATCATTTTCGAGCGGGTCGCCCGGGCTAACCAGAGCATGGCCCGCGACCTGATCCACATGGCCTGCGGCCACAGCAGGTTTGAGTACGCCCGCAAGAGACGCGGGCGGGAAAAGCTCATGCAAGCCATCAACAACGCCAACAAGAATGGAGGAGTCCGTGCCCTAGCCCGGCCTATTCATGAGACTGAGGTTCCGGGCTTGTTGGGTGGCGATGCGTTTTCGGTGATGTGATCCGGACGAGCGCCTCTGGCGGTGT
>QFNN01000025.1 GCA_003240855.1 Sphingomonas sanxanigenens
AGCCGCCGGCTTCGGCGCGGCCGGGGCCATCGGCGCGCCCGGCTCCGGCCCGGCCGCCGCAAGGGCAAAGGCCCAATCCCCGCCCGGGCGGCGGCCATCAGCGACCCCCGGGTTCGGGCGGCCCCGCTGTCCAGCCGCCGCGACCAGGCCGGCCGGACCGGCCGACGATCCTTCCCACGAAGCCTGCCCCCGGGCAGGGCGCGCGTCCGCCCCGGCCGTCACGCCCGGCCAAGCCGCCGCGTCCCGGCAACGGACATCGTCCGCCATCGGGCGGCGGGTGGCATCGTCCGCCGTCATGGGGCAATGGCGGGCGTCCGCCCAATTTTCGGCCGATCAATCGGCCCGGCTGGCAATATCCGCCCGGCTATCGCTATCGGCGCTGGTCGATCGGTTTCCTGCTGCCCGCGCTTTTCCTGTCGTCGACCTATTATTTCGACGACTGGAACCGCTATGGCCTGCCGCGACCGCCGATGGGCTATCGCTGGGTGCGCTACGGCCCCGATCTGCTGCTCGTCTGGGTGGCGACGGGCCGCGTCGAGGACGTGATCTACGACGCCTTCTACTGAGGCGCGCCGTCGGGTTTCGCCGATGTGAAAAGACCCTCCCCGATGCTGAGACGGGGAGGGTCTGCGACCCGGAGATTTCCGGTTCAGAAAGGGGATGCTCCGCCGGGTCGGGTGGGGGAGGGTAACCCGGCGGAGCTGCCAGTCGGGGTTCAGAGGGAGAGTATGACCCCGACGACCAGAGCCTGGGTGGCGAAAGCCACGACGAGGCTCGAAACATTTTCAAAGATACGCATAACGCAAACTCCACGGAACGGCTGCGCCGCCCGCCTTCTCACTTGATGCGCTAGAGATAATATAATTTCATAAAGGCGCAATTAAAAAATATGACACTTTAATTGCAGCTTTTGCAATCATTGGTTGCGCGGGGCGCGAGTCGGCATTGCGATTGCGCGCTCCGTGCAACGACGCCGCCCCGGGATTGACCCGGGGGCGCTTCTTCAGGGTGCATGAGAAATGCAGCGCGCCGCTGGTCAGCCGCCGCCCCCGGGGGGGGACCCGGGGGAGCGAACAAAGCGGTTCAGCCTTCGGCGAATACCCGCGCGAAGATCGTGTCGACATGCTTCAGATGATAGCCGAGGTCGAACTTGTCCTCGAGCTCGGCGGGCGAAAGCGCCGCCGTCACTTCGGGATCGGCTTTGAGCAGTTCGAGCAGCGAAAGCCGGCCGTCCGATTCCCAGACCTTCATCGCGTTGCGCTGAACGAGTCGGTAGCTGTCCTCGCGGCTGACGCCCGCCTGGGTAAGCGCGAGCAGCACGCGCTGCGAATGGACAAGGCCGCCCATGCGATCGAGATTCTTCTGCATCCGATCGGGATAGACCAGCAGCTTGTCTATCACGCCGGTGAGGCGGGCGAGCGCGAAATCGAGCGTGATCGTGGCGTCGGGACCGATGTAGCGTTCGACCGACGAATGGCTGATGTCGCGTTCGTGCCACAGCGCGACATTCTCCAGCGCCGGGGTGACATAGCCGCGCACCATGCGCGCGAGGCCGGTGAGATTTTCGGTCAGCACCGGGTTGCGCTTGTGCGGCATCGCCGACGAGCCCTTCTGGCCCGGCGAGAAATATTCCTCCGCCTCCAGCACTTCGGTGCGCTGGAGATGGCGCACTTCGACCGAGAGCCGCTCGATCGACGAGGCGATGACGCCTAGCGTCGCGAAGAACATGGCGTGGCGATCGCGCGGGATGACCTGAGTCGAGACGGGCTCGACGCTCAGCCCCAGCTTGTCGGCGACATGCTGTTCGACCTGCGGATCGATATTGGCGAAGGTGCCGACCGCGCCGGAGATCGCACAGGTCGCGATATCGGCGCGCGCGGCGACGAGGCGCGCCCGGCAGCGGCTGAACTCGGCATAGGCCTCGGCGAGCTTCAGGCCGAAGGTGACGGGTTCGGCGTGGATGCCGTGGCTGCGCCCGATCGTCGGCGTCAGCTTGTGCTCGATCGCGCGGCGCTTGAGCACCGCCAGCAGCGCGTCGATGTCGGCGAGGAGGATGTCCGATGCGCGCGCAAGCTGGACCGCGAGGCAGGTGTCGAGCACGTCCGAGCTGGTCATGCCCTGGTGCATGAAGCGCGCTTCATCGCCCACCTGCTCGGCGACCCAGGTGAGGAAGGCGATCACATCATGCTTGGTCACGGCCTCGATCGCGTCGATCGCGGGCACGTCGATCGCGGGATTGGTCGCCCACCAGTCCCACAGCGCCCGGGCCGCGCTTTTCGGCACCACGCCCAGCTCGCCCAGCGCCTCGGTCGCGTGCGCCTCGATCTCGAACCAGATGCGGAAGCGGCTCTCGGGCGTCCAGATGGCGACCATGTCGGGGCGGGAGTAACGAGGGATCATCGCGGGCGCTTCCTGAAAAGATCGAACAGATTGTCGCTGAATCGGGCCAAAAGCCGATGAGCGGTGCGCTAGCAGCGATCTGCGTGCCGGGCAAACCGCGCCATCGCGCCAGCCTGCGCGCGAGGGTGGCGCCTCGCGCCGTCGTCGAAGCGATGCTGCCCGGTGCCGAAAATCCCTGGATTGCTTCGCTGCGCTTGCAATGACGGGAGGGGGCGGCGGCGATCCTTGCGCCCGCGCTCAGATCAGGCCGAGCGCGCGCATGCTGGCATGGCCTTCGATCCCGATGATGACATGATCGTGGACGGCGATGCCCAGTCGCTTGCCGGCCTCGACGATGTCGCGCGTGATCGCGATGTCCTGCGAGCTGGGGGCGGGATTTCCCCCGGGGTGATTGTGGACGATGATGATCCCCGTCGCGCCCAGATCGATCGCGCGGCGGATGACTTCGCGAACATGGATGGCGGCCTGATCGACCGATCCCTCGCTGGTCAGCTCGTCGCGGATCAGCATGTTGCGCGCGTTCATGTAGAGGATGCGCACGCGCTCTACCGGAATGTGGGCGAGATCGGCGCGCAGATAATCGAGCAGCGCCTGCCAGCTTGCGATGACGGGGCGGGCGCGAATCTCCGCGCTGACGAGCCGCAGCGCCGCCGCCTGCACGATCTTCAGCGCCGCGACTGCGCCTTCGCCGACGCCGGCGCGCCCGATCGCCTCGGCATCGGCCGAGAGCAATCCCGCAATCCCATCAAATTCGCGGAGCAGGCGTTTGGCGAGCGGCTTGGTGTCGCGGCGGGGAATGGCGAGCGCGAGCAGATATTCGACCAGTTCATGATCGAGCAGCGCATCCCCGCCGCCTTCGATCAGCCGCTTGCGCAGCCGCGCGCGATGCCCGGCGCCGTCGGCCGGCCCGTCATTGTCCCCCTCGCTCATGCAATATTCATAATCGGGAAGTCCGCCGGCGAAAAGCATGGCCGGGAATGGCGGTAATCCGGCCCGTTTCGCAGCGCGGTTGACTCACCCCGACTCGGTTCCTAAACGGGCGGCGCGCAGACGGTATGAACGCTGTGCGACAGTCGCTGCGGCCTCGTGTCGGGCGGCATTTTTATATCAGGGTAACGAATTTTGGCTGAGGATCGCCAGGACGACAAGGACGCTCTCGATCGGCGGATAGCCGAGGCGAAGGCGTCGCATCAGCACAGCGTTTCGAGCGTCGAAGCGCGTGCCGAAAGCCGCGGCTGGGCCGTGGGCATCGAGTTCGTCGGCGCGGTGCTCGTGTCGGGCGCGATCGGCTGGGGCATCGACAATTATGCCGGCCTCGGCACCAAGCCCTGGGCGATGATCGTGCTGCTCGTGCTCGGCTTCGCCGCCGGCACGCGGCGCGCGATGAAAACCTCGCGCCAGTTCGACGCCGATCCGGATTCGGGAGAATAATCGTGTCGAGCCCGATGGAGCAGTTCGCGATCAAGGTGATCCACCCGATCAATGCGGGCGGCTATGACCTTTCCTTCACCAATTCGTCGCTGTGGATGGCGATTGCGCTCGCCGCCGTCGCGATCTTCATGTTCGTCGGCACGGCGCGGCCCCAGCTCGTTCCGGGGCGCATGCAGGCTGCGGTCGAATATCTCTACGATTTCGTGCGAAAGATACTCGACGACAATGTCGGCCCCGAGGGCAAGCGCTTCACGCCGCTGATCTTCTCGCTGTTCATCTTCGTGCTGGCCTGCAACCTGCTCGGCCTGATTCCGTGGGTGGGGGCGTTCACGCCGACCAGCCATGTGGCGGTCACGCTGGGCCTGGCGGTGCTGGTGTTCGTGATCGTCTGCTTCGTCGGTCTTTCGCGGCACGGGCTGCACTTCTTCAGCCTGTTCTGGCCGAAGGGCACCAATATTTTCCTCGGCGCCTTCGTCTGCGTGATCGAGTTCATCAGTTTCCTGTCGCGGCCCTTCACGCTCGCGATCCGGTTGTTTGCGAACATGACGGCGGGCCATGTGCTGCTCAAGGTGTTCGGCACCTTCGTCGTCACGCTCGGTTCGTTCGGCGCGCTGCCTTACGTGTTCGGCGTGCTGCCGCTGGCGGTGAACGTCGCGCTCTCGGCGCTGGAAGTGCTGATCGCGGTCGTGCAGGCCTATGTCTTTGCGCTGCTCGCGTCGATCTATCTGAACGACGCGGTCAATCTTCATTGAGTTTCAGTTCGTTAAATCTTTGATTTCAGGAAGGGTATTAAAATGGACGCAGAAGCTTATCGCGTGATCGGCGCCGGTCTGGCTGCTATCGGTGCGGGTCTTGCCGCCATCGGCGTGGGCACGATCTTCGGCCAGTATCTGAATGGCGCGCTGCGCAACCCGGAAGCCGACGCCAAGATGGGCGGCCGCCTGATCTTCGGCTTCGCCGTGACCGAAGCGCTCGGCCTGATCGCGGCCGTCGTCGCGCTCGCGCTCGCTTTCTCCTGATCGCGCAGATCAGGTAATTCCGGGGTCGTCCGATGCCTCAATTTGACCTTGCGAACTTCGTTCCGCAGATCGCTTGGCTCGCGCTGTTCTTCGCGATCCTCTATTTCGGGATCGTGCGGCTGACGCTGCCGAAGATCGGCAATATCGTCGATGCGCGCGAGGCGAAGGTGACGGGCGACCTTTCGGCGGCGGAAACCGCCAAGGCCCACGCCGACCGGATCGAGGCGGACTATCACGCCGCGATCGCAGGGGCGCAGGCTTCGGCGCGCACCGCCGTCGCGGACGCCCGCAGCAAGGCCGCACGCGCGACCGAGGCGGAAGTCGCCAAGGCCGACGCCGCGGCGGAAGCGAAGCTGGCCGAGGCGCAGCAGCGTATCGACGCCGCCAGCGCCGAGGCGTCGGCAAGCATTGAAACGATCGCGGCCGATGCGGCGGCGGACATCGTCGAGCGTCTGACGGGCAAACGCCCCGACGGAGCGGCGGCGACCAAGGCGGCGCGCGCCGTGATCGCGGGGTGAAGTGATGGCTGAGATTGCAGCTCATACGGTCGCGCTGACCGGCGCCGACGCCGCCCATGAGGAAGAAGGCCCCACGCTGCTCGGGCTGGGCGCCGAAGGCTGGGTCTATGTCGGCCTGACCATTTTCCTGCTGATCGCGATTTTCGTCGCGAAGGCGCCGAAGAAGATCACGTCCGCGCTCGACGCCCGCATCGCCGAGGCCAGGCGCGAGCTTGACGAGGCAAAGGCGCTGCGCGCCGAAGCCGAGGCTTTGCTGGCGAGCGCCAGGAAGCGCGAAGCGGCGAGCGTCGCCGACGCCAAGGGCATTATCGCGCTGGCCGAGGAAGAAGCGACTGACCTGATCGCCAAGGCCAGGGCCGACGCCGCCGATCTGATCGCCCGGCGCACGCATATGGCCGAGGACAAGATCGCCGCCGCCGAGCGCGCCGCGATCGCAGAGGTTCGCGCCAAGGCCGCCGGGGCCGCCGCCGCCGCCGCCGCCGCGCTGATCGCCGAGACGCACGACGCCTTGGCTGACAAGGCGCTGGTGGACGGCACGATCTCGAACCTCGCTCGCCTGAACTGACGGGCCAGAATAGAGCGATCTGAATAGACGGGGGCGGGGCGCGCAGGCGCTTCCGCCTCTTTCAATTCGGGCGTTTCAGCTCAGAAACGACACCAGTGCGTCGGGGTGAATCGCGAACCCCGCGAACCCGGCGATGCTGAACAGCAGACCCGCCGCGCCCGCGACCCAGCCGACGCTGAGCAGACCCCAGCTTTCGACCAGAGCGGCGATCGCCGAAACGGCAAGCGCGATCGAGGCGAAGCCGTCCGAAAGATCGAACTGGTCGTCGCGATAGCCCTGCCGGTCATAATCGGCCTGCGCCGCGATCGCCTTCGTTTTCAGGTCGATGGCCTCGCGCTGATATTTGGCGATCGCCGCCTGATCGGGGTTGGCGCTTTGCCGGCTGATGTGAAGCTTGATCCGCGCCGCCTGATATTCGCTCCAGGTATCGATCTTCGCGGCCTGCGCGGCCTGCATCGCCTGGACGATATTGTCGTCCTTGATCTTGGTCATCGCCATCGAGACCGAGAGCAGCACGACGGTGATCGCGATTGCGCGGTTGAGCCTGCGGTTGCTGCCCTCGGGCAGATCGGGAGCGCCTTCCATGAGGTTGCAAATAGCATCGGCCGGGGGGCGATTGCCCTTAATGCGGGTTCATGAACCCGGTCGTCATTGCGAGCGCAGCGAAGCAATCCAGACTGGGCGTCAGGCATCGCACCGGATTGCTTCGCCGGCCCCGCAATGACGATTTCAATCCGCGCCGATCCTCCCTAGATCACTGCCATGTCAGACCCCGCGTCTCCCGATCGCTTCAACGAGGAAAAGGCCGCCTACACGGTGCGCGGCAGCGACGCGCCCGATCTGGACACGGGCGTGGCGGCGATCCGCAATGTGCTCAGGACCTTGCCCGCGCGCCCCGGCGTCTATCGGATGCAGGATGCGCGCGGCGACGTGCTCTATGTCGGCAAGGCGCGCGCGCTGAAGAACCGCGTGACCAACTATACGCAGGTCGCGCGGCTGCCCAAGCGGTTGCAGCGCATGGTCGCGCAGACGCGGTCGATGACGATCGTGACGACCAACAACGAGGCCGAAGCGCTGCTGCTCGAGGCGCAACTCATCAAGCGCTATCGCCCGCCCTACAATGTCCTGCTGCGCGACGACAAAAGCTTCCCCTTCATCCTGCTGCGCGCTGACCATGATTTCCCGCGCATCCAGAAGCATCGCGGCGCGCGCAAGATCAAAGGCAATTATTACGGCCCCTTCGCCAGCGCCGGATCGGTGGGGCGGACGCTCAACGCGCTGCAGAAGCTGTTCCTGCTCCGCTCCTGCACCGACAGCTTCTTCGCCAACCGATCGCGGCCGTGCCTGCTGTTTCAGATCAAGCGCTGCTCGGCGCCCTGCGTCGGGCGCATCGACGCCGACGCCTATGGCGAGCTGGTCGACGACGCCAAGGCCTTCCTCGCGGGCAAATCGACGCAGGTGCAGAGGAAGCTGGGCGAGGCGATGGAGCGCGCGGCGGGCGATCTCGATTTCGAGCTGGCCGCCGTCTATCGCGATCGGCTGAAGGCGCTGACCTTCATCCAGGGCGGGCAGGCGATCAACGCCGAGGGGCTGGGGGACGCCGACATTTTCGCGCTGGCGACCAAGGTCGGGGTGATGTGCATCCAGGCCTTCTTCATCCGCGGCGGGCAGAATTGGGGGCACCGCGCCTTTTTCCCCGCCCATGTCGCCGACGTGCCCGAGGATGAGGTGCTGTCGAGCTTCCTCGTCCAGTTCTACGAAAGCGTGCCGCCGCCGCGCACGGTGCTGGTCGATCGCGGCCTGCCCGAGGCCGATCTGCTGGCCGAGGCGTTGGGCGAGCAGGCGGGGTTCAAGGTTGCGATCGCGCGGCCCCAGCGCGGCGACCGCGTCCGCCTGATCCGCCAGGCCGAGCGTAACGCGGTGGAAGCGCTCGACCGCCACCTCGCCGAAACGACGACGCAGGGCAGGCTGCTGCGCGAGCTGGCCGATCTGTTCGAGCTGGACGGGCCGCCCGACCGCATCGAGGTTTACGACAACAGCCACATCATGGGCGCCAACGCGCTGGGCGCGATGATCGTGGCGGGGCCGGAGGGATTCCGCAAGAACGCCTATCGCAAGTTCAACATTAAGCGCGCGGAGACCGTGCCGGGCGACGATTTCGCGATGATGCGCGAAGTGCTGGAGCGCCGCTTCGCCCGCGCGCGCGACGAGGATCCCGATCGCGACGGGGGCGAATGGCCCGATCTGGTGCTGATCGACGGCGGGCGGGGGCAGTTGAACGCGGTGCGCGGCGTGCTGGAGGAAATGGGGATCGAGGATGTTCCCCTCGTCGGCGTCGCCAAGGGGCCTCATCATGGCCGCGAGGGGCGCGAGGTGTTCCACCTGCCCGACGGGCGAGAGATCACGCTGCCGCCCAATGCGCCGCTGCTTTTCTATATCCAGCGGCTGCGCGACGAGGCGCACCGTTTCGCGATCGGCGCGCATCGCACCAAGCGGGCGAAGGCGATCGGCGGCAGCTCGCTCGACGAGGTGCCGGGCATAGGTCCGGCGCGCAAGAAGGCGCTGCTTATGCATTTCGGCACCGCGCGGGCCGTGCGCGACGCCAGCCTTGAGGATCTGCAGCGTGCGCCCGGCGTCTCCACCGCGATGGCGCAGAGCATCTACGACTTCTATCATATGCGCTGAGGCGGCGGCCCGAACGGCGTTTTCGGCATTGCGAGCGCAGCGAAGCAATCCCGCCTGTGCCGGATGCATCGCTCTGGATTGCTTCGCTATGCTCGCAATGACGAGTGACGATTTACCCCTCCTTATGTCCCTGTGGGTTAAGTCGATCGCATGCCGAGCCCCGTCCTGCTGACGATCGATACCGAGATCGCCTGGCGTCACCACGCCGCGGGGCTCGATCTCGATACGATGCTGCGGCGTTCGATCGATCCGGCGGGGGTCGGGATCGGCCATCAGCTCGATCGGCTGGCGGCGCATGGGCTGAAGGCGTGCTTCTTCGTCGATCCGATGCCGGCGCTCGCTTATGGCGTCGCGCCGGTGCGCGCGCTGGTCGGGCGGATAGTGGCGGCGGGGCAGGAAGTGCAGCTTCACCTCCACCCCAATTGGGCGAAGGCGTCGGCGGACGATCGCCGGGCGAGCGGCGGGTTCGAGCTGGGCGCCCTGCCGGGAGCCGAGCAACGCCGGCTGATCGGGCAGGCGCGCGACCTGCTGATCGAGGCGGGCGCGCCGCCGCCCGTCGCCTTCCGCGCGGGCAGCTTCGCCGCCAATGACGATACGATCGATGCGCTCGCCGCGCTGGGCTTCCGCTTCGACAGCAGCCATGACGGCGCGCACGCGCCTGATCCCAGCGCGATCGGCCTTCCGCGCGACCTGATCGCGCCGGTCGCGCATCGCGGTCTCATCGAGACGCCGGTAAGCCTGTTCGAGGAATGGCCCGGGCGGCTGCGCCACTGCCAGATCACCGCCATGTCGCTGGCCGAAATGGCGGGGGTGCTGGATCATGCCGAGGCCGAGAACCATCCGCTGACCTGCTTCGTCGGCCACAGCTTCGAGCTTGCGACGCGCGACGGGCGGCGACCCAACGGGATGCTGGTGCGGCGCTTCGAGGCGCTCTGCGCGCTGCTGGCGGAGCGGCGCGCGGCGCACCCGACACGCTTCTTCGCCGATCTCGACGTGCCGCCCGGGCGGGCCGCGCGGCCGATGCCCTGGCGGGCGGGGCGCACGGCGGCGCGGATGGCGGCGCAGGCGGCGGCCAACCTCTTCTACGATCTGCGACCATGAGGCCGACCGTCATCGAGGCGCGGCCGGCGCCGATCAGGCTGACGATCGGCGCCCGCACGATCCTTTCGGTGCGGCGGCGGCTGCACCGCGTCGCCTATGGAATCGACGCCCTGCTGGTGGGCGGAGCGGCCGATCTGCCGCCGCTGGGCGACGCGGACGGATGGCTCGTCACTTCGCTGCCCGCCGGGCGGGCGCCAGTTGCGACGAATGCGATCCGGATCGAACGCCAGCGCTATGCGCGGCGCTATGTCGACCTCACGATCGGCCGCGACGCATGGCTTGCAGGGCTGTCGGCCAATGCGCGCGCCGCGATCGGACGCAAGCTGCGCCGGATCGAGGGCCGGGGCATGCGTGTGACGGCGCATCATGAGCCGGAGGCGATCGCGGTCTTTCACGCGGCGGCGCGGGCGATCTCGGCGCTGACTTATCAGGAAAAGCTGCTCGATGCGGGGCTGCCCGAAGGCGCGGGCTTCGTCGCCTGGCTGACGGGCGAAGCCGAAGCGGGGCGGCTGCGCGCCTGGCTGCTCCATATCGGCGACCGGCCGGCGGCCTATCTCTGCTGCCCGGCCGATGGTGCGACGCTCGTCTATCGCTGGGTCGGGCATGATCCCGATTTCGCGTCTCTATCGCCGGGCAGCGTGCTGCTTTGCGAGGCGATCGGCGCGCTGATCGATGAGGGCGCGTTCGCGCGTTTCGACTTCACCGAGGGCGACGGCCAGCACAAACGCCAGTTCGCGACCGGATCGGTGGATTGCGTCGATCTGCTGTTGCTGCGCCCGACGATCGCCAATCGCGCGCTGGCAGCGATGCTCGGCGGGTTCGACGGTGCGGCGCGGCTGGCGAAACGCGCCGGGTTCAGACGTCTTTTCCGGCCGATCCTGCGCTGAACCAGCTTTTGGGCAGGATCGCGAGCAGCCCATGCGCGGCGGCGAGGCCGAGGAGGATCGCCGCGACGTCGGCATACCAGTCGTTGATGTCCTCGTCGCGGTGGACGAAGGGCAGGCCCTGCACAATCTCGATCAGCCCACCGAGCGCGGCGAGCGCGAGCGCGACCTGCCACCAGCGCGCACGCGGCCAGGCGAGGGTCCAGCCGATCGCCAGCGTCGCGAAGGCCAGTTCATGCTGCGACTTGTCGTTGTGGATCAATGTCGGCGGGTGCGGCGCCCATGCGAAATAGAGCGTCACGGCGAGCGCGACCCAGAATCCGGCTTTGATGAGGCGGGGCATCGCCGAGCGATGGCCGATCCGCTGCGTCCCGGCAAGCGCCGAACTGGCGTCGGCGGCCGAGGCGTCCTATCCGGGGCGGCATGAGGATCGAAGCCGAAGCGATCATCTGCGGCGTGCGAGCGCATGGCGAGCATGGCGCGATCGTGCGCGCGCTGACCCGCGATCATGGCCTGATCGCGGGCTATGTGCGCGGCGGGCGGTCGCGCCAGCTTCGTCCCGTGCTCGTCCCCGGCAATATCGTCGCCGCAGATTTCCGCGCGCGGACCGAGGATCAGCTTGCCGGGTTGACGGTGGAGCTGGTCCACAGCCGCGCGCCCCTGCTCGCCGAGCCGCTGGCGGCGGCGGGGATCGACTGGACGACCGCGCTTGCCGCCGCGACCTTGCCCGAGGGACTGGCAGCGCCGCGCCTGTCCGACGCGCTGGGCGGCGTGCTCGATGCGATCGAGGCGGCTCCGGCTGCGCGCGGCTGGGCGGGGAGCCTCGCGCGGCTCGAACTGCTGCTGCTCGCCGAACTGGGCTTCGGTCTTGACCTCCAGCGCTGCGTCGCGACGGGCGCGGAAGCGGACCTCGCCTATGTCAGCCCGAAGAGCGGGGGCGCGGTGAGCCGGGCGGCGGGCGATCCCCACGCGGCCCGGCTGTTCCGCCTGCCGGCCTTTCTTTTGGATGGCGGCCCCGCCGGCTGGGACGAACTGTTTGACGCGCTGGCGATCACCGGCCATTTCCTCGCGCGCGATCTGCTCGCCGACCGCAAGGCGGACGTGCTGGCGGCGCGCGAGAGGCTGCTCGACCGATTGCGGCGGGCGGCGGCATGAGGAAAGGGAGCGTTTGTGCTGATCGCATTGTTGGCGGGTGACGGAATCGGGCCTGAAGTCGTGGCGGAGGCGGTGCGCGTGCTTGGCCATGTCGCGCCCGATCTGGAGTATGAATCGGGTCTTGTCGGCGGCGCGGCCTATAAGGCTGTCGGCCATCCGCTTCCGCCCGAGACGCTGGCGCTGGCGCAGCGCGCCGACGCCGTGCTGTTCGGCGCGGTGGGCGACCCCGATTGCGACGCGCTGGAGCGCCATCTGCGCCCCGAACAGGCGATTCTGGGGCTACGCAAGGAACTGGGGCTGTTCGCCAATCTTCGTCCCGCGCGCCTCTTTCCCGAGCTGGCCGATGCGTCTGCGCTGCGCCCCGAAGTCGCGCGCGCGATCGATCTGGTCATCGTCCGCGAGACCAATGGCGACGTCTATTTCGGCGAGAAGGGGATGCGCACCACCCCTGCGGGCCGCCGCCAGGGTTATGACCTGATGAGCTATGACGAGGACGAGGTTTCGCGCATCGCCCGCGTCGGGTTCGAGACCGCGCGTGCGCGGGCCAAGGGCGGGAAGGGAGCGAAACTCTGCTCGGTCGACAAGGCCAATGTGCTTGAGACATCGCAGTTGTGGCGCGACGTGGTGATCGAGACCGCCGCCGATTATCCCGATGTCGAGCTGAGCCACATGTATGTCGACAACGCCGCGATGCAGCTTGTCCGCAACCCCGGCCAGTTCGATGTGATCGTCACCGGCAATCTGTTCGGCGACATCCTGTCCGATCAGGCGTCGATGTGCGCGGGGTCGATCGGGATGCTGCCGTCGGCGACGCTCAACAAGGACAGCAAGGGGCTGTACGAGCCGATCCACGGCTCCGCGCCCGATATTGCCGGGCAGGGCAAGGCCAATCCGCTGGCGACCATCCTCTCGGCGGCGATGATGCTGCGCTATTCGCTGGGCCGCGCGGTCGAGGCCGACCGGATCGAGGCGGCGGTGGCGGCGGCGCTGGCCGGCGGCGCGCGATCGCCCGATCTGGGCGGCGCGCTGTCGACGCGCGAAATGGGCGACAGGGTGCTCGCGGCGCTGGGATGACGCCGCCGATCGACATCGCGCCCCTCGATCTGGCGATCGTGCTGCCGACCTTCAATGAGTCAGGCAATATCCGCGCAGTGATCGGGCAGCTCGATGCGGCGCTGGCCGGGCGGGGCTGGGAAGCGATCTTCGTCGACGATTCCAGCCCCGACGGCACCGCCGCGCTGGTGCGCGAGATCGGCCGCGCCGACCGGCGCGTGCGCGTGATCGAACGGATCGGGCGGCGCGGTCTCTCTTCGGCCTGCATCGAGGGCATGATGGCGACTTCGGCGCCGCTCATTGCGGTGATGGACGCCGATCTGCAGCATGATCCGGCCGTGCTGCGCGCGATGATCGAGCGGCTGGAGGCGGACCCGTCGCTCGATATCGCCATCGGCTCGCGCTTCGTCGCGGGCGGCGGCACGGGCGACTGGGATCGCGACCGTCTCGCCAAATCCGAGCTGGCGACGCGGATCGCGCGCAAGGTGCTGCGCGCCGAGCTTCACGATCCGATGAGCGGCTTCTTCGTGATCCGCGGCGATCGCTTTCGCGCGCTCGCCCCGCGCCTGTCGGGGATCGGCTTCAAGATATTGCTGGATCTCTTCACCACCGCGCGGCGGCCGCTGCGCTTCGTCGAGGTGCCTTTCACCTTTCGCAGCCGCGCGGTCGGCGAAAGCAAGCTCGACCATGTCGTCGCGCTGGAGTTTCTGATCGCGCTCTATGATCGCGCCTTCGGACGCTTCGTGCCCGTGCGCTTCGCCATGTTCGGCGCGATCGGCGCGATCGGCGTCGTCGTGCATATGAGCCTGCTGGCGCTGGCCTATGAAGCGATGGGCGTCAGCTTCGTCGCCGCGCAGACGGTGGCGACGATGGGCGCGATGACGTTCAACTTCTTCCTCAACAACATGCTCACCTATCGCGACCGGCGGTTGCGCGGCGGACGGGCGCTGTTCTGGGGCTGGGTGAGTTTCTGTCTTGTCTGCGCGGTCGGGGCGCTGGCCAATGTCGGCGTCGCGGCGTTTCTGTTCGAGGTGCGCCATGCGCTGTGGACGGTGTCCGCGCTGGCGGGCGTCGTCGTCGGCGCGGTGTGGAACTTCGCGCTGTCGTCGCGCTTCACCTGGGGGCGTTACCGCTAGACTCCGACCACCCCGTCATTGCTTCGCTGCGCTCGCAATGACGATGCGGAACTGAACCGCCGTCACCGCCAGCTATCGAACCACATCCAGGTGAGGAAGGCCTGATCGTTGACCAGCGGCAGTGCGGCGATGATCGGGTAGAAATAAAGGAAGGCCGCCAGCGCGATGGCGAGGAAGATCGCCGGTTCCTGGCCCGTCCGGCTTTTCCCGAAGGCGCCGGCCAGCGCCAGGCTGAGGAACAGGGCGGGCAGATAATAATAATAATAGAAGCCGATCTTCTTCGGGATCACCGCCCATAGCGCAAAGGCGAACACCCAGATCCCGCCCGCCCAGAGCAGCGCCGGCGACCGATCCTTCACGCCCTGCCAAAGGCAGGCCGCAACCGCGATCAGCCCGCCCCACATGATCGCGGGATTGCCGATGAGCAGAATGCCGCGCTGGACGCCGTCGACCTGTTCGTAAAAATACCAGATCGGGCGGCTGATCAGCGGCCATTGCCACCAGTCGCTCATATAGGTGTGCGGCGACAGCGGCTTGGTCTGCTGCACATACATATCGAGCTGATAGGGCAGCAGCCGGGCGAGGCTGAGCGGCCCATGCTGATACCAGAAGGCCGGCGCAAAGCTGGCGAAATAGGCGGCGAGCGCCGGGATTCCGATCCACAGCGCCGGGGTCGGCAGGCTCGCGCCCGTGAAGCGCGCCGGATCGCGCCAGCGGGCGATGGCGGCGGCGATGCAGGCCAGCGCGACATAAGGGGCCGCCGCCCATTTGCAGGCGACTGCAAGGCCCAGGCACAACCCCGCCGCCGCCAGCCGCCAGCGCGCATCGCCCGGCCCGCGCCACGCCCGGAGCGCGAACGCCAGCCCGGCCATCAGGAAGGCCGCCATATAGGTGTCGAGCATCGCGATGCGCGCCTGGATGAACAGCATCTGGTCGAGCAGCGCCAGGACGCCTGCGGTCATCGCCGTGCGCCGGTCCTGGAACAGCAGCAGCGCGATCCAGAAGATCGACAGCGCCGTGGCCGTCCCCGCGACCGTGCCGAGCACGCGCCAGCCCCAGGGCGTGTCGCCGAACCAGTCCATCGACAGGCCGATCAGCCATTTGGCGAGGATCGGATGTTCCTCATTGGCCGGTGATTCGAGCCCGTAGATGATCCGCGCAGCGCGGACATAATGAGTCTCGTCGAACACCATCTTGTTGGGATCGCCGAGATGCCCGAGGAACATCAGCTCCGCGACGGCGGCGAGGATCAGCGCCAGCTCCAGCGCCGTGCGCCGCGCCAGCCAGTCGACCATCCGGTCCAGCATCAACCCACACCCCTTTCGGCCGGCTATTTCGGCCAGCCTTTCCGACCGGTCTTTTCGACCGCCCCCATGGCGACGGGCCTTCTGTGCCCCGGCCGCCATGCGAAGGAAAGGCCGTTCGCCGTTGACCTTGGCCATCGTGAGGCTGCAAAGCGAAAAACATGAAGCGCTATGCAGGTCAGGACCGTTCGATCACCCGTAACTGGCGTCCCGCGACGCTCGCCGTGCGCGGGGGCACCGCGCGTTCGGAGTGGGGTGAAACCTCCGAAGCGCTCTTCCTGACGTCCGGCTACAGCTATGACAGCGCTGCCGAAGTCGCCGCGCGCTTCGCCGGCGAAGCGCAGGGCATGACCTATTCGCGCCTGCAAAACCCCACGGTCGAGATGCTCGAACAGCGCATCGCGCTGCTTGAAGGGGCGGGGGCCGCGCGGTCTATGGCGACGGGCATGGCGGCGATGACCGCGGCGATCCTGTGTCAGCTCTCGCAGGGCGATCATATGGTCGCCGCGCGCACCATGTTCGGTTCGTGCCGCTGGCTGACCGACAGCCTGCTGCCGCGTTTCGGCATCGGCGTGACGATCGTCGACGGGCGTGACGCGCAGGCTTGGGCCGATGCGGTGACGCCCGCGACCAAGCTGTTCTTCTTCGAGACGCCGGCAAACCCGACGCTGGACATCGTCGACATCGCAGCCGTTTCGGCGATCGCCAGGCCGCACGGCATCAAGGTGCTGGTCGACAACGCCTTCGCGACGTCGCTGCTTCAGCGTCCGCTCGATCTGGGCGCGGACATCGTCGCCTATTCGGCGACCAAGATGATGGACGGGCAGGGGCGCGTGCTGGCGGGCGCCGTCGCGGGCAGCGAGGATTTCATCCTCAACACGCTGCTGCCCTTCACGCGCAACACCGGCCCGACGCTCAGCGCCTTCAACGCCTGGGTGGTGATGAAGGGGCTGGAGACGCTCGACCTGCGCATCCGCCGCCAGAGCGAAAATGCGCTGAAGGTCGCGACATTTCTCGAAGGCCGCGTGCCGACCGTGCTCTATCCCGGCCTCGCCAGCCACCCGCAGCATGATCTCGCCATGCGCCAGATGGCGGCGGGCGGCACGATCCTGTCGGTGGTGCTCGCCGGCGGACGGGCGCAGGCGCATGGTCTGCTCGACGCGCTCGAACTGGTCGACATCTCCAACAATATCGGCGACTCTCGCTCGCTGATGACGCACCCCAGCTCCACCACCCATGCCGGGCTTTCGGCCGAGACGCGCGAGGAGATGGGGATCGGCGAAGGCATGCTGCGCCTCAATGTCGGGCTGGAGGATGCCGACGACGTGATCGAGGATCTCGATCGCGCGTTGAAAGCAGTCGGCCTGTGAAGGCGCTGTTTTCCTATGCCGCGACGACGCGCGAAGTGACGGTGCGCGTGTCGGTGAGCTTCCTGCCCGAACAGTCTGAGCCGGATCGCGGCCGCTGGTTCTGGGCCTATCATATCCGCGTCGAGAATGAAGGCGCGATGGCGGTGCAACTGCTCAGCCGCCACTGGACGATCACCGACGGGCGCGGCGCGCGCCACGAGGTGGAAGGCGAAGGCGTGGTGGGCGAACAGCCGATGATCGCGCCGGGCCAGTCCTATGATTATGTCTCGGGCTGCCCGCTGGCGACGCCCACCGGCCAGATGGTCGGCAGCTATCATATGATCCGCGAGGACGGATCGGTGTTCGACGTCGCGATCCCGCGTTTCGCGCTGGTCGCGCCGACGGTATCGCAATGAAGCGCACGCATCTGCCGCTCAACGGCCTGCGCGTGCTCGACGCGGCGGCGCGCCACCTCTCCTTCACGCGCGCGGCCGACGAACTGGCGGTGACGCCGGCGGCGGTCGGCCAGCAGATCCGCGCGCTTGAGGATACGCTGGGCACCGTGCTGTTCCGCCGCACCGCCAAGGGGCTGGAACTGACGCCTGAGGGGCAGGCCGGGCTGGAGGCGTTGCGCGCCGGCTTCCTCAATTTCGAGGATGCGGTGCGCGCGATGCAGGCGGGGCAGACCTCAAAGTCGCTGACCATCGCCGCGCCGCGCGACTTTACCGTCAAATGGCTCGCCCCGCGCCTCGCCGCCTATGCCGCGACCGACCCCGAGCTGCGCTTTCATCTCATCGCCGCCGACGAGGCGATCGATTTCACCGAGGCCAATCTCGATCTGGCCATCCGCCTGATCGAAGGGCCGGGCGAGCATGAAGGCGTGATGCTGGGCACGACGCGCTTCGTGCGCGTCGGCGCGCCGGGCGGAGGCGAGGGCTGCATATCATGGCCGGGCGCGACGCCGGGCGAGGGCGTGTTGCGCGTCGCGGATGCGGGAATCGCGATCGATTCGGCCGCCGCGGGTTTCGGAGTCGCCGAAGTGCCCGAACTGCTCGCCGCCGCCGATCTTGCCGCCGGGCGGCTGGTCGTGCTTGGCGAAGCGGTCGATCGATCGCTTGGCTATTGGCTGATCGCGCCGTTGCCGCAATGGCGCCAGAAGAAAGTAAAGGCGCTGGTTTCGGCGCTCGCTGGCTGACAAGCCACTGAAATCTCACAAGGTCCGCCGATGAACCGGCGCGATTTGCGTAAAATTGCGAAAATGTGCGACTATCGCGCTCATCAACACGACTTTGCCTCATTGAAATGCGAAGCGGTTGAGAGGAGGGCGATTTCAGGGTCATGGCGGCTGATGGCGCGCGAAAGACGGCAATCACTCCCGGGCTGGAGCTGGCGCGTTTTTCGATCGGCGAGGACGATGCCTGGCTGATCGGCGATTTCGCCATGCGCAGTCAGGCTGTCGCCATCCTGCTTTCGCTCCATTGCCGCGGCCGCGACGAGACCGAACTGCTTTTCCGCCTCGCTCCGCGCGACGGCGATGGCGACCTTGCCGCGCGCATGGCGGCGGTCGCGGCGGGCATCTGGCCGGATCGGCGCGCAAGCGATTACGCCGTGCAGGCGCAGTGGAGTTCGATCGCGCATGGCGGGCGGGATCGATTGTTGCTCGCCATGCCGCTGGCGGCGCGCGGGGCGGGGCGGCTGGTGCTCACCGCGCTCTATGATCTGGATGCCGGCGCGGGCGATCATGCGATGCAGGATGCGGCGATCGCCGCAGCCCAGCCGATGCTGTCGATCCATTTCCGGCTGTGGCTCGCCGAGCGCGAGCATCTGCACCGGATGGAGGGGATGGCGGCCGCGCTCGACGCCACCGATTTCGCGACTTATCTGATCGACGCCGCCGGGCAGATATTGTTCGCCAATGCGTGCGGCGAACGGCTTGCGGAGATCGGCGACGGGGTGAGGCGCGCGGGCGCAATGCTGGCCGCGACCGACGTGACCGATTCGGTGAAGCTGCGCGTCGCGATCGACCATATCGTCTCGCTCGACCGCAGCGGCGAAGCCGCGTCGCCCAGCGCGACGATCGTGCCCCTGCGGCGCGGCGCGAACCGGCGGCCGCTGGTCGCGGTGGTGATCGCGCCCGAAACGCCGCCGTGTGGCCCTGACGATCCCGCCGCCATCGTGCAGATATTCAACCCCGAGGTCGAAGTCGCCGATCTGTTGCTGCCGATCTGCCAGCTTTACAGCCTGTCGCCTGCGGAGACCCGGCTGGTGGCGCTGCTGGTCGAGGGGCTTTCGGTCGGCGAGGCCGCCGTTCGCATGAAAGTGAAGGTGCCGACGCTGCGCACCTATCTGAAGCAGATATTCGCCAAGACGCAGACCGGCCGGCAAAGCGATCTCATCCGCCTGATGATGGGCAGCATGATCCGCGCGCGCAGCCCCGGCGGCTATCGGACGCTTTGATCCTCCCCAGATGGATGAGCGCGGCTGCCCATCCGGATGGCCTGCTTTGGTCGGGGTGGGGGCAGACCCGATCCGCGGGCGGCAGGTAAATATTCCAATGCGTGTGAGTCCGGGTGGGTGATTCGGGCGCTCAGGCACGTTTGAAGGGGTAGATGTATGCGCTTTAAAACCACTTTCCTCGCTGCGGCGGCTGCCGTGGCACTTGCGGCCCCGGCCTACGCCGTGACCGTGACCACGATCACCAGCGGCACTTCGCCGGCTGTTGATCCGGGCTTCGCCTCGCTTGGCCAGACCCTGCTTTATGATTTCGACGCGCTGACGCCGTCGGCGGGCAATCTGACCGGCAATTACAGCATCCTCGTCGCCCCCGGCAACGCCAACAGCGCCGCGCCGTCGGGCACCGCGCCCGGCACCAGCTATCTCAGCGTGCCGAACCCGGCTTCGAGCGGTACTGCGACGATCCTGCTCGGCGGCGCCTACAAGTCGGCGAGCTTCTACTGGGGTTCGATCGACAACTACAACACCGTCGAAGTGCTCGGCATCGGCGGCGTGGTGCTCGGCACCTTCGGCGGCGCGGGGCTTCCCTCGCCGGTCGACGCCAACGGCAACCAGTCGGCGTTCACGTCGAACATGCGCGTGAACTTCGCGGATAACGCCGGCATCACGGGCTTCCGCATGACCTCGACGCAGTTCGCGTTCGAGACCGACACCTACGCCATCGGCGCTGCGGTTCCCGAACCGGCGACCTGGGCGATGCTGATCGCGGGCTTCGGCCTCGTCGGCTTTGCGGCTCGCCGCAGCCGCAAGACGGTGTCGTTCGTCACCGCCTGATCGTTTCGATCGGAAGGACAGGGGAGGGGCGGCCTTCGGGCCGCCCCTTTTCCTTTGCCCCGGTCAAGGACGCCAACCGCTGCTCGCCGCCCCGGCGGCGCGCATGTCGCGCGTCCGTCATATCTCTGTTGCGGAACCGTAACGCCAAAGTCCGTTAACGTTCATTAACCCTGTCTAAGTACCTCTCGCTCTTTGGATTTCACAGGGGAGAATCACAAGATGAACGGGTTTCTGACCACGCGTATCGCCGCGATCGCCATCGCTGCCGCCGCCGTCACGCCGGCCGCCGTCGAGGCTGCCGGGCTTGATCTTTCGACCTATCAGGTCAGCCTCGTCCGCGGCCTTCAGTTCGACGAGGCCAGCGGCGTCACCTATAACTGGGATCGCAACTCGCTGATGGTCGTCGGCGACGAAGGCACCGCCATGGAGTTCACCACCTCGGGCGATCGCTACTCGGGCGTGTTCGATTATCTCGGCGTGTCGACCTATAACGACCTCGAAATCGCCGCCTATGTCGGCAATGGCCAATATGTGTTCGGCAACGAACGCACGATGCGCGCTTCGCTGGTCGGCGTGGACCAGGTCAATATGGTCGATATGGGCGGCGGGCTGACGCGCTACTTCTTCACGCCGCCGGTCGAGGCGCAGAGCTATTCGTTCAGCGGCGGCGTCAACGTCGGCAATATCGGCCTCGAAGGCATCACCTATGATCCGATCACCGGCGGCTTCTTCGCGGTGAAGGAAAACAATCCGCAGGCCATCTATTTCGTCGATCAGATCGCGCCGAACGCGACGCGGACCACGCCGTTCGACGTCGCGTCGCTCGGCCTGCAGACGCTGTCGGACATCATGGCGCTGTCGAACAACCCCAACTATGCCGGCGCCGACTTCTACTCAAACCTGCTGATCCTCAGCCAGTCGTCGCAGAAGCTGCTCGAAGTCACGCGCACGGGCGAACTGGTCAGCAGCTTTGACCTGTCCAACATCTTCGGCGACGCCAGCCGCGTGACGGTGATCGAAGGCGTGACGATCGATCATGCGGGCAACATCTATCTGGTCGCCGAACTGGGCGGCGATCCCTCGTCGCTGATCGTGCTGTCGCGCGCCAATGCCGGGGTTCCCGAACCGGCGACCTGGGCGATGCTGATTGCGGGCTTCGGCCTTGTCGGCGGCGCGATGCGTCGCCGCGCGCGCACGACGGTGAGCTTCGCCTGAGCAGCGGACAAGAAGCGCCCCCTCTCCGCCGGAGAGGGGGCGACTTCATCTGTCGTCGAAAATTGCGCGTTAAGCGCTTCGATCAAGACCTATCTCGTCCCGAGATAATGCGCCGATGCGCTGTCGGTGGCGTTGACCGCAAGGATCGTCCGCGCCTCGCTTACGGCCGCGCCGGATCGTGCGGCGCCCCCTGCGCGGATCACCCGATCGAGCAGTTCCTGGCCTTCATCCCACCAGCCCAGCCCGCTTGCGGCGTTGATATGGCCATGCGCCCCCGCGTTCACGAAATGGCTGCCCCAGTCGGCGGCGAGGCTGTGCGCCTTTTCGGGGCTGATCCACGGATCATCCTCGCTGGCGACGACGATCGACGGGAAGGGCAGCGGCTTGCGCGGCGAGGGGCCGAAGCCCTTCAGTTCGGGCCGCACATCGTCGCGATCGACATCCGCCGGCGCGACGAGCAGCGCGCCTGCGACCGGCCAGCCATAGGGCTGGCCCGAAAGTTCCGCCCACCATGCGACGGCAAGGCAGCCAAGGCTGTGCGCGGCAAGGATGATCGGCGGCCTCGCGCCGCGAATGGCCTGATCGAGCTTGGTGACCCAGGCGTTGCGATGCGGCTGGGACCACATGCCCAGCTCAATCCGCGTCGTATCGGGGCGTGACTGTTCCCACAGGCTCTGCCAATGGGATGGACCCGATCCGTTGAGGCCGGGAACGGTGAGCACCAGCGGCTGGAGCCGATCATTCTCGTGAAGGTCGCGTGGCATGTCATCTCTCCCGATTAAGGCCGGGAATGACCGTGCGGCGGTGTTGAAGGCCACCGCACGGCCACCTTCTCTCGACAGGCAGATGATGACTCTACCGATAAAATAGACAATAGGGCTGCGACGAGTCGAAGGCGATGCGAGCCAGCCTGACTCGGCCCTTTCGGCGGCTAAAGAAAAGCTTGTAGAAGGCGATCGGAACAATGGCGAAAATCCGCGCGGATCAGATGCTTGTCGATCGCGGTCTGGTGGAGAGCCGCGCGCGGGCGCAGGCGCTCATTCTCGCCGGGCTGGTGTTCAGCGGCGAGCAGCGAGTCGCGAAGGCCGGGCAGGCGCTGGCCGCCGATGCGCCGCTCGACGTGCGCGGCCGCGACCATCCCTGGGTGTCGCGCGGCGGCATCAAGCTCGATCATGCGCTGACCCATTTCGGCTGGGACGTGGCAGGTGCGGTCGCGATCGACGTGGGGTCGTCGACGGGGGGCTTCACCGATGTGCTGCTCAGCCGCGGCGCCGCGCGCGTCTATGCCGTCGATTCGGGGACCAACCAGCTAGCGTGGAAGCTGCGGCAGGATCCGCGCGTGGTCGTGCATGAGCAGACCAGCGCGCGGATCCTGACCGCCGATCATATTCCGGAACCCGTCGACATCATCGTCTGCGACGCCAGCTTCATCGGGCTGGCCAAGGTGCTGGAAAGGCCGCTGGGTTTCGCAAAGTCGGGCGCGCGCCTGCTCGCGCTCATCAAGCCGCAGTTCGAGGCGGGGCGCGGCGAAGTCGGCAAGGGCGGCGTCGTCCGCGATCCCGCGATCCATGCGCGCGTATGCGCGGATGTGCGCGCCTGGGCCGAAGGCGAGGGCTGGGCGGTCGAAGGCATTGTCGAAAGCCCGATCAAGGGGCCGGAAGGCAATATCGAGTTCCTGATCGCCGCGCATCGCGGTTGAACCATAACGGGACGCGTCTCGCCGCTTGCCATGAACGGCTCGCCCCGGTAGCGCCGGGCCTTGATGCGACCTGCCCAGCCATGGCTGACTGATCCGGCGGCGACCTTTCTGTCGCCCGTCATCCGCCGCACCCGTGCGGCCGGGCGTCCATCCTGTTCCGTACCGCTTGCAATCGGCGCGCGCCGCTGGCCTCATGGCGTCAGTGTGGCCGCGCCTGGAGACTTGTCGCTGTAACGTAGAGTCAAAAAGGGGGTTTGAATGGGTGAGATCGCGTCCCGGTCGCAATTGCGCATGTCGTATCTGCGCTGGGCTCTTGTCTGCGTGCCGGCGATCATCCTTCTCGGCTTCATCTCATCCAGCCTGTCGGGAACGGGGGCTGACAGCATCTGGTTCCAGCGGCTGGCCAAGCCCGCCTTCATGCCGCCCAACTGGCTGTTCCCGGTGGCCTGGACGATCCTTTACGCACTGATGGGCTTCGCGCTCGCTATGGTGTTCAACGCGCGCCGGGCGAAGGGCAAGGGCGCGGCGATCGGGCTTTTCATCCTTCAGCTTGCGCTCAACCTTTTCTGGTCGCCGCTCTTTTTCGGCGCGCACCAGATCCATCAGGCTTTCTTCCTGATCCTCGCCATCCTTGCCTTCGCGGCGTTGACCGCCTTCGCCTTTGCGCGCATCCGCGCGCTCGCGGGCTGGCTCCTTCTGCCTTATCTGCTCTGGCTGGGCTTTGCTTCGGCGCTCAACTACAGCGTCGATCAATTGAATCCGGGGGCCGAGTCCCTTGCCGTTCCGGCATCGGCCACCAACATAGGGCTTTGAAGGAGATTAGAATGCAGTCCGAGAACCGCCTGTTCGATGATCTGGCGAAAGTGCTGAACGGCGCCGCCGGGACGATCGCAGGCCTCGGCCGCGAAGCCGAAGCGTCGGCGCGCGAGCGCGCGCGCGAGTGGATCGGCGGTCTGGATTTCGTCAGCCGCGACGAGTTTGAGGCGGTGAAGGCGATGGCCGCCGCCGCGCGCGACGAGAATGACGCGCTGCGCGCGCGCATCGAGGCGCTGGAAACTGCAATCGCCGGCGCTGGCGGCGCGGCCGCGAAACCCGCGGCGAAGCGCGGCAAGGGGGCCGCCGCCTGATATTTGTCATGGCGGCGTCGGCCGGTCCGCTCCCGGACGGCCAACAGCTTATCCACAGCTTTTTACACCATTGCCTTGCTCCCCTTGGGCGTTGCGGGCAATTTTCAGCGCGGCCGAACAGGGCTGCGGGGCGCTAAGGCATGACGTTGGAAGAATTTGAAGACAGCAGCGGCGATGACGCCGCGCCGATCGACATGCTCGAAAATTATTTCGCGGCGCATGGCTGGTCCTACGAGCGGATGGGCGATGACGAGATCGTCGCCAATATCCAGGGTAGCTGGGCCAAATATGAGCTGCGCGGCGTGTGGCGCGAGGATGATCGGGTGCTCCAGTTCCTGGCGCTGCCCGATGTGCGCGTGCCTGACGACAAACGCGCGACGATCTACGAGACGATCGGGCTGGTGAACGAGCAGCTCTGGCTCGGCCATTTCGAGCTGTGGGCGAACAGCGGCATCCTGCTCTTCCGCCACGCGGCGCTGCTTTCGGTTTCGGATGGGCCGCTGCTTGCGCTCGATCAGGCCGAAACGCTGATCGAGGCGGCGCTTGATGAGTGCGAGCGCTTCTATCCCGTTTTCCAGTTCGTATTGTGGGGCGGCAAGAGCCCCAGGGATGCGATCGCCGCCGCGCTCATCGAAACGCAGGGCGAAGCCTGAAAGCAGACTGATCGGAAAGGGGCGGCCGGAACTTATCCGTCGCCGGGGTTTTCGTCCGGGTGTCCCGCCATTAGTCTGGAACCCGGATGGAGCATTATGCCCTTGTTTTCGCGCTGATCGGCGCGCTCGGGATCGGCGCGCAGTGGATCGCGTGGCGGACGGGCTGGCCCGCGATCGCGCTGATGCTGGCGGCCGGCGTTATCGCCGGGCCGGTCACCGGGCTTATTCGCCCGCACGATATATTCGGCGACCTGCTCGAACCGATGATCTCGGTCGCGGTTGCGCTCATCCTGTTCGAGGGCGGGCTGAGCCTCAATTTCCGCGAGTTGCGGCGCACCGACGGCGCGGTGACGCGGCTGGTGCTGCTCGGCGCGCCGATCGGCTGGGTGCTGGGCGCACTCGCCTGCTATTATGTGGCGGGGCTGGTCTGGCCCGTCGCGATCCTCTTCGCCGGCATTTTGGTGGTGACGGGGCCGACGGTGGTGCTGCCGCTGCTTCGCCAGAGCAATGTCGCCGCCCGGCCGCGCGCGATCCTCAAATGGGAAGCGATCGTCAACGATCCGGTCGGCGCGCTGTTCGGCGTCATCACCTACGAATATCTGCGCCGGACGGGCGAGGGCGCGACGCTGGCCAGCGTTCTCGTCTCGCTCGCCGCGGCGGCGGCGGTAGCGGGGCTGATCGGCTGGCTTGCCGCGCGCGCGATCGGCTGGGCGTTCCCGCGCGGTCATGTCCCCGAATATCTGAAGGCGCCAGTCCTGCTCGTCGCGGTCATCATCGTGTTCGTCGGGTCGAACATCGTCCAGCAGGAAACCGGGCTGCTCGCGGTGACCGTGATGGGGATCGCGGTCGCCAACATGAAGATGGATTCGCTGCGCGACGTCCAGCCCTTCAAGGAGAATATCACCGTCCTGCTCATCTCGGGCGTTTTCATCCTGCTTTCCGCTTCGCTCAACCTGCAGGCGCTGCGCCAGTTTGAATGGCGCTTCCTGGCCTTCCTCGTCGCGCTGCTCTTCCTCGTCCGCCCCGCGACGGTTCTGCTGAGCCTCGCCTTCACCCCGGTGCCCTGGCGCGAACGATTGCTCGTCGCGTGGATTGCGCCGCGCGGCGTCGTCGCGGTCGCCATTTCGGGTCTGTTCGCGCTGCGCCTCGATCATCTGGGCTTCAGCGACGGATCGATCCTCGTCACCCTGTCCTTCGCGGTGGTGACCGCGACGATCATCGCGCACGGCTTCTCGATCGGTCCGGTCGCGCGGCTGCTGAAGGTGACGGGCGCGACCGAGCAGGGGCTGCTGATCGTCGGCGGCACGCCGTTCAGCTTCGCGCTCGCCGAACAACTTCGCCAGCTCGAGGTGCCCGTGACGATCGCCGACAATAGCTGGCAGCGCCTCGCCGCCGCGCGGCAGGCGGGCATCCCGACCTATCATGGCGAGATACTGGCGGAGGCGACCGAGGAACGGCTCGACCTCGATCAGTTCCAGGTGATCGCCGCGACCACGGATAATGAGGCGTATAACGCGCTCGTCTGCAACGAATTCGCGCCCGAGGTCGGCCGCGACAACGTCTATCAGCTCGGTGATTCGAGCGACGATGACGATCCCCGCTCGTTGCCCGAGGCGCTGCGCGGGCGCGCTCTCTTCGCATCGGGGCTGGGCGTCGAGCAGATTCTGGAGCGCGATCGCGCCGGCTGGGGTTTCCGCAAGACGCGGATCACCGACCAGTTCGATTTCGAGGCCGCGCGCGCCGGGTTGCCCGAGGAAGCCGACATGCTGTTGCTGATCCGCAAGGGCGGCGCGCTGCGCTTCTTCACCCACGCATCGCGGCCGACGCCGCAGGCGGGGGACACGATCATATCCTACGTCCCGCCCGGCGAGGCGGCGGCGCAGGAACAGGAGGGAGAGGCGCTGGCATGACGAGAGGGAACCGCAATGCAATGCTGTGGCGCATTGCGCCAGGATTGGTCGCACTGGCGCTGCTCGCCGCCGCCTGCACACCGCAGGCGAAGCAGGGCGACGCCGCCGGCAATGTCGCGGCCGCCGACGAAGCCGCCGCCGACGTGGGCAGCCCGGCCGGAGCGAATGAGGCGACCGAACAACGCTCCATCCTGCGCCCCGAAGTCACTCCCACGCCCGATGCGCCAAAGCCGCTCGAACCCGAGAGCCTGACCATCGCCTTCGGCGCGTCCGGACAGAAGCTTGACGATGCCGGCCGGCAGGCGATCGACGCCTTGCTGTCGCATCCGGTGATGCAGGCGGGCGGCGCGATCATCCTGAGCGGCCACAGCGATTCGCGCGGATCGGATGGCGGCAATCGCGTCGCCTCGCGCAAGCGGGCCGAGGCGGTGCGCGCCTATCTGGTCGAAAAGGGCGTGGACGAAAAGCGGATCGTCGTCATCGCGCTTGGCGAGACGCGCCCGATCGCGCCCAACGCCAATGCCGACGGCAGCGACGATCCCGAGGGACGGGCGAAGAACCGCCGCGTCGAGATCGAGGTCAGGCCGCCGGCGCAGCCTTCCCCCGATCCCGCAGCCCGGCCCACGCCCTGAAACTCTTTTGGGATGCGCTGAAAACGGCGCGCGCCGATCGCCGGCCCTATTTGGTCGTGTAGCCGCCGTTGATGAGGATGGTCTGCCCCGTCAGCCACCAGCCGTCGGAGACGACGTGGCGGACGAAGGGCACGATATCGGCGATGTCGGTCAGCCCGGTTTTGGTGTAGCCCGACAGCGCCGCCGCGCTTTCATGATAGCGCTGGGCTTCATTGCTTTCGGCGGGGTAGAAGAAAGGCGTGTCCATCGGCCCGGGCCCGATCGCGTTGACCGAGATGCCGCGTTCGCCAAACTCCTTGGCCGCCGCGCGCGTATAATGCTCCACCGGCGCCTTTGATCCGGCATAGGTCGAGTAGAAGGGCGTGAATGCGCCGAGCAGCGAAGTGACGATCGTCACCAGCTTGCCATTGTCGTTGAGCGTCTTGCCGGCTTCCTTGATGAAAAAATAGGCCGCCTTGGCGTTGACGGCGGACATTTCGTCAAACTCTTCCTCGCTGGTCTCGACGATCGGCTTCTTGAGCACTTTGCCCACGGTGTTGATCGCGATGTCGATCGATCCCATCGCCTCCTTTGCGTCGGCGAACAGTTTCTCGACCGCCGCCGCCGTGATCAGGTTGCCCTGGAACGCATAAGCCCTGGCGCCCAGCGCTCGAACAGCCGCCACCGTTTCCTCGGCGGCCGCCTTCGTCGACTCGCTATTATAGTGGATGGCCACCGCCGCCGCGCCCTGGGCCGCCAGATCGCGCGCGATCAGCCCGCCCAGATTCTTCGCGCCGCCCGCGATCAGGGCCGTCTTGCCGGCGATATCATGCTTCGACATTCGGAAAGTTCTCCTTGCCTGGATACTCGCCGAATCTATCGAGGCTGCGCGCCGCCGCTTTCGAGATATAGTCGGCGATTGTCGGAATCGTGTGGGGAGGCGCAAATGGTGTGGGACGGGCGAAGGCCACGGTCGGAACGCCGGCGCTTGTCGCACCGCGCGCTCGGCGCACAGGGGATAGGATTCGCCTTCGTCACGGAATCGATCGCCGCGCCGACCGACTGGTGCATCGAGGCGGATCATCACACCCTCGTCCTCCATATGGCCGGCGGGTTCCGGGGCATGGAATCGGTGTTCACCAATGGGCCATCGGCGCGCGTGCTGCCCGATGTGGGCGATTTCTGGGTGATCCCGGCGGGCCAGCGCTATGCGGCGCTCGCCCAGGGCGAGACCGTCGGCTATTGCGAAATGACCGTGCCGACCGCGCTGCTCGACGATCGCGCGCTGCCCACGCGGATCGGGCATCGCGATCCCTTTCTCCAGGGCATGATCGAGCGGCTTTCGGCGGTCGCGGGGCGCGAGGACGATCTCGCCCAGATGCTCCGCGATACGCTCGCCGAACTGATCCGGCTCCACCTGCTCGATCGTTCGCGCGACCTCGCGCCGGGCGGGCGGGGCAATCGCCCGGTTCCGCGCGCGCTGATCGGCCTGCTCGATGAACTGCGCGAAACGCTCGACTGGCCGCACAGCCTCGATACGATGGCGGTGCGCGCGGGCATGACGCGCGGCGATTTCCTGCGGGCTTTCCACGCCGCGACGGGGATGACGCCGCATCGCTGGCTGGTCGGCCAGCGCATTGCCCTGGCAAAGGCGCTGCTCGCCGATCGCCGCCGGCCGATCACCGATATCGCGCTGGCGGTGGGCTTCTCGACGCCCAGCCATTTTTCGGCGGCTTTCCGCCAGCATACCGGCCTCAGCCCCAGCGAGCATCGGCAGGCGCTGCTGGGCTAGGCGGTTGCGCGCGCCGGGGCGGGGTGTAGGGAAGCGGGCGTTCCGTTTTTCCGAAAAGGCCGATGCCCGCCATGCCGACGCTTCCCGAGATCGCCATTCCCACCGTCGCCGTGGAGGGGCTGGAAGCCCGCTTCCCCGTGCGCCGCATCTTCTGCGTCGGGCAGAATTATGCCGATCATGCGCGCGAGATGGGGGGCGATCCCGATCGCGCGCCGCCTTTCTTCTTCTCCAAGCCCGCCGACGCCGTCGCCGCGAACGGCGCGACGCTGCCTTTTCCGTCGCGGACCGAAAATCTCCATCACGAAGTCGAACTGGTCGTGGCGCTGGGCGCCGGCGGCGAAAATCTCTCGCCCGAAGCTGCTGCGAAGGCGATCTTCGGCTGGACGGTGGGCATCGATCTCACGCGCCGCGACCTTCAGGCCGAGGCCAAGAAGGCCGGGCGGCCGTGGGACATGGCAAAGGGTTTCGATCGGTCGGCCCCGCTCGGCGCGATCCGCCCCGGCATGCCTCCGGCCAGCGGCGCGATCACGCTCGGCATCGACGGCGAGCAGCGCCAGTCAGGCAATCTCGATCAGATGATCTGGTCCGTGCCGGAAGTGATCGCCAATCTCTCGACCTATGTGGCGCTCGCGCCCGGCGACCTGATTTTCACCGGCACGCCCGCCGGGGTCGGCCCGATCCTGCGCGGCCAGACGGTGGAGGCCAGGATCGAC
>QFNN01000026.1 GCA_003240855.1 Sphingomonas sanxanigenens
CCACGGGTTGGTCCTGTCACTAAAGTGACATAGAAGGGCTGATGGCCACCCTGTTCCAATCCACCGAATCGCAGGCGCCCCCGCTGGGGCTGCTACTGCGCGAGGTGCGCCAGATTGCGAACTGGCGCCGCGTGGCGTCGCCTGCGCCGTTGGTGGAAGCGGTCGGGCAGGGCCGGCCGGTGCTGGTCATTCCCGGTTTTCTGGCGTCCGACGGGTCGACGCGGCCGCTTCGTCAGGCGCTTCGCCAGGCGGGATTCAGCGCGCGGGGCTGGGGACAGGGACGCAATTTCGGGCTGCGCGGGGACGTCCTTGGCGCGATCGACATGCGCGTGCGCGAGATGGAGGCGCACCATGGCGGGCCGGTTTCGATCGTCGGCTGGAGCCTTGGCGGGCTGATCGCGCGCGAATATGCGAAGATCGAGCCGGATCGGGTCGATCGCGTCGTCACGCTTGGCAGCCCCTTTTCAGGCAGCCTGCGCAGCAACAACGCCTGGCGGCTCTACGAACTGGTGGCGCGGCACAAGATCGATGAGCCGCCCATCGCATGCGACATCAAGGCCAAGCCCCCGGTCGAGACGATCGCCATCTGGTCGCGGCGCGATGGCGTGATCGCGGCGGCGTGCGCGCGCGGCCTGCCCGGCGAGCGCGACCGCGCCATCGAGGTCGGTTGCGGGCATATCGAGATGAGCTTTGCGCCCGAGGCGCAGCGCGCCGTCATCACCGCCCTCGCCTGAGGGCCCGGCTTCACCACTGCGGCGTCCGCGCCTGATCCGGACCGGTCCAGCGTTTTTGACGCATCGCGATTTCAGCGCCGCCGGATGATTCCATCCCGCTGGAAATGGCTCTAGCGTGCGCCGACTTGAAAAAAGGGGAATCACCAGATGATCGTCAGTCGCAGAGGTTTCATTCTGTCGTCAGCCGCACTTGGCGTGATGGCCGGGATGGAATGGCCCGCATTCGCCGCCATCGACCCGAAGCTGGCGGCGGTGTTCGACGCCATCGCCAACGACCTGCTCAACGACTCGCCCGAGGGGCTGAGCTTTCTCGGCCTCGACAGCGGCGACCGCGCCTGGGCGCGCGCCAGGCTTGGCGACCGTTCGGCCGCCGCCCGCGCCAAGACGTTTACCGATGTCGCCAAATATCAGCAGATGCTGGCGAGCGTGCCGCGCGCCTCGCTGCAGGGGCATGACGGGCTGCTTTATGATTCGGTCGCCTATGAGATGGCGAACGGCGCGGCGGGCAAGCGCTTCGCCTATGGCAGCGTCGGTCCCTTCGGCGGCGGCACGCCTTATGTGATCAGCCAGCAGGACGGCAGCTATCAGCAGATTCCGGAGTTCCTCGATTCGGTGCACCGGATCGAAGCGAAGGCCGATGCCGAAGCCTATCTGTCGCGTCTCGCCGCTTTCGCGACCGTGCTCGATCAGGAAACGACGCAGTTCAACCATGACCTCGGGCTGGGCGTGCTGCCGCCAAGCTTCCTGCTCGACACCGCGATCGGCCAGATGAAAGCGCTGCGCGCCGTTGAGGCGGGCAAGTCGCGCATGGTCGCTTCGATCGCGCGGCGCACCAGGGAAAAGGGTATCGAGGGCGACTGGGCGGCGCGGGCCACCAAGATCGTCAGCGACGCGGTCTATCCCGCGCTCGACCGCCAGATCGCGGCGGTGGTCGCGGCGCGGCCCAAGGCGACGGCCGATGCGGGCGCCTGGAAACTGCCGGATGGCGGGGCCTATTATGACTGGGCGCTGCAATATGCGACGAGCACTGACCTGACGCCCGATCAGATTCACCAGATGGGCATCGATCAGGGCCGCGAACTCGACGCGCATATGGACGCGGTGCTCAAGTCGCAGGGCATGACCACCGGCACGGTCGGCGAGCGGCTCACGGCGCTCACCAAGGATCCGAAGCAGCTTTTCGCCAATACCGACGCCGGCAAGGCGGAGGCCGTCGCCTATGTGCAGGAGAATATCAACGAGCTGCGCGCGCTGCTGCCGCGCATTTCGCACATGAATCTCAAGGCGGGCATCCAGGTGAAGCGCGTGCCGACGGATATCGAATCGGGGGCGGCGCTCGGCTATATGAACCCGGCCTCGCTCGACGGCGCGCGTCCGGCTATTTATTATATCAACCTCAAGGACACGGCGAACTGGCCCAAGTTCACCATTCCTTCGCTGTCGGCGCATGAAGGCCTGCCCGGCCATGCCTGGGAAGGCGCCTATACCGCCGAGCATCGCGACGATGTGCCGCTGATCCACTCGCTGATGGGCTTCAATGCCTATACCGAGGGCTGGGCGCTCTATGCCGAGCAGCTTGTCGACGAACTCGGCTTCTACGAGAAGAATCCGCTCGGCCGCCTGGGCATGTATCAGGCGCTGCGTTTCCGCGCCTCGCGTCTTGTCGTCGACACCGGGCTGAACGCCAAAAAATGGTCGCGCGAGCAGGCGATCGACTATCTCGCCTCGACCACCGGGCGCGCCCGCGTCGCCTGCACCAGCGAAATCGATCGCTATTGCGCGTCGCCGGGCCAGGCCTGCGGCTACAAGGTCGGCCATACCGAAATCGTGCGCCTGCGCGAGAAAGCCAAGGCCGAGCTGGGCGCCAAATATGACGTCCGCGATTTCAACGACGCGGTGATCCAGACGGGCGCGGTGCCGCTGGCGGTGCTGGGGACCGGCATCGACGCCTATATCGCGGCGAAGAAAGCAGGCTGATCCCGGGCTGCGGCGCGGGTCTCAACGCCCGCGCCGCAGCGCGGCCAGCGTCACGCTCCCTATTGTAGGGAATGGCGAAAATACGGGATTTCCGCCTCTGGAAGTTGACAAAGTTGAGAGGCTGGAACGGTCTCCTCAACTTTGGTTCTCGGGCGATGCCAAAGAGCGGGCCGGGCCAAAGAGCGGGTCGGGCCAAAGAGCGGGTCGGGGCAGTCTGCTGCGTAAGCATAGCAGCGCGCAAACCCTGTAGGACAGCGTCGAACGAGCGGACGCGCCGCAACCTAGGGATTATTGGAGCAGGCGCCGCGCGGGCATAGGCTGCGGCCATCGACCATATTGAGAATGGAGATGGCGCGATGCCCCTGGACAGGCGCTCGTTCATGCAGGCAGCGTTTACGGTGGCGGCAGCGTCCATGCTTGCCACGCCGCGCAGGGTACTGGCGGCGCCGGGCGCGCAGCCCAGGGCGCGGAACGTCGTGCTGGTGCATGGCCTGTTCGCCGACGGATCCTCATGGTCCGATGTGATTCCGATCCTGCAGGCCCATGGGCTGAACGTCACATCGGTGCAGAATCCGCTGACGACCTTGCCCGAGGCGGTCGCCGCGACGATGCGCGCGCTTGACCGGCAGGACGGCCCGACCATACTTGCCGGGCACAGCTTCTCGGGCATGCTGGTGACTGATGCCGGCGTGCATCCCAATGTCTCTGCGCTCGTCTATGTCGCGGCGCGCGCGCCTGACGCCGGCGAGGATTACAGCGCGCTTGCGGCGCGCTTCCCAACGCCGCCCGCAAGCGCGGGCATCGTCTTTGACGGTGACGAGGGTCGGTTGAGCGAAGCGGCTTTCCTCCGCGATTTCGCCGGCGACGTGCCCGAGGCGAAGGCGCGCGTGCTTTATGCGGTGCAGCAGCCCTTTCGCAAGGCGCTGCTCGCGGGGCGGACAACCAACGCCGCCTGGCGCAGCAAGCCGAGCTATTACGCCGTCTCGACCGAAGATCGGACAATCAATCCCGACCTGGAACGCTTCATGGCCAGGCGCATGGGCGCGAGGACGATCGAGCTGAAATCGAGCCATGTCTCGCTCATCTCGCACCCGCACGAGATTGCGCGCCTGATCCTCGACGCGGCCGGTCAGGCCTGATCGGCCTCGGCTTCCCCGGGAGCGCCGGCTTTCACGACGTGCGCTTCGTCGAAATCGAGCGTGAAGGCTGCGCCGCCGCCCTCGCGGTTGGTTGCATAGACGCGGACGTGCATCGCGTCCGCGAAACCCTTGACGATGGCGAGGCCGAGGCCGCTGCCGCCGGTGCGGTCTTGCCCGTCGCCGCGCTGGAAGGTGTCGAAGATGGTGGCGATGCGATCGTCGGCCAGACCGGGGCCGCGATCGAGCACCGAGAGCGTCAGCCCCCCCTGCCGCCGCGCCGCTTCGATCCTGATCGCGCCGCCGCCATGCTGCGCGGCGTTGGCCAGCAGATTGACGAGGATGTGATGGAGAAGGCGGGGATCGGCGTTGACGAGCGGCAATGTGGGCGGGACGGCGAGGTCCACCGCATCGCTGTCGAGCGTGCCGCGCAGATCGTGGACGGCGCTGGCCACCGCGTCTGTGAGGTCGGTCGCCTCCGGCGCGAGGTGGAGCGCCCCGGCGTCGATCCGCGCCATATCGAGCAGATCGTCGAGGAAGCGGCGCAGGCGTTGCGTCTCGCTCTTGAGGATCGGCAGCGTCTCCGACCGGGGTATTTCGGCCTTGAGCGCTTCGACCGCCGCTGCGATCACGGTGAGCGGGGTGCGCAGATCGTGCCCGATCGATGAAAGCAGGGCAGTGCGCAGCCGGTCGCGCTCCTTGAGCATCGACAGGTCGCGCATCTCGCTTTCGAGCGCGATGCGTTCATGCGCCAGCGCCGCCTGCCCGACGAGCGTGGCGAGGAGCAGCGCGCGGTCGGACGGCACGGGATCGGCCCCGTCCTCGCGCGCGACGCCGAGCACAGCAAGGACGCCGAGCGAGGTCTTGAGCGGATGAAACTGCCAGTCGGCGGCGTTGAGCGTGCTCGAACCATGGCCAGCCGCCTCGCCGCGCGCGAAGGCCCAGTCGACGGCGGCGATGTCGACGGGATCGAGGCGCTCGACCGGCGGGTGCGCGGCAAGGATGCGCGGCGCGCCGCCCTCTGGATTGCGCGCGAGGATGATCGCGTTGACGTCGAGCAGGCGGGCGACTTCCTCGCAGATGGCGTCGGCGGTCGACTCGGCGTCGGAGACGCGCGCCAGCGTCTGCGCGAAGCCGGCGACGGCGGCATTTTCGCGCGCACTGCGCACGCCGAGCGCGGCGCGCGATCGCAACTGCCCGGCAAGCTTGCTCGCGAAGGTCGCGACCGCAAGCAGCACGACCACTGTAAAGACGCTCTGCGGATCGCCGATCGTGAAGGTGTAGAGCGGCGGCAGGAAGAAGAAATTATAGGCCAGCGCGCAGATCGCGCCGGTGATGAGCCCGACGCGCAGCCCGTAAAGCGTGCCCGCCGCGATTGTCGGCACGAGATAGATCAGGTCGATCCCGCCGCCGCCGATAACCGGCTCCACCAGCTCCGCGAAGCCGGTGGTGAGCGCGATCATCAGCGAAACGAGTCCCCAGACGAGCGGCGATCCCCAGCGGCTGGCAGGCGCGCTGCGCCGCGAGGTCTGCGCGTCCCTGGTCCCGGTCGCGGGGATGACATGGACCGCCAGACCCTCGCTATGCTTGAGCAGTCGATCCACGACAGAGCCGTGGCGCAGCTCGAACCACCAACTGCGGACCGACTTGCCCATCACGAGCTGGGTCGCCCGCATTCCCTGGATCTGGGCGAGCAGCCCGGCGGTGACATTCTCGGCCGGAACGGTCGCGATCGTCGCGCCGAGCGTGCCGGCGAGGCGGAGCGCGTCGGCGAGGCGCGCGCGATCCGCCTTGCTGAACGTTTCCGCGCGCGGCGTCTCGATGAACACGGCGGTCCATGGCGCGTGGAGCGCATCGGCCAGCCGCTTGGCGGTGCGCACGATCATGTCCGACCCCGGCAGCTCGCTCACCGCGACGAGCACGCGTTCGCCCGCCGCGAAAGTGCCCGGCACGGCATTGGCGTCCAGATGCTCAAGCATCTGGTGGTCGATGCTGAGCGCGGCGCGGCGCAGCGCCAGTTCGCGCAGCGCCGAGAGGTTGGACTTGGAGAAGAAATGCGTCAGCGCGCGCGTCGCCTCGTCGGGCACATAGACCTTGCCCTCCTTCAGCCGCTCGATCAGCTCGTCGGGCGGAAGATCGACAATCTCGATCTCGGCCTGATCGATCGCGCTGTCGGGAACGGTCTCGCGCACGCGGACGCGGGTGAAGCTGGCGACGACATCGCCGAGGCTTTCGATATGCTGGACGTTGAGCGTGGTATAGACGTCGATGCCGGCCGCGAGCAGCTCGTCGACATCCTGCCAGCGCTTGGGATGGCGGCATTCCTCGGGATTGCTGTGCGCATATTCGTCGACCAGCACCAGCCGGGGCGCGCGGGCGAGGATGGCGTCGAGGTCCATCTCCATCAGCGTGCCGGTGGCGTGGGCGACGGGCATGCGGGAAATGATCTCGAAGGGGGCGAGCAGCGCCTCCGTCTCGGCGCGGCCATGCGTCTCGACCACGCCGATGACCACGTCGACGCCGGCGCGCAGTCGTTCAGCGCCCTCGCGGAGCATCTCGAAGGTCTTGCCCACGCCGGGGGCGGCGCCGAGGAATATCTTGAGCTTGCCGCGATCCTCGCGCTGCGCCTGGCGCAGCAAGGCGTCGGGCGACGGCCGCGAGTCGGCGGGGAGCTTTGCGGGCGCGGTCACGCGGCGGCTTTAGCGCAGGCGAAGCGGCCTGTCGATTTGCTGCGGCGCGGGATGATGGAAGTTAAACCTTGGGGGCGGGAAAGAGGCGGGCTTGACGGCGCGCGCCATGCCCCGCAAAGGCCGGGTCATGCGCTTCTTTTCGGATAATGCGGCGCCCGCGCACCCGGCGGTGCTCGATGCAATCGCAGCCGCCAACCGGCTCGACACCGCCTATGACGGCGATGCGCTCAGCCGATCGCTCGATACGATCTTTTCAGATCTGTTCGAGACGCAGGTGCGTGCGCTCTGGATCGCGACCGGAACGGCGGCCAATTCGCTGGCGCTGGCCGCGCTCTGCCCGCCGCATGGCGGGGCGATCTGCCACCGCGACGCGCATGTGCAGAATGACGAATGCGGCGCTCCGGAGTTTTTCACCCATGGCGCGAAGCTGCTGCTGGCGGGCGGCGACGGCGCGAAGCTGACCCCCGAGACGGCGCGCGCGACCGCAGATGCAATCGCCAACGACGTCCACCGCGTCCAGCCGCACGCGCTGACCATCACCAACGCGACCGAATATGGCCGCGTCTATCATCCGGACGAAGTCGCGGCGCTGGGCGATCTGGCGCGGGCGCGCGGCTGGGGGTTCCATATGGACGGCGCGCGCTTCGCCAATGCGGTGGTCCACAGCGGCGCGTCGCCCGCCGAACTCACCTGGCGCGCGGGCGTTGACGTGATGAGCTTCGGCTTCGTCAAGAATGGCGGGCTTTCGGCCGAGGCGCTGATCTTCTTCAAGCCCGAGCTTGCCGATCTCGTCGCCATTCGCCGCAAGCGCGCGGGGCATCTTCTGTCCAAGGGCCGCTACATGGCGGCGCAGATCATCGCGATGCTGAAGGATGATATCTGGCTGGACAATGCACGCGCGGCGAACGCCAGCGCCGCGCTGATCGGCGAGGCGGCGGGCGACCGGCTGATCCATCCGGTCGAGGCGAACGAGGTTTTCCTGCGCGTGACGGCGGCCGAAGCGGCGGCGCTGCGTGCGCTGGGCTTTGACTTCTACGACTGGGCCGAAGGCGAGGCGCGGCTGGTGACAAGCTGGGACCAGGACGCGGCGGCGGTGGCGCCGCTGGCCGACGCGATCGCCCGGCTGTGACCGAAGGCACGGCGCCGCTAACCGCGCGCCAGCGCGGGCGGGCCGCGCTGCCCTTCATCATCGTGACGCTGATCTGGGGATCGACCTGGCTGGTGATCCGCGACCAGTTGAGCGTCGTCCCGCCGCTCTGGTCGGTCAGCTATCGTTTTCTGCTGGCCGGGGGCGTGATGCTGGGCGTCGCAGCGGCGCGCGGAACGAGCATCAGGATGAAGCCGGCCGATTTCGGCTTCGCGGCCGGGCTGGGGCTGACCCAGTTCGTGCTCAACTATAATTTCGTCTATCCGGCCGAGCATTATGTGACATCGGGGCTGGTCGCGCTGGTCTTTGCCTTGCTCGTCGTCCCCAATGCTCTGCTGAGCTGGGTTTTCCTGAAACAGGGCGTGTCGCGCGCTTTCCTGATCGGATCGGGGGTGGCGATGATCGGCGTAGCCCTGCTGTTCGCGCACGAGATGGAGACCGCTGCGGCCGGGCCGCGCGCCGTGGCGACCGGGATCGCGCTGACGCTCGCAGCGGTGCTGGCGGCGTCGATCGCGAATGTCATGCAGGCGAGCAAGCGGGCGCGGGCGTTGCCGGTGATGGTGACGATGGGCTGGGCGATGCTGATCGGCGCGACGATCGATGCGCTGCTGGCCTGGGCGAGCAGCGGGCCGCCGGTCTTTGAATGGCGGATCGGCTACGTCGCGGGGCTGTTTTATCTCGGCATCTTCGGGTCGGCGATCGCCTTCGCGCTCTATTTCGAGCTGATCAAGGAAATGGGCGCGGCGCGCGCCGCCTATTCCAGCGTGCTGATCCCGGTGATCGCGATGGGGCTGTCGACGCTGTTCGAGGGCTATCGCTGGTCGGTCGAGGCGGCGGTTGGGGGCGCGCTGGCGCTGGTCGGGCTGGCGATCGCGCTGAGGGCGCGCAGCCCCGCCCGATAGTCGGGGTAGAGCGGGCGCCAGCCAAGCTGGCGTTTGGCCTTGCCATTGGCGATGCGGCGGCTGCTTCCGTAGAAGGCGCGCATGGCCGGCGGCAGATCGGCAAGCGGGGTGAAGGGCGGCGGCGCGAGGCCGATCAGCCGCGCGGCATGGGCGACGACATCGGCCTGCGCGGCGGGGCGATCGTCGGCGAGATTGTAGAGGCCGGGCGCGCCGCCCTCGATCGCGAGGATCAGCGCCGCGACGATATCGTCGACATGAATGCGGCTGAACATCTGGCCGGGAAGATCGACGCGGTGAGCCTGCCCGTCGCGCAGCCGATCGATGGGCGAACGACCGGGGCCGTAGATGCCGGGCAGCCGAAAGACGAAGGCGTCAGGGAATAAAGTGCGCCAGGCGCCGTCGGCGTCGAGGCGCGCCGGCCGGCGGCCGGGCGCGGTAGGGGCGCTCTCGTCGATCCACGCGCCCGCAGCGTCGCCATAGACGCCGGTCGACGAGAGATAGAGCATCTGGCGCTCCGCCGCAGCGAGCGCCGCGCCGTGGGCGCGGAGCAGCGGATCGCCGTCCTCGTCGGGCGGTATGGACGACAGAATGTGGGTGGACCAGCCGATCAGCGCGTCGACGCGACCGGCGTCGTGGAAGCTGACGCGATCCACTGCGTTCACCGCCCAGCCGCGTCGCGCCGCATGGTCGATGAGGCGCGACGCCGTATAGCCCGGCCCGAAAACCAGAAGGCGACTCATGCCACGGGATCGGCCGCCGGCAGGATCAGGGATTGCGCTTCAGCACTCGATCGCAGGCCTTGCTGTTCGCGCCATGGCCGACGCGGTTGCCGACAAGCGCGCCCGCGCCCGCCGCCAGCACCGTCTCACCCACGCCGCCGCCCGCGAGCAGGGAAACGCCGGCGCCGCCGGCGCCGCCGATGATCGTGCCTTTCTTCGCGCCTTTCTTGCGCTGGAGCAGGCACCAGCGGAGATCGTCCCGATCCCTGGGCGCGGCACGGGCGACGCGCGCATTTTCCTTGGCGCTGAGCGACGCGGCAACGGCCGGGGGCGCGGCGAGCGCCACGATCACGGCGCAGGACAGCAGCTTCGCGAGCTTGGACATGGAACGACCTCCTCAAAAAAACAGGATGGTTGCGACCATAGCCTTCGCCCCGATCGGCGACAATCAACCGGGTGGCTTATTGCGCCGGCTTTTTACCTTGCTTCTCCTTCGCTTCGACCTCCGCCAGATGATCGGCCTTCCACTGCATCGCCATATGGACGCGCGTGTGGCCCGAGGGATGATCGAAGAAGATGACCTCTTCGATCGGGCCGGGCTCGATCTTGCGATATTCGCTCAGCTTCATGGCGATGTTGGCGAAGCCGTCGGGCTCGCGCGCCACGTCGAGGCCGAAGGCGTCGGCCTGGCTCTCGTCGACGCGGATCAGGCTGTTGACCGCAGGCGTGGCGATGATGCCGAAGAAGGAGGCGATGATGAGGAACAGAGGCGTCACCGCCGGGTCCGCCACGTCATGGACGCCCCATCCGCGGCCCCAGCGCGCCAGCAGCCGGGGAGCTAGTCGATAGAGGAGGAGGAAGCCGGCGAGGAAGATCAGCGAAAAGCCGGCCAGGCTCCACCAGACATGATTGAGGACATAATGGCCCATCTCATGCCCCATCACCGACTTGATCTCCGCCGGAGTCGAGCGGTTGAGCAGATTGTCGTTGAGCGAGATGCGGATCGTGGGGCCAAGGCCCGAGACGTTCGCCGAAATGCGCTTCGACTGACGCGAGGCGTCCACGACGTAGATGTTGTCGGCCGGGATATTGTGGCTGTGCGCCATCGCCAGAATCTCGTCGCGCAGCGGCCCCGGCTTCATCGGCGTGTAGCTGTTGAACAGCGGCATGATGAAGAGAGGGGCTATCACCGCGCCGATCGCCATGAAACCGGTCATCGCCAGCGTTCCCGCCAGCCACCAGCCGCGCGGCAACCGGCGGATAACGGCGAAGATCATCATCAGCAGCAAGGCGGTTGTGACGATCGAGACGATGAGCGCCACACCCTGTTCGCCAAGCCACTGGCCGAAGCTCTGGTTCATCAGCCCATATTGCTTCTCGCGGAAGAAGCCGGTGTAGATCGCCCAGGGAAGCTGGATGATCGTGGTCGCGATGACGAAGGGGACGGCATAGAGCGCGGGGGCGAGCCAGCGCCGGCGCCCTGTGCGCGCCGCCCAGGCGCTGAAGCGCGCCGACCAGCCGGTGCGCAGCAGGATCCAGCAGCTCGCAGCGGTGACGAGCGCATTCCACAGGATGAGCCAGTAGCCGCCCTGGAAATAAGCATCGGATTTCGCGCGCGCCGGCCCGGCCAGCGTGTCGAGATAGGCGCGCGTCGCGGCCTCGACATCGAAGCCTTGTGTTGCGGCCGCGACCAGAGTGATCAGGCTCATGTCATTCCCCCCAGGGTTGATTGAGCGCTACGCAGCACTGCGCACGCAAAAAGGCAATCGCCTTCGTGCGTTATTCGGCCTTCATCCGTGCGGGCTTGGTCGGCGCGGCGGAAAGGGCTAGGGCTGCTGGCCATGTCCACGACCTATACGATCGACACGTCGACGAGCCGCGCCAATCCGACGCCCGCGCCGATGAAGCGGCTGACGGTTCCCGCGATCCGGCAGCGCAAGGGCGGCGAGCCGCTGGTTATGCTGACGGCCTACACGGTGCGCATGGCGCAGTTGCTGGACCCGCATTGCGACATGCTGCTGGTCGGCGACAGCCTGGGGCAGGTGATTTACGGCCTGGCCTCGACCGTGCCCGTCAGCCTCGACATGATGTGCGCGCACGGCGCAGCGGTCGTGCGGGGCAGCTATCATTCGGTCGTCGTCGTCGACATGCCCTTCGGCAGCTATGAGGCGTCGAAGGAGCAGGCCTTCGCCAGCGCTGCGCGCATCCTCAAGGAAACCGGCGCTGCGGCGGTCAAGCTCGAAGGCGGCGAGGCGATGGCCGAGACGATCGCCTTCCTCTCGGCGCGCGGAATCCCCGTGGTGGCGCATATCGGGCTGACTCCGCAGGCGGTGAACGCACTCGGCGGTTATGGCGCGCGCGGGCGCAGCGAGGCCGAGGAAAAGAAGATCATGGCCGATGCGCGCGCGGTCGATGCCGCCGGGGCCTTCGCCATCGTCATCGAAGGCGTTCTGGAGCCGATCGCGATCGCGATCACCCGCGAAGTCGCCTGCCCCACCATCGGCATCGGCGCGTCGGCGCAGTGCGACGGGCAGGTGCTGGTCGCCGAGGACATGCTCGGCCTGTTCGAGCGGACCCCGCGCTTCGTGAAACGCTATGGCGCGATGGCTGATCTGGTGAGCGAGGCCGCAGGCGCATACGCCGCCGATGTGCGCGACCGCAGCTTCCCGACGCCCGACCAGACCTATCAGCCGAAGAGCTAGGCGGTTTCCCCGCTTTCCCTTGACGGCGGGCATCGCTAAGGTCCGCCGCGCCTTGCCCCATGGAGACGGATTTTGGCTTTAACGCCGACTGACAACGAAGCCTTTCTGCGCGAAGTCGATGAGGAGCTCCGCCGCGATCAGATCACAGGTTTCTGGAGAACTTACGGCCGCTGGGTCGCGATCTCGATCGGCCTCGGCCTCGCCATTTTCGGCGGCTATCTCTGGTATCAGAATCACCAGATGAAAGCGGCGGGGATCGAGGGCGAGAAGATGGCCGCAGCGCTCGACTCGCTCGGTGCGAACAAGCTGGACGTCGCCAAGCCGGAGCTGGATGCGCTCGCCAAGTCCACGCGCCCCGGCTATTCGGCCGCCGCGCGCATGGCGCTGGCCGACATTGCGGTGCAGAAGAACGATCCCAAGGCCGCCGCCGCGCAGTATAAGGCGATCGCCGACGACGCTTCGGTCGCCAAGCCTTTCCGCGACATCGCGCTGATCCGCCAGACCGCCGTCGAGTTCGACACGATCGCGCCCGCCGATGTCGCCAGCCGGCTGGGCGGCTATGCCGTTCCCGGCAATCCCTGGTTCGGCAGCGCGGGCGAGATGGTGGCCATCGCTTATCTGAAACAGGGTAAGAAGGCCGAGGCCGGCCGCCTGTTTGCGCTGATCGCCAATGATGTCGGCGTGCCGCGCAGCCTTCGTTCACGCGCCGTGCAGATGGCGTCCCTATTGGGTGTCGACCCCTCCGCCGTCAATGGAAGCCCCTCGAAATGAAGCGTGTTTTCGCCAATATCCTGATGCTTTCGGCCGTCGCGACGCTGGGCGGCTGCGGCGTGCTGAAGAAGAGCGAACCCAAGACGGCGGTGCTTGGCCATCGCATTCCCGTGCTCGTTTCCGAAGCGAGCGTGCAGGCCGATCCGGCGCTGGCCGAAGTGCCCGTGACGGTGCCGCCGGCGGTGGAAAACGCCGAATGGACCCAGCCGGGCGGATCGGCGACGAAGTCGATGGGCAATCTCGCGCTGGCCCGCGATCCCAAGGAAGCGTGGACCGCCAGGATCGATCCGGGCAATGGGCGCTCGCGGCTCGCCGCGTCTCCGGTCATCGTCAAAGGTCGCGTCTATATTGTCGATACGCGCGCCAAGCTGCGCGCCTTCGACGCCAAGACGGGCAAGCTCATCTGGCAGGCCGATGTCGGCGACGAAAAGGATGTCGAGGGCGGCAAGGGGTTCCTTTCGGGCGAAATGAAGGGGATGAGCGGCATCGTCTTTGGCGGCGGCGTGAGCGTGAGCCCCGCTGGCGACCGGCTTTATGCGACCAATGGGCTGGGCGATGTCGTCGCCTTCGACGGCGAGGGCAAGCGGCTTTGGAAGAAGCGCCCGGGCAGCCCGCTGCGCGGCGCGCCGACGCTCGCCAATGGCGACGTGTTCGTCATGTCGCAGGACAACCAGCTTTATGCGCTGCGCGAGACCGACGGCAATGTCGAGTGGACCTCGAGCGGCACGGTCGAGACCGCCGGCATCTTCGGCGTCGCGGCGCCGGCGGTCGGCCAGGGCACTGTCGTCGCGGGCTTCTCGTCGGGCGAACTCAACGCCTATCGCTACGAGAATGGCCGCGGGCTATGGCAGGATGCGCTGTCCAGGACCAGCATCTCGACGCAGGTCGGCATCATCAACGACGTCGACGCCGCGCCGGTGATCGACCAGGGTCGCGTCTACGCCATTGGCGAAGGCGGCCGCATGGTCTCGCTCGAACTCGTCACCGGCCAGCGACTGTGGGAAATCAACCTCGGCGGCATTGCGACCCCGTGGATCGCGGGCGAATGGCTTTATGTCGTGTCCGATGATGGCCGCCTGCTGTGCATCGCGCGCACGACCGGCAAGGTGCGCTGGGTGAGCCAGCTTCAGCGCTGGAAGAAGGAAAAGCGCAAAAAGGGCCAGATCGCCTGGGCCGGGCCGGTTATGGCGGGCGACCAGCTCATCCTCGTCAGCACTGAAGGCCAGATCGCGTTCGTCGCCCCGGAAAGCGGGCAGGTTCGCAAGATGTTGAAGCACAAGACGCCGATATTCCTGCCGCCGGTGGTGGCGGGCGGCACGCTCTACACCGTCGACGTGAAGGGCAAGCTGACCGCCTGGCGGTAAGGCGGGGCGGGGGGCTTTGCTCCGTCGCCTGCGCCCAATCTTCGACAAGCGGCTCAGAACAGGCTAGGGGCGCGGGAATCATGTCCCGCAAGCTCCCTATCGTGGCGATCATCGGTCGCCCTAATGTCGGCAAGTCGACGCTGTTCAACCGGCTGGTCGGCAAGAAGATCGCGCTGGTCGACGACCGGCCCGGCGTGACGCGCGACCGCCGTGAAGGCGACGCGACTCTGCTCGGCTGCGATTTCCGCATCGTCGACACGGCGGGCTTCGAGGAGGACGACCCACAAAGCCTGCCCGGCCGGATGCGCGCGCAGACCGAAGCTGCGGTGACCGGCGCCGACGTCGCGCTGCTGATGATCGACGCGCGCGCCGGGATATTGCCGCTCGACGCCGAAATCGCCCGCTGGCTGCGATCGGGGGACACGCCGGTGGTGCTTGTCGCCAACAAGGCGGAGGGACGCGCGGGCGAACAGGGCGTGCTCGAATCGCTTGCGCTCGGCTTCGGCGATCCGGTGCAGCTCTCCGCTGAGCATGGCGAGGGCATGGCCGACCTGTTCGAGGGGCTGCAACCCTTCATCGACCTGCCCGAGGATGAAGTCGAAGGCGACGACGCGGACGAAGGCGAGGCGGCGGACGGGCCGCTCAAGCTCGCCATCGTCGGGCGGCCTAACGCCGGCAAGTCGACTTTGGTCAACCGCCTGCTGGGCGAGGATCGGATGATTACCGGACCCGAGGCCGGGATCACGCGCGATTCGATCGCGGTCGACTGGGAGTGGCAGGGCCGCCCCATCCGGCTGATCGACACCGCGGGGATGCGCAAGCGCGCCAATGTGCAGGACAAGCTGGAGAAGCTGTCGGTCGCCGATGCGCTCCACGCGGTCGACTTCGCCGAGGTCGTGGTGCTGCTGCTCGACGCCACGCGCGGGCTGGAGGCGCAGGATCTGCGCATCGCCGACCTCGTGCTGCAGGAAGGCCGCGCGCTGATTATCGCGCTCAACAAGTGGGACGTCGCGGAAAATCCCAGCGCGCTGTTCAACGGCGTGCGCGCGGCGCTCGACGAGGGACTGGCGCAGGTCAAGGGTCTGCCGGTGCTCACTGTGTCGGCGGCGACAGGCAAGGGGCTCGACCAGCTTCTGGCGACTGCCTTCGAGGTGCGCGAGGCCTGGTCGAAGCGCGTGACCACGGGGCAGATTAATCGCTGGCTTGAACGCGCGGTGGAGAAGAATCCGCCCCCCGCGCCCGGCGGCAGGCGCATCAAGCTGCGCTATGTGACGCAGGCCAAGACGCGCCCCCCCAGCTTCATCCTGTTCGGCACCCGCGTCGATCAATTGCCCGAGAGCTATCGGCGTTATCTGCTCAACGGCATCAGGCGCGAGTTGGGCTTTGGCGCGGTGCCGGTGCGGCTGACTGTGCGGGCGCCCAAAAATCCCTTCGACCGGTGATTGACGCGCGCGGGATGCGCTGTCCCTGGCCGGCGTTGAGGCTGGCGCGCGCAATGCGCGTGGCGGAAGAGGCGCTGATCGTGTCGGACGACCCCGCCGCCCCGCGCGAGATCGACGCGCTGGCCGCCGAACAGGGCTGGAGCGTCGTTGAGGAAGCGACCGCGATCGGCGCGGGGCTGCGCATCCGGCGGCGGCGCTGAAGCCGACGCTTTCGGCGCGAGCCATCAACCCGTCATTTACTATCCGTCCCTATGATGTTCGCGAAGGCTTATCGAGCCGAACCGACGGGATAAAGGGATACGGGCGCAGTGTCCGACATGCAGTCAGAACTGATTGACTGGACGATGTTCCAGGAAACGCGCGCCGATCTGGGCGCCGATTTCGTGCGTATCCTCGGCTATTTCCGCGAGGATGGCGCCAAATCGGTGACGCAGATCGAAACCGCGATGCGCGGCGCGATCGCGGCGGCGCTGGTGCTGCCGGCGCATACGCTGAAAGGCGAATCGCGCCAATTTGGCGCGGAGCCGCTGGCGGCGCTTGCCGAGGAGATCGAAGTGGTCGCGCGGCGCTGCGTGGAAATGCACCAGGCGCCTGACGAACTGATCGAGAAGGTGGTGCGCCTGCGCCCCCTGTTCGAGGAGACGCTGGCGCTGTTCGACCGCGAGACCAATCCGCTGGTCGAACGCCGCCCGGCCTTTGGCCGCAAGGCGCAGAGTTTCGGGCGGGGCTAGGCTTTCCCGAACGCGCTGAAGCGCAGGGCGGCGACGCGATCAGCCGGACTCCAGATCCTTAGTCGTCGCTCCCGGCGGGCTTCGACTGGAGCTGGATGTAGTTCTGGATCCCCATCTGCTTGATCATGTCGAACTGCTTTTCGAGCATGTCGACATGGTCTTCCTCGCTGTCGAGGATGCGGCGGAACAGGTCGCGGCTGACATAGTCGCGCACTTTCTCGCTATGTTCGATCGCGTCGCGGAGCAGCGGCAGCGCGTCATTCTCAAGCGCGAGATCGGCCTTCAGCACTTCCTCAACCGTTTCGCCGATGCGCAGGCGGCCGAGCATCTGGAAATTGGGCAGGCCTTCGAGGAACAGGATGCGTTCCGCCAGCCAGTCGGCATGCTTCATCTCGTCGATTGATTCGTGGCGCTCGAACTCGGCGAGCTTCTGGACGCCCCAATTGTCGAGCAGGCGATAGTGAAGCCAATATTGGTTGATCGCCGTCAGCTCATTCTTGAGCGCGTCGTTCAGATAGTCGATGACTTTCGCGTCACCCTTCATTCGCTGTCTCCTCGTTTGCGCGGACTATAGCGCCCAAGAGACCGGAAATCATCAGAAAATGGCGGAAATCAGCGCGTTTCGCACGCTGCGAGCGTCACGCAGTAGCGCGCTCGGCAGCGATGATCTCGCGTGCGAACGAGACGCATTGACCGCAGCGGGGACGGCGCCCGAGGCTGGCATAGGCCGAAAGCGGATCGCCACAGCCCTGACGCGCGGCGTGGCGAACATCCTTTTCGCGAATCGCATTACAAACGCAAACGACCATCCGGTGCGGCTCCTCTTGCGCCGCTGATTTAGGGCTATTGCGAATCTGTTGCAAGAGGTCGTGTGCGGCGGAAAGGCTGAATCTTCATCCGCGCCAGCGATCGCCACAGCCATTCAAAGGGGCCGTAGGCGAAGCGATCGAGCCAGGGCTTCGACCAGAGCAGGATCAGCGCCCACACGAGCGCGACCACGATGTAGCACTGCCAGCGCTGCAGATAGCCGTACCAGCCGAAGCCATAGCCGTTGAACAATGTCGTGCAGACGATGCTGGTGCCGAGATAGTTGGAAAAGGCCATGCGCCCCGCCGCCGCGAGGCGATCGGCCAGCCAGCGCGCGCTGCCCGATTGCATGAACAGGATGACCAGCGCAGCCCAGGCGAGCGACAGGAAGGGGCGCAGGATGCTGAGCTGGATCGCCTCGGTCATCAGCAGCGTGACGGGCGAGAAGCGCGTCGCGTCGATCCACATCACGATCGGCGCGTAAAGCGGGATGCCGATCGCGAAGGACCAGAAGGCGAGCCGCCGGTAGCTTTGCTTCGACCACAGGCCGCTGAAGAAGCCCAGTCGATAGAGCGCCATGCCGATGGCTATCAGCGCGAGCGTATCGGGGATCGAGAATAGTTCGAGGAAGGTTTGGAAGAAGAAGGCCATCTTCGCGCGCGCGACAAGCGCGTCATGCCAGGATCCGCGATAGGCCTTGAGATCGTCAGCCGCCGTTTCCGGCGGGGGCGCCATCGCGTCGCGATAAGCCTGCCAATCGCGCTTCAGCGCGGTGCTGGCGCCGGGCGCGCTGGCGGCGGCCTCGTAGCGCGCGCTGCCGGCGTAATGGACGGTGCCGATCACCAGCTTGAGCGCGAGCAGGATGACGCCGATGGCGAGCAGCTTGCGCGGGGCCATGCGCCAGAACAGGAAAGCGATCGCGCCGCATACCGCGTAAAGGACGAGGATGTCGCCGTACCAGATGAAATAGGCGTGGATCATGCCGATCGCGAACAGCGAGATCATGCGCGCATAATGGACGCGCGCCGGGTTTTCGCCCGATCGCAGCGCGCGTTCGGCGATGAGCACGGTCGAGGCGCCGAACATCATCGTGAACAGGCCGCGCATCTTCCCGTCGAACAGCGTATAGACGACGGTCCATGCAGCATGGTTCAGCCCGGTCGCCCCGCCATAATAGTTGGGATCGACATAGGCGTAGCCGGGCATCGCGAAATCGACGATGTTGAGCAGGAGGATGCCCATCACCGCGAAGCCGCGGACGGCGTCGAGCGTGGCGATACGGCTGGATTCGCTCATGGCGCGGCCCTTCCGGCGGATGCGAAGTTGACAAAGTTGAGAGGCTGGAGCGTTGCGCCCGGAGCCTTCGGCAGCCGGTTCATCGCGCCTCCTTCCGGATCATCAGTTTCAGCCCCGACCAGATGGCGTCGACTGCGCAGACCTTGACGTCGACCAGGTCGCTGGCCGGGAGGATGACAGCGCGGATCACATCCTCGGTGATGTCGGTCGGCGCCTTCGACGCCTTTTTGGGCCAGGAAACCCAGATGAAGCCCGTGGGCGCGAGCAGCGGGCGGAGCGCCGCGAGCTTCGCTTCCATGACCGCGCGTTCAACCACGAAGATATGCGCGGCGTCGATCGGGGGCTGCGGCGCGGGCAGGCGGATCAGGCCGGGCGTGTCGATCCCGGCCGCGACGCTGTCGGGCATGGCATCGAACCAGACGCGCAGGCCGGGCCTGAGCGACAGCTTCTTCGCAAGCGGCGTGCCCGAATAGCCAGCGCTGGTCGCCGCCGTCGCCATGATCGCCCCCGCGTCGCCGATGGTGGATGCCCGAAAGGGCGAGAATGGCACGGATCGGGGGCTGTAGGAAAGGGCGTGGGCGTCAGCGCCTGGCGCCGCGCAAATACCGCGCCGCGATCAGAGCGATCGGCAGGCCGACGAGGATGCAGTGCGAGAAGAGCGCGCTGCCGATGTCCCAGGCGGTATGGGGCAGGGGCATTGCGGGCCAGCGCATCGGCCGGACGATCCAGTACATCACGCCCCACAGCAGCACGCCATAGGCAAGCCCCGCGATAACGGGACTGCGGAGAAGCGCCGGGATGAAGCGTGCCGCGAGAAGGTAGGCGGCGGCCATGCACGCCATGATCGCGAAATGGACGAGGAGGCCGACAAGGCTCCATGCGGGCGTGGCGGGGATGGCGTCGCCGAATGGGCCGCTGGCGACGAAGCGGAGCGCGGCGAGCGGGGGCACGCCGCTCATCCCCGCAAAGATGAAGGCCGCGATGATGTCGAGCGTGCCGGCAATGGCGGTGGCGAGCGCGATGGGCCTGAGCATCGTAAATCCTCTCTGTTTCCCTCTGGCGGGGCAGCGCGCTTACAGGCGATTGCCGCGCGCGTCAAAAGTGGGGGAGCTGCCAGCCCTGCCAGATGGCGAGCAAACGGAGCAGGCAGCAGGTGACGCCGCCCGCAAGCGCCGCCCAGCCGGGGCGCATGCCGATATAGCGGCCGGCGACGAGAATGGCAGCGCCGGCGATCGCTGCGGTCGCCAGAAAATCGGTGCGCAGGACGGCGGGCACCTGCATCAGCAGCACGTCGCGGATCGCGCCGCCGCCGCATCCGCCGATCGCCGCCATCAGAATCGCAGCGACGGGCGTCAGCTTATAGTCGAGCGACTTTTCGGCAGCCGCGACGGCGAGCAGCGAGAGGCCCAGCGCGTCGATGACGAGCAGCGGGCCTTCGGGCACGATCTCGACGCGGTGGACGAAGAGGATGGCGAGCAGCGCGCCGGTGAGCGCGACGGTGATGAGCGGCCAGTGGCGCAGCGCCTCGGGCGGGGATTCGCCGACGAGCAGATCGCGGATGATGCCGCCGCCCATCGCCGAAATCAGCGCGATGGCGACGATGCCGAGCAGATCGAGCCCGGCCGCCGCCGCGACCGAAGCGCCATGCACCGCAAGGACGAACGTGCCGGTCAGATCGATGGCGGTGAGCAGGCGAATGCGGATGCCCGCGCCGGCCCCGGTCACTGCGGCGACCCCGCGCCCGTGCTTACCCCATCCCGCATCGGCTTCCCCTTGCGCCTCCGACCCGAGACGCAATGATGAAGCGATGCCGGCGCGTTGTAAACGCAGGCGGATCAGGCGAGCGCGGCGTCCTCGCCCATGAGCCTCGGGAAGAAGCCTTCGTGCGCGGCGCGCAGCTCCGCGAGCGTCACCGCGTGATCCTGCGTCGGGCGCTCGAAGATCAGGCGGCTGCCGCAGGTGCGGCCCAGCGGCTCGACCTCGACTTCGGCGTCGGTCGCGGCGGCGAGGAAATCGACCAGCGCATAATCGTGGACCGTGACGACATAGACGCCCTGATCCTCGGCGAAGAAGGCGCGCGCGCAGGAGAAGGGCTGGGGCTTGTCGATCATCGCCCCGATATTGCCGGCCAGCGCCATTTCGGCGAGCGTCACGGCGATGCCCCCGTCGGACACGTCGTGGACTGCCGAAAGCTGGCCCGCGTCGATCGCGGCGCGGATCAGCTCGCCAGCCTTGCGCTCGGCGACGAGATCGACGGGCGGGGGCGGGCCTTCCTCGCGGCCATGGACTTCGCGCAGCCAGATCGACTGGCCGAGATGGCCGGTGCGCGTGCCGACGGCCAGGATCACGTCGCCGCTATTCTTGAACGCGATGGTCGCCGATTTGGACCAGTCGGCGAGCAGCCCGACCGCGCCGATCGCGGGGGTGGGCAGAATCGCGCTGCCGCTGCCGTCGTCATTCTTGGTCTCGTTGTAGAGCGAGACGTTGCCCGAGACGATCGGGAAGTCGAGCGCAGCGCACGCCTCGGCCATGCCTTCGATACAGCCGACGAACTGGCCCATGATCTCGGGGCGCTGCGGATTGCCGAAGTTCATGCAGTCCGTGGTTGCAAGCGGCTTCGCGCCGACTGCGGAAAGGTTGCGATAGGCCTCGGCGATGGCCTGCTTGCCGCCTTCATAGGGATCGGCGAAGCAGTAGCGCGGGGTGCAATCGGTGGTGATCGCCAGTCCCTTTTGCGTGCCGTGGACGCGCACGACGGCCGCATCGCCGCCCGGGCGCTGGACGGTGTCGGCGCCGACCATGTGGTCATATTGTTCCCAGATCCAGCGGCGCGAGGCGATATCGGGCGAACCCATCAGCTTGATCAGGTCGCCGGCGATGTCGCTCGTCTCGGGCGGGTTTTCGAGCGCGGCGGGCCTGGGCGTCGCGACATGGGGGCGATCGTAGAGCGGCGCTTCGTCGGCGAGCGGGCCGAGCGGGATGTCGGCGACGGTCTCGCCCTTCCACGTCAGCACCATGCGGCCGGTGTCGGTGACATGGCCGATCACCGCGAAATCAAGCTCCCACTTGGTGAAGATCGCCTCGGCGAAGGCCTCGCGGCCGGGCTTCAGCACCATGAGCATACGCTCCTGGCTTTCGCTGAGCATCATTTCATAGGGCGTCATGCCCTCTTCGCGCTGAGGCACGGCGTCCATGTTTAGCTCGATGCCGACGCCGCCCTTCGACGCCATCTCGACCGAGGAGGAGGTGAGGCCGGCGGCCCCCATGTCCTGGATCGCGACGATCGCGTCGGAGGCCATGAGCTCGAGGCAGGCCTCGATCAGCAATTTCTCGGTAAAGGGATCGCCGACCTGGACGGTGGGGCGCTTCTCCTCCGAATCCTCGGAGAAGTCGGCGCTCGCCATCGTCGCGCCGTGGATGCCGTCGCGCCCGGTCTTGGATCCGACATAGACGATCGGATTGCCGACGCCCGAGGCCGCCGAATAGAAGATCTTGTCCGTCTCGGCGACGCCCACGGTCATCGCGTTGACCAGGATGTTGCCGTCATAGGCGGTGTGGAAATTGACCTCGCCGCCAACGGTCGGCACGCCCACGCAATTGCCGTAGCCGCCGATGCCGTGGACCACGCCCGCGATCAGGTGGCGCATCCTGGGGTGATCGGGCCGGCCGAAGCGCAGCGCGTTCAGGTTGGCGACCGGGCGCGCGCCCATGGTGAACACGTCGCGCAGGATGCCGCCCACGCCCGTCGCCGCGCCCTGATAGGGCTCGATATAGGAGGGGTGGTTGTGGCTCTCCATCTTGAAGATCGCCGCCTGCCCGTCGCCGATATCGACGACGCCGGCATTCTCGCCGGGGCCGCAAATGACCTGCGGGCCCTTGGTCGGCAGCTTCTTCAGGTGGATGCGCGACGATTTGTACGAGCAATGCTCGGACCACATGACCGAGAAGATGCCAAGCTCGGTCAGGTTGGGTTCGCGGCCCATGCTGGCCAGGACGCGCTCATATTCTTCCGGGGACAGGCCGTGTTCGGCGACGATCTGGGGCGTGATCTCGGTCATGCGGGAGCCGGTAGCGTCCTTGCGCGCATATGTCAGCCAGAAAGGCTATACCAAGCGCAGACTCATGCGAGGAGAGCGCAGATGACGTCCTTCGTCCCGGCCGGCTTCCACAGCATCACTCCCTATATCACCGTCGATGGCGCCGACGCGGCGATCAAATGGTATGGCGAGGCCTTCGGCGCGACCGAAGTGATGCGGATGCCGATGGGCGACAAGATCGGCCATGCCGAGATACTGATCGGCGATTCGCACCTGATGCTCTCCGACGAATGGGAGCATGTCGACAAGCTCAGCCCCAAGGCGCGCGGCGGGGTGTCAGTGGCCTTCACGCTTTATCTGGCGGACGTCGACGCCGCCTTCGCAAAGGCGATCGCGGCGGGCGCGACCGAGCTGCGCCCGGTGCAGAATCAGTTCTACGGCGACCGATCGGGCACGCTCATCGATCCGTTCGGCCATGAATGGACGATCGCCACGCATGTCGAGGATGTGTCCGAGGACGAGATGAACCGGCGCATGGCTGCATTGATGCAGGGGGCGTGAGGGGGTCAGCGCGAACCGATTAACCGCTCCGACAACACCCGAAAAGGAACCGCTGGCACCGTGAAGCAGAAGGGCGGCGATACAGCGCCTATCTGCCGTAAAAAAGAGCCTGCTTCAAAGCTGGTGGCCTCACGCGCGAGGATTGTCGCAACCTCGATCGGCAGGTCAATTTGTGCGAAAGCCAGATCATCCTCGTCTGGTAGAGTTGCGATTGCTGCATCCTGCAGGCAGATGAAGGTCACGGCCTCGTCCCAGCTTGAGAAGAAGGGCTGGAACGCCGACGGTAGTTCGCCGACGGGCGTTTCTTTGGTCGTCAGGCCAATCGTTGGCGCGCTGCCCGGACCACTTATCTCCAGTTGGTCCCCGGCCTGATTGCTTGAAAGCAAAAAGGTCCGGGCCAAGTGCGATGGCAGACTGTCGCTAAATATGCGCGTCCCCAGCGCATACAGGGCACTGTCAAAGACGTTGCGGACAAACAGCACCGTTCTTTCGGGAACGCCGCTGCTGACATGGTCGATGTAAAGGCGCCAGTTGCTTTGAAGCGGCGAAGGAAACAAGCGGCGTAGTGGCCCCAGGAAGGCAGGGCCGAAATGGCCGTGACGGTAAGACAGGGTGGTGAAGATCGTCGACCCGTCACGCTCGATCAAATGGATGCCGTGCGGAATGATGCCGCTCAATCGGCCGGTCGGGATGACCCAGCTTGCGTAAATTACGTCAGTAACGTCGCTCGCGAGCGTCAAGAACGGCAGTCGGCTGGCAAGCACGCGACGAAGCCTGCGAGCCGCCGAGCAATTGGCAAACATGCCCTGCACATGACCTATCCAGCCCGAACTGGGTGAAACAAATTCGCCTTCGCGCATCTGCCTACGATGTCCCGTTAAGGCGAATAAATCCAAAAGTTTCGCAGCAGACGCCGCTTTTACGCGATCTTGCGCGCGCCCAGCAGCAGTTCCTCGACCACTGCCTTGGGGGCGGGGCGGCCGAAGAGGAAGCCCTGGCCGATCGTGCAGCCGTGCGATTTGAGGAACACGGCCTGGCGGCGCGTCTCGATGCCTTCGGCGACCACGGTCATGCCCAGCGAATGGCCGAGCTTGATGATCGCCGAGACGATCGCCGCGCTGTCGTTGCCGCTGCCGGCCTCGCCGAACAGGTCCATGATGAAGCTGCGGTCGATCTTGAGCGAGTCGACCGGGATTTCGCGCAAATGGCTGAGCGAGGCGTAGCCCGTGCCGAAATCGTCGAGCGCGATGCTGAAGCCTTCCTGCTTCAGTTCGAGGATCATCTGGCGGACGAGCGGCGCGGCGCGGCCCACGAATACGTCCTCATTGACCTCGACGCAGAAGCGGTCGCGCGGGATGCCCGCGCCGTCGGCATGGTCGATCAGCCGCTGGATGAAATCGCGGTTGCGGAACTCGGCGGTCGATGCGTTGATCGACATGACGCCGAAATCGATGCCGCGCGCGCGCCAGTCGGCCATGTCGCGCACGATCATGTTGAGCATCTCGATCCCGATCGCCTCGGCGACCTCGAAATCGTGGAACGCCTCGTAGATGCTGCCCGGCAGGCAGATCGCGCCATTGCGGTCGCGGCGGCGCAGCAGCGCCTCGAAGCCGATGATCTCGCCGGTTTCGAGCGAATATTCGGGCTGGTAATATGGCAGCAGCCGGCCATTCTCGACCGCCTCGCGGCCGAGGTTGATCATCGCGACGCGGCGCTGCATCGCATTCTTCATCCGCGGCTCGAACGCCATATAGCGGCCGCGGCCGGTGTTCTTGGCTTCGTAGAGCGCGATATCGGCGTGCTTGAACAGTTCGGACGCGTTTGCCGCCTGGGTCGGGTAGATCGCCCAGCCGGCGCTGGCGCGGCAGTCGAAATCGCGGCCATCAAACTTGATCGGGGTTTTCAGCTCCGCGAAGATCGCGTCGATCGTGTCCTGCATCACCTGCGGATTTTCGAGGTTGGGCAGCAGGATCGCAAACTCGTCGCCGCCCAGCCGCGCGATCGTCGCCTCGACGAAAATGCTGTTCTGGAGGACTTTCGAGAACTGGACGAGCAGCTTGTCGCCGGCATCGTGGCCGAACAGGTCGTTCACGTCCTTGAAGTGATCGAGGTCGAGCACCATCAGCCCGACGCGCGTCATATCCTGCGCGGCGCGGGCGATCGTCTCGTCGAGCCGGCGGTTGAACAACGCGCGATTGGGAAGCGCCGTCAGCGAGTCATGGTCCGCAGCCCAGCGCGTCTCCATCTCGGCGAGGACGGTTTCGTGGATGTCCTCCGTATAGCCATACCACTGAACGACATTGCCTTCCTCGTTGCGCAGCGGGAAACACTGCGAACGCATCCAGCGATATTCCTGGTTGGCGACCTTGAAGCGCAGGCGGATGTCCATCGCCTCGTTGGTCATCATCGCGCGGCCGACGGCGGCCTGCATCTTTTCCAGATCGTCGGGGTGGACGACCTTCATCCAGCCGAGGAAGCCGAGCGCCTCTTCTTCCTTCAGCCCGACGAGCTTCAGATAGCGGTCGGTGACGGCGATGACGCCCTTGTCCTGCTCCGCCAGCCAGGGAAGCTGGGGATTGAGGTCGACCGTCTGCCACAGATGCTTGTTGCGGCGGCGGAGCTGGGCCATCTCCTCGCGCTCGGCGGTGCGATCGGCAAGGGTGAAAAGGAGGACGGGGACGCCATCGTCGTCGCTGAGCGTGACGCCGACATCGGTGTGCGCCAGCGTGTCGCCGAGCAGCCAGCTCATGTCGAGCCGGCCCGGCTCGCCCGCCAGCGCGCGGCGGACGGCGGTGATCAGCTTCGATCGCGATTCGGGATCGGCCTGGCGCAGCAGCGCGCGCGGCCTGGCGCCGTCGGCGATCTCGATCATGCCCGAGGCGACGGGATCGAGGCTGACGGGTTCGTGGATTCCGCTGACCCGGCACAGCCCGACCCCGGCAAGACGGAAGGCCGACGCAAGCAGCGCCGGCGGCGTCTGGCCGCTGTGATCTCCGGCCGCGCCGGGAAGAAGGGAGGTTATCTCGGTCAAGTTGCGCTCGCCGGATCGGACTAGCCGACAAGCCTTAAAGGAGACTTACCGACACAGGGAAGGCGAACGCAAAAAAAGGAAAATTGCGGGATAGAGCGGCGAACGGATCGTTAACCCCGTCCTCCTAGAGTGGCATGATCGTCATTCGTCAGGAAGGGGTGCGCCATGCCTGCGCGTGCGACCGCATCATCGATCCGCTCGGCAGAAAATGCCCGCGCCCGGCTGCGCGCGATGGTGCTGACCGCGCCGCAGCTCGAGCCGCTGGTCGAGGCCTTTGCGGCTGTGCTGGCGGCGGACGGAATCGAAGGACATATCTGCGCGCGAATCGAGGGCGGAAATGTCGAGGCGGTTTTCGGCGATTCGCCCCAACTGGTGAATCGCGCCGATTGCCATGATGTCTATCGCGGCGAGGGCGGCGTCGTGCTTCGGCTCGCGCGCCGGCCCGGTCCCGAAGCTGCGGCGCGGGTGCGCGGCTATGCCGTGCTTTATGTCGCACGCGGGCTGGAGCTTGCCCGGCGCGCCGAGGAGGTGGCCGGCGCATCGGGGCTAAGTGTCTATGACCGTTTCATTTTGGGACGGATTCTGGTCGGTGATCGGCTCGTGGATATTGCCGCAAAGCTCGATCGCAGCGTCGCTTCAGTGCGCGAAAGCATCACGCTGGCGCGCGTCGCGCTGGACGCGAAATCGCCTCAGCAAGCCGTGGCTACAGCCGCGCGGCGCGGGCTTTTGCTTAGCACGATTCCTGATTTTGATGCTTTATCCCACGGCAAAATAGACTATTATTCCTGAGTGGGTCGCTCATGCGGTCGCTTGGGGGTGTTGGTGGTGCTGCATCTGGTGACCGAAAAAAATCGCAGTCTGTACGAGCGCGAGCTCGAGGACTTGGCGCGTACGCGCAAGGCGGTGTTCGTCGATGAGTTGGGCTGGCAGCTCAACGTCACGCCTGACGGCCGCGAATATGATCAATATGATGACGAGAAGGCGATCTACGGGATCGGCTTCGACATGCGCGGGCGCGTCAGCATGGCCGGGCGCTATCGCCCGACGACTGACCATTCGATGCTGGTCGATGTCTTTCCCAACGCAGTCGCCGACGGCGTCGACGGGCTGAACGACGAAAAGACATGGGAGTTCAGTCGCGGCTTCTGCCTGGAAACCGGTGGCAAGCCGCATAACCAGCGCCGGCGCGCGATGCTGATGCTGACCCCGCTGGAAGTCGCTCTGGCGCATGGCGTGACGAGCTATATCGCCTTTTCCGAAGTCCGCCTGCTGCCGCTGTTCATGAACATGGGCTGGCGCGTGACCTTGCTCGGCGATCCGGTATCCTATGGCGAGGGTGAAGGCGTAGCCTATCGCGTCGAAGTGTCGGAGGACGCCGTCCGCGAAATGCGCGAGGCCTATGGTTTGCCGTCGCCCGCGCATATCTGCCTCGACGTCATTCCCGGCGACACGCGGACCGTTCACGAACGCGCGCTGGAGATTGCCGAGATGTCGCCCGCCTATGCCGGGCTGATGCCGCAGATGGGCGACAAGCCCTACAAGCCCCGCCCGCTGGCGCGCGGCGTCGACGCATCGCGCCTGCGCCGCCGCGCCGCCGCCTGGGCGCGGCAGAACCAGCATGTCGCCAATGGGTGAGGTTGCCTGACCCGCGGCTGCGGCGACGCCGCGAAATCCAAGTGCGTTTTACGGGCCTGCAGGCGCTTTGGCGATGCGTAGGGGGGAGCGGGAGATGAGGGCGATATTCCTGGCGGCGGCGGCGACGTGGGCGGGGGCCATTGCCCCGGCCGGCGCGCAGGACGATGCGTTCGTGGCCAAAATGCGCGCCGTGAACGCCAATGTCGCGATCCCCGATCAGCGCGAGATCGCGGCGGATGCGCTGTCCACGCTGAAGGCGATCGCGGCGAGGGAATCGCAGTGCGCCCCCACAGCGGTGCGGATGGAAAAGCCCACGCCGGCGTCTGCAGATCCGATGGCGATGCAAAGCATCGATGCCGGGAAGATCAAAAATGCCTGGCTGGCCTATGGCGTCCCCATCGGCTGCGCCAAGGCGCCCAAGACGCGCTTCTTCATTTTGCAGACGCCCGATGACAAAATCCTCGCCCGCGTGGTGAATAATGGCGAGTCGATCGCCTCGCCTGCGCTGATGCGCGATACGAGCATGAATGCGGCGCTGGCGGCCTATACGTCGGTCAAGGCGATCGATCCCGCCTGCGACGGCGAGGGCATGACGATGGTGGAGACCAGAATAAGCTCGAAGAGCGACAATCTATCGCCGGATTTCTATGGGGTGCGCTTCAAGGGAAGCTGGGAGGAAGTCTGGACGTTCGGGGTTTGCGGGCGGCTGGTCGCCGTCCCGGTCTCCTTTCAGGCCGACGGTTCGGGCGGAGCCTATACGCATGTCGGCCGGAAATCGGCGGCGGCTTTGAATCCGTAGGAGCGCATGGGCAGGCGGGCCTCGCCTCTCGTCCCAAAGCAAAGGGCCGGTCGGATCGCTCCGCCGGCCCCTCATGTCATGAACGGTTGAGGTTTAGCGCTTGCAGCTCTGCGCGGCGCCGCCCTTGACCGCGATCTCGACGGCCTTGCCGTTGCCCGAGATCGACCAGCCATTGCCGGTCATCGCGCCGCCTTCGGCTTCCGCGACGACGTGCGTCGGCGTGTCCGAACGCTGCAGGCGCAGGTTGGCCGACTTCGCATCCGACAGGAAGTCGACATAGACAACGCTGTTGTCCTTGCAGCGATAGCTGACGCTTTCCTTGACCGACGGCGGCAGCTCGACCGGCGCGGCGTTGGCGAGCTGGTTGGCCATCGGATCGGGGTTGGTGTCGATCACCTCGGGCTTGGAGCTGCCGCTGTCGCAGGCCGAGAGGGCGAGGAGCGCCGCGATGGCGGCGACGGGAAGGGGGAGGCTCTTCATGGCGAGTGAAGCCTTTCGCGAGTGCAGCATGATCAGTCAATAGGTGTAGGCCGCCAATGTGACAAAAAATGCGGAGGCGTCGCGATCGGGGGAGCGATAACCCCGCTTGCCGCTCCGCCACAGGCTCGGCTATCCGGTATGGCATGGCACGTCCCGACACGCTCGCGCTTATCGGCAATACGCCGCTCGTCCGCCTCAAGGGGCCGAGCGAAGCCACTGGCTGCGACATCTTCGCCAAAT
>QFNN01000027.1 GCA_003240855.1 Sphingomonas sanxanigenens
GGGGCTGTTCTGCGTGCTCGCAAGCGCCGCGGTGATGCAGTGGCTTCATCTGTCGACCGCGCTCGGCGCCTTCATCGCGGGCGTGATGCTTGCCGATTCGCCCTACCGGCATGAACTGGAGGCCGATATCGAGCCGTTCCGTGCGGTTCTGCTCGGCCTGTTCTTCGTCGCCGTCGGGATGATGCTCGATCTCGACGCCGTCGTCGCGCGCCCCTTTTTCATCGTCGGCATGGCGACGGCGCTGGTTGCGACCAAGGCGGCGATCATATTCCTCATCGCCCGCGTCGCCCGGATGGAATGGCGAACGGCGCTCGCGCTCGGCCTGCTGCTCAGTCAGGGCGGCGAGTTCGGCTTCGTCCTGTTCGCGCAGGCGCAGAAGGCGATGCTGATCGAACCCCAGGCGGCCAGCCTGTTCGGCGCGATCGTGACGCTGTCGATGGCGACCACGCCCTTCCTGATGATGATCAGCCGGCGGTTCCGGGGGGCGCCCGCCAAGCTGCGCACCGATATGGAGGGGCCAAGCAGCGACGGCGCGACCGCGATCGTCGTCGGCTACGGGCGCTTCGGCCAGACGGTCGCGCAACTGCTGACCGCGCACAAGCTGGCGGTGACGCTGATCGACTGGGAAGCGGAACAGATCGACGTCTCCGCATCCTTCGCGGTGAAGGTCTATTATGGCGACGGCCGGCGCGTCGATCTGCTCCGGCTGGCGGGCGCGAGCGAGGCGCAGCTCATCCTCTTTTGCCAGGATGGCGACCCGATGGAAGCCGACCATCTGGCGACCGTGGCCGAGTCGTTCCCCGATGCGAAAATATTCGTCCGCGTGTTCGACCGGCGTCAGGTGATAGCGCTTTACGAAGCGCCGATCGCGGGCACGGTGCGCGAAGTGTATGAATCGGCGATCGTCATGGCGCGGCAGGCGCTGGAGGCGCTCGACGTCGAAATCGACGAGATCGACGACGCCGAGGCGCGCTATCGCGATGTCGATCATCAGCGGCTGGTGGCGCAGGCGGAAAGCGGCGATCTTTACGCCGCGCGCGAAGTGATGCTTCGCCCGCACGCGGGCCGCAACGTCGCGGACCAGACTGCGACATGAGACGCGGCGACACGCAGGCGCGCCTCGCGGCCCTGTCGGCGGCGATCGCGGTTGGAGCCGGCGCCTATGCGGCGCATGGCGCGGCCGGGCAGGCGGCGGACTGGTTGCGCACGGGCGCCTTCTACCAGTTGGTTCACGCGGTCGCCGTCATTGCTGTCGCCGGGCGCTGGCGCGGTTCCGCCTGGCTGCTGCTGGGCGGCGCGACAATCTTTGCCGGGACGCTTTATGCGATGGCCTTCAGCGCGCCGCACTGGCTGGGCGCGATCACGCCGATCGGCGGCGCGGGCATGATCCTCGGCTGGATCCTCGTCGCGCTAAGCGGCCGATAAGCAAAACCCCCGCAGCCATGGGCCGCGGGGGTCTCGATTACGCTATGTTCGCGAGAGCCGATCAGCGATCGGCGAGCGGCACATAGTCGCGCTGCGTCGGCCCGACATAGAGCTGGCGCGGACGGCCGATCTTCTGCTCGGGATCCGAGATCATCTCGTTCCACTGAGCGACCCAACCCACGGTGCGGGCCAGCGCGAAGAGCGCGGTGAACATCGAGGTCGGGAAGCCGATCGCCGACAGGATGACGCCCGAATAGAAATCGACGTTCGGGAACAGCTTCTTCTCGACGAAATAATCGTCCTTGAGCGCGATTTCCTCGAGCTGCAGGGCGACATCGAACACCGGATCGGACACCTTGAGCGCGTCGAACACTTCACGGACCGTCTTTTGCATCACGGTCGCGCGCGGATCGTAATTCTTATAGACGCGGTGACCGAAGCCCATCAGGCGGAAGGGATCATCCTTGTCCTTGGCGCGGGCGAGATATTCCGGAATCTTCTCCGGACGGCCAATCTCGCGGAGCATGTTGAGCGCGGCTTCGTTCGCGCCGCCATGCGCGGGGCCCCACAGGCAGGCGATGCCCGCCGCGATGCACGCGAAGGGATTTGCGCCCGACGAACCGGCGAGACGCACGGTCGAGGTCGACGCGTTCTGCTCGTGATCGGCATGGAGGATGAAGATGCGGTCCATCGCACGCTCGACGGCCGGATCGATCTCATAATGCTCGGCCGGCACGCCGAAGGTCATGCGCAGGAAATTGCCGGCATAGCTCTGCGAGTTATCCGGATAGAGGAACGGCTGACCCACCGAATATTTATAGGCCATCGCGGCGATCGTCGGCATTTTGGCGATCAGGCGGTGGCTGGCGATCATCCGCTGCTGCGGATCGGTGATGTCGGTCGAGTCGTGGTAGAAGGCCGAAAGCGCGCCGACCACACCGCACATGATCGCCATCGGGTGCGCATCGCGACGGAAACCGCGATAGAAAGTCGCGAGCTGTTCATGCAGCATCGTGTGGCGCGTGATGGTGTGGGTGAACTTGTCCAGCTCATCCTGGTTCGGCAGTTCGCCGTTGAGCAGCAGGTGGGCGACCTCCATGAAGGTCGACTGTTCGGCGAGCTGGCCGATCGGGTAGCCGCGATGGAGCAGGATGCCCGCATCGCCATCGATATAAGTCAGCTTCGACGCGCAGCTCGCGGTCGAAGTGAAGCCGGGGTCGTAAGTGAAGGCGTCCGTCTGGCTGTAGAGCTTGCGGATGTCGATCACATCGGGGCCGACGCTGCCCGATCGCACCGGAAAATCATGCTCCTTGCCTGCGATCGTCAGCTTCGCGCTTGTGTCAACCATCATGCACTCCTTGATATTCAGACCCGAGCCGCCACGACCGCATCACCGATGCGCCCCAGCGACTCGTCCCGGCCCAGAAGGGCCAGAACATCGAAAATACCCGGCGAGGTCGTGCGCCCAGTCAGCGCTGCGCGCAGTGGTTGCGCGACCTTGCCAAGGCCCAATCCGGCTTCCTCTGCAACCCGCCGCACTTGTTCTTCGAGATCCGCCACACTCCAGGATGGTGCGGCGGCAAGCGCTTCACGGACTTCGCCCAACAACGCTCGGGCAGCCGCGTCTAGCAGCGCAGAGGCCTTTTCGTCGAGGGCCAATGGCCGTTCGGCGAAGAGGAAAAGCGCGCCATCGGCGATTTCGTCGAGCGTTTTCGCACGCGGCTTGAGCGACGCCATGGCGGCAAGCAGAATCGCTTGCTCCGATGCCGTAACGTCGCGGCCTACAAGCTTCGCGATGCGCGGCGCGACCAGATCGGTCAGGCGCGCATCATCGGCTTCGCGAATATAATGACCATTGAGATTTTCGAGCTTTTTCATGTCGAAGCGCGAAGGCGCCCGACCGACATCGGCGATATCGAACCAGTCGATCGCCTGCGCGCGGCTGATGATCTCGTCGTCGCCATGCCCCCAGCCAAGGCGGAGGAGATAATTGTCCACCGCCTCTGGCAGCAGCCCCATTTCGTCGCGATAGGCGTCGACGCCCAGCGCGCCATGCCGCTTCGACAGCTTGGCCCCGTCCGCCCCATGGATCAGCGGCACATGCGCATAGACCGGTTCGGGCCAGCCCATCGCACGGATAATCCCGAGCTGGCGGAAAGCATTGTTCAGATGATCGTCGCCGCGAATGACATGCGTAACGCCCATGTCGTGATCGTCGACGACGACGGCCAGCATATAGGTGGGCGTGCCGTCGGAACGGAGCAGCACCATGTCATCCAGCTCCGAATTGCTCACGGTGACGGGGCCTTGCACGAGATCATGGATCGTCGTCTCGCCCTCGGTCTCGGCGCGCAGGCGGACGCTGAACGGCGCGCCTTCAGGCGCCTCAGAAGCATCCCGGTCGCGCCAGCGGCCGTCATAGCGCAGCGGCAGTTTCGCGGCGCGCTGCCGTTCGCGCAGCTCGGCCAGTTCCTCGGCGGTCGCATAACAGCGGTAGGCGGCGCCCGATGCGAGCATCGCCTCGGCCACCTCCGCATGGCGCGCGGCGCGCGAGGACTGGAACAGCACATCGCCATCCCAATCGAGGTCGAGCCACTTCATCCCGTCAATGATCGCGTCGATCGCTTCCCGGGTGGAGCGAACCTTGTCCGTATCCTCGATGCGCAATTGAAACTCGCCGCCATTATGGCGGGCATAGAGCCAGTTGAACAACGCCGTGCGCGCACCCCCGATATGCAGGAATCCCGTCGGAGACGGGGCGAAGCGGGTTACGACCTTGTTGACGTCACGGCTTGCGCTCACGCGCGCTTGCTCCCAGGCTTGGAGGATGAACGGCGCCGCCCCTAGCACGGCTTACCCGGCCCGACAAACGGGGCAGAAAATCAGCCTTTTCCGTAGCGTCTCGATACTGAAACAGCGAGTCGAGCGCTGGGCGGAGGCGGAACGCGATCAGGCGCCGCTGTGGATTCCCGTGGCTTTGGCGGCGGGAATCGGGGCGTGGTTCATATTGCCGGGGAAATCGGCCTGGGGAGCCTTCATTTTCGCGGCGCTCGCGCTCGCGGCGCTCGGCCTCGTCCTGCGCGGATCGCGCGCGGGACGGATGGCGGTCATCGGCGGCGCGACGCTGGCGGCGGGGTGCCTGCTGATCTGGGCGCGCGCCGACTGGGTCGCCGCCCCGGTGCTCGATCGGCCGAGAGTCGTGACGGTCAGCGGACGGATCGAGCAGGTGCAGGAACTGGCGGCGCGCGAGGCGGTGCGCGTGCTGCTCCGCCCCGTCAACGCGCCGACGCTGCCCTTTCGCATCCGGGTAAATCTGCCGGCGGCCGACGCGCCCGGCGATCTGGCGCGCGGCGACATGATCCGCCTGAATGCGCGGCTGATGCCTCCACCGCCGGCGGCGCTTCCCGGCGCCTATGATTTCGCGCTCGCCGCCTGGTTCCAGCGGATCGGCGCGACGGGGCGATCCTTCGGCCCGGTCGAGCGCATCGGCGGAAGGACCGCCCACGGCCCCGGGCTGCGCGAACGGCTTTCCGCGCATATCCGCGCGCAGCTCGATCGTGGCGAAGGGGCGATCGCGGCCGCGCTGGCGACGGGCGATCAGGGCGCCATGCCCGAAGCCGATGCGGAGGCGATGCGCCGATCGGGGCTGGCTCACCTCCTGTCGGTCAGCGGACTCCATATCACCGCGGTCGTCGGCTTCGCGATGATCGCGACGCTCCGGCTGCTGGCGATGAGCGAAACGCTGGCGCTGCGCACGCCGCTGCTGCTGATCGCGGCGGGCGCGGGGGCGCTTGCCGGCATCGGCTATACGCTGCTTACCGGCGCGGAAGTGCCGACGATCCGTTCATGCGTTGCGGCGTTGCTCGTGCTCGGCGGGCTGGCGCTGGGGCGCGAAGCGATGACGCTGCGTCTCGTCGCGGCCGGGGCGATCATCGTGCTGATCTTCTGGCCCGAAAGCGTTGTGGGCGCGAGCTTCCAGCTCAGTTTCGCCGCCGTGACGGCGATCGTCGCTTTCCACGAGTCGCGCCTGGCGCAGGCCTGGTTCGCCCGGCGCGAAGAAGGGGCGCTGGCGCGCAGCGCGCGGACGATCGCCTCGCTGCTGCTGACCGGGTTCATCGTCGAACTCGCGCTCGCGCCGATCGCCTTGTTCCACTTTCACAAGCAGGGGCTTTACGGCGCGCTGGCCAATATCGTCGCGATTCCGCTGACGACCTTCATCATCATGCCGGCAGAGGCGCTGGCGCTGCTCTTCGACGCGGCGGGGCTCGGGGCCCCTTTCTGGTGGCTGGCGGGAAAGGCGCTCTCGCTTCTTCTCGCCGTCGCCCATCACGTCGCGGACTCGCCTGGCGCGGTCGCGATGCTGCCGTCAGTGCCGCGTGGAGCGTTCGGCCTCATGGTCGCGGGCGGGTTGTGGATCATGCTGTGGAAAAGCCGGGTGCGAAGCTGGGGACTGGTCCCGCTTGCGGCCGGCGCGACCTGGGCGATCGCCACCCCGCCGCCCGATCTGCTGGTGACGGGCGATGGCAGACATGTCGCGATCCGGACGCAGGCAGGCGCCGTCTCGCTCCTCCGCCCGCGCACGGGAGATTATATGCGCGACCTGATGGCGGAATCGGCAGGACTGGACGGCGAACCGGATCTGCTCGACGCGCTGCCCGACGCCCGCTGCAGCAGGGATGCCTGCATCATCCGCCTCCGCCGCGGCGAGCGCGATTGGCGCATCCTTGCGCTGCGCAGTTCCTACCGGCTGCCATATCGACCGTTTGTGGCGGCCTGCGGCATGGCTGACATCGTGATCGGAGACCGTCGTCTCCCCGCCGGCTGCAAACCGCGCTGGCTCAAGCTCGACAGGCCGTTCCTCGCCAGGAGCGGCGGCCTGTCGATTGCGCTCGCCAGCGGCCGGATCACCAGCGTCGCAGGGCTGGCCGGTGATCATCCGTGGGTGCGCGCGCGTCAGTAGCGGCGCAGCAGCCCCGCCAGATGCCCCTGCACGCGCACCTGATCGGGGCGATAGCGTTGCGGATCATAGGCGCGATTGGCCGGATCGAGCCGGACCATCGCACCTTCGCGGCGGAAATATTTGAGCGTCGCTTCATTCTCGTCGACGAGCGCGACGACGATCTGCCCGTCGCGCGCGCTGTCGGCGCGGCGAATGAGCGCATAGTCGCCATCGAGGATGCCCGCCTCAACCATCGAGTCGCCCGAAACCTCAAGCGCATAATGCTCGCCCGAACCAAGCAGCGCCGCCGGCACCGACAGCATCTCGCGACCTTCGAGCGCCTCGATCGGCATGCCTGCCGCAATACGGCCATGCAGCGGAATCTCCAGAATGTCGTTCGCCGCCGTCGGCACCGGCGCCCTGGGCAGACTGGCGGGAGGCAGATTGGCGGGAGGCCTCGCCGATTTAGCGGCGCCGCCACGCTCGGGCATGCGGATAACCTCAAGCGCGCGGGCGCGATTGGGCAGGCGGCGGATATAGCCGCGCTCGACCAGCGCGTTGATAAGGCGGTGAACCCCCGATTTGGACTTGAGGTCCAGCGCTTCCTTCATTTCCTCGAACGAAGGCGACACCCCGTCATCGGACAGACGATCATGGATGAAGCAGACCAGTTCATGTTGCTTGCGCGTCAGCATCGCTCAGTCTCCGCCGGAACGAACGGAGAACGTGTAGGCAACGACGAGCATTCCGTCAAGCGATGGCGATATAATCCACGCGCCCGCCCGCGCCGAGGGGCGGAGCGGAGGGCGCGCGGACGATCAGCGCGTCCGCCGAGGCGAGAATGCCGAGCAAAGCGCTGTCCCGGCTCATAATCGGTTCGACAACCCCGTCGACGAAGCGCGCACGCAGATATTCGGCGCGCGGACCGCCAGCCGGAAGGTCGCTGCCAAGGATCGCCGTGCGCGGCCGGGGAAGCGCGTCGGCCGCGCCGCCCAGCCGCGCGACCAGCGGCAGCAGGAACAGCGTTGCGGTGACGAAAGCCGATACCGGATTGCCCGGCAGCCCGAGGCAGACCGTCGTACCGATCCGTCCCGCGAGCAGCGGCTTGCCCGGGCGCATCGCGATCCGCCAGAAATCGATCTCCGCGCCCGCCGCCGCCAGCGCCGGCTTCACGAGATCATGGTCGCCCACCGACGCGCCGCCGATAGTGACGAGAATGTCCGCGCGCGCCGCAAGCTCGACGAATGCAGCCGCAAGCGCAGCCAGGTCGTCGCGCACGATCCGCATATCGACAATTTCGGCCGGCCATCCGCCCAGCAGGGCGGCCAGCATCGGGCCGTTGGAATTGGGCAACCCCGCGTCGCCGGGCGAACCAGGTTCGACCAGTTCGTCGCCAGTCGAGACGATCGCGACGCGCACGGGGCGGCGGACGGCGATGTCGCCATGGCCGCCGAGCGCCGCAAGGCCGATCCGCGCCGGGTTCAGCCCTTCACCTGCGGCGACCAAGAGCGCACCGGCCGCGAAGTCCGACCCCGCCCTGCGGATATTGGCGCCGATGCGCAGCGGCCCCTCGCCAGCGAGGCGAAGCATGTCGTCGTCGCGCGCCGCTTCCTCCTGCACCATCACCGTGTCCGCGCCATCGGGCACGGGCGCGCCGGTAAAGATGCGCGCGGCCTCCCCCGGCGCGAGCGCGGGAAGGGCGACGCCGCCAGCCGCAGCTTCGCCCACCACGCGCCAGGGCCCTGGCAGCTCGGCATAGCGGATCGCATAGCCATCCATCGCCGACAGGTCTGCCACCGGTTGGGTGCGGAGCGCGGGGACGGCTTCAGCCGTCCAGCGCCCGGCGGCGGCCAGCAGCGGCAGCCGTTCGATGTCCACCGGCTCGGCAAGCGCAAGCAGGCGCGCCTGCGCCTCGGAAACGCTGATCATGCGCGCACCCAGTCGCCCGATTTGCCCCCGCTTTTGGCGGCGAGCTGCACAGGGCCGATCACCATCGCCCGATCGATCGCCTTCGCCATGTCGTAGATGGTCAGCAGCGCGATCGACGCGGCGGTCAGCGCTTCCATCTCTACCCCCGTCTGCCCGCTCGTCCGCGCAGTGGCCGTGACCGCGACGCCATTGTCGCCGACGGTCAGCTCGATCGAGACCGAGGACAGCGGAATGGGGTGACAGAGCGGGATGAGATCGCTCGTCCGCTTCGCGGCCATGATGCCCGCGATGCGCGCAACCGCCAGCACGTCGCCCTTCCTGGCGCTGCCGTCGCGGATGGCTGCTAGCGCTTCCGCGTTCATCGCGATATGCCCGGTGGCGACGGCTTCGCGCGCCGTCACGTCCTTGCCCGACACATCGACCATATGCGCCGCGCCCCCGGCGTCGAGATGGGTGAGGCGGCTCATCGCGCGAGCAGCGCCCGCGTCGCCGCAGCGACATCCGCCTGCCGCATCAGCGATTCGCCGACCAGGAAGCAGTTGACGCCATGACTGGAAAGGCGGCGCAGGTCGGCGGGCGTGAAGATCCCGCTTTCGCCGACCAATGTGCAACCGGCGGGCGCCCGCGCGGCAAGCCGTTCGCTCGTCGCGAGATCGACCTCGAAGGTCTTGAGATTGCGATTATTGACGCCGATCAGCCGCGATTTGAGCGCAAGCGCACGTTCCAGCTCGGCCTCGTCATGCACCTCGACCAGAACATCCATGCCTTCGTCGATCGCCGCCGCCTCGATCTCGGCCATCGCGCCATCCTCAAGCGCCGCCACGATGATCAGGATCGCATCCGCGCCCAAAGCGCGCGCTTCGCTCACCTGCCACGGATCCACCATGAAGTCCTTGCGCAGGCAGGGCAGGGAAACGGCGGCGCGCGCGGCGACCAGATAGTCGTCATGCCCCATAAAATAGGGTTCGTCGGTCAGCACCGACAGGCAGGCGGCGCCCCCCGCCTCATAGGCGCGGGCATGTGCGGGCGGATCGAAATCGGCGCGGATCAGCCCCTTGGACGGGCTTGCCTTCTTGATCTCGGCGATCAGCCCGAAGCGTCCGGCCGCGACCCTGGCGTCGAGCGCGGCGCGGAAACCGCGCGGCGGCGTGGGGGCAGGGCGTTCGATACGCGCAGCCTTCCGCCGGGCGACATGATCGCGCTTGGTCGCGACGATCTCGGCTAGCTTGTCAGTCATCTGCAGGTCGCGATCCAGCAATCGAGCAGCGCCTTGGCAAGCCCGCGGTCAATGGCTTCGGCGGCTTCCTCTACGCCTTCGGAAAGCGTCGCGGCGCGCCCCGCGACAATCAGCGCAGCGGCGCTGTTGAGCAGCACGGCGTCGCGATATGCGCCCGTCTCGCCCATCAGCAGCGCACGCAACGCGGCCGCGTTGAACGCCGCATCGCCCCCCCGGATCGCATCGAGCGGATGGCGGACGAGCCCGGCGTCCTCGGGCGTGATGCGATCGTCGTCCTGACCGCAGGCGCCGATGCGGATTGCGCGGCTCGGCCCCGCGATCGAGAGCTCGTCGAGATTTTCCTCGCCCGCCACGATCATCGCGGCTTCGGCGCCCAGCAGATCCAGCGCACCCGCGACAGTCGGCAGATAGTCGACCCGCGCGACGCCGATGAGCTGGCGGGCGACGCGCGCGGGGCTGGCCAGCGGCCCGATGAGGTTGAAGATCGTCCGCCGCCCGATCGAACGACGCACGGCGGCGAGCCGCCCCAGCGCCGGGTGATGCGCCTGCGCGAACAGGAAGGCGATGCCGATGTCGCCGAGCGTCGCTTCGGCAAGCGCCGAGGCGCGATCGAGATCAAGGCCGAGCGCCTCGAGCGTGTCGGCCGCGCCCGCCCGCGATGAGGCGGCGCGATTGCCGTGCTTCGCCACGGGCACCCCACATGCCGCGACGACGATCGCCACCGCCGTCGAGATATTGAGGCTGTGCGCGCCGTCGCCGCCCGTGCCGCACACGTCGATCGCGCCGGCGGGGGCGGAAATCGGAATCATGCGGGCGCGCAAAGCCCGTGCGGCGGCGGCGATCTCGATGCTCGTCTCGTCGCGCTCGGCAAGCCCGGTCAGGAAACGGGCAATCTCCGCTTCGGACGCCCGCCCCTCGAAAATATCGTCGAACGCGGCCGCAGCCGTCGCCTCGTCGAGCGGCGCGGCTGTATCAGGAAGGACGGCGATCAGCGTCATGCCCGTTCCGTCACGGCGATACCCGCGATCTTCATGAAATTGGCGAGCATATCATGGCCATGCTCGGTCGCGATGCTTTCGGGGTGGAACTGGACGCTGTGGATCGGCAGGCTTTCGTGACGAAAGCCCATCACGCTGCCGTCCGGCGCGGTCGCGTTGACGATAAGCGAAGCCGGAATGTCCTCGACGATCAGCGAATGATAGCGCGTGGCGATGAAGGGCGAGGGGAGCCCGGCGAACAGCCCGGTGCCGTCATGCTCCACCGGCGACGTCTTGCCGTGCATCAGCCCGCCGCGCACCACATGCCCGCCAAAATGCTGGCCGATCGCCTGATGCCCCAGGCACACGCCAAGCAAAGGCCGCTTCGCGTCGGCCGCGGCGGCGACGAGATCAAGCGAGATGCCTGCTTCATTCGGCGTGCACGGCCCCGGCGAGATCAGGAAAGCCTCGGCCCCTGACGACAGCGCCTGCCCTGCGGAGATAGCATCGTTGCGCACGACCTCGACCTCAGCCCCAAGCTCCATCAGATAATGGACGAGGTTCCAGGTGAAGCTGTCGTAATTGTCGATGACGAGGATCATGGCGCTGCCTTAGCGCCGGGGCTCCTCGCTTGGCAAACCTTGCGGAGGATGCAGACGCGGAAACGCCGCCGGCCTTGCGGGCGGCGGCGTTCCGACGAAATGCCTTTTAATCAGGCGAGCGCGACAGTGGCGCGCGAACGGCGGCGCGACGCCATGCCGATCATGCCGAAGCCGGCGATCAGCATCGCCCAGGTCGCGGGCTCGGGAACGCCGGGGACGGGGTTACCGCCCTGCTGCGTCCACCAGCCGACGGTGTGGTTGTCCGACTCATAGCCGGCGCCCGGATTGGTCTGACGAAATACGATCTGATCGAAGCCGCCGACCTGCTTGTAGAAATTGACGAACACATAGGGCTCGCCATGATTCTGGCCGGTGTTCGGGTTGCCGTAATAAGCCCCGCCGGTGCCGACCAGCGCCTTCACATCAGTGGGCGTGAACGTGCCGAGCAACGTGCCGTGATCGTAGAACTCCAGCATGTTGCCCGCGTCGAGCGCCGACAGCCAGAAACCGAAATAGTTGATCGGCTGGCCGCCATTGCCGCTGAGCGTCAGCGAATAGCTGCTATTGCCATAGCCCAGCCCCGCGACGGCATATTCGCCGTTGCCGCCCGCGCCGCCATATTGATCGGCCGCGAGAACCTTGAGCGAGCTGTAGGCGCCGGTGATCGGGCTGCCGCCAAAGGTGGTGACGTATGTGTTGTAATTGCCCGGCGTCAGATTGTTGAACGTCTCGATGCCGTACGCGTCAAAGGTGGCCGAGCTGTTCTGCTGAACGCCCGGAGCCTCGATCGTCACGTTGAAACCGGCCGGAAGCGCAGCATTGGCGCCGGCGCTGACCGAAAGCGCAGCAACCGCCGCGAGAAACTGGATATCTTTACGCATACCGATACTACTCCCCAAAAAACGTTACGCCGCCACACTAAGCAGGATGTGGGCCAATTGGCCTCTGAGGCCGTTTTAAGGGCCGCGAAGGCGGGCAGCCATTAAACAATTGTAAAGGATATCGACGCCTGAACGCCGATTGTTGCGGATGCGGAAACGCCGCCGGCCTTGCGGACGGCGGCGTTCCGACGAAAGCCCCTCGATCAGGCGGCGGCGATAATGCGCGTGCGACGGCGCGCGACGGCGCCCACCATGCCGAAGCCGGCGATCAGCATCGCCCAGGTCGCGGGCTCGGGAATGCCGGGGACGGGGTTACCGCCCTGCTGCGTCCACCAGCCGACGGTGTGGTTGTCCGACTCATAGCCGGCGCCCGGGTTGGTCTGACGGAATACGATCTGATCGAAGCCGCCGACCTGCTTGTAGAAATTGACGAACACATAAGGTTCGCCGCTGTTCTGCCCATTGTTCGGATTGCCGAAATAGGGGCCGCTATTGCCGACCAGCGCCTTCACATCAGTGGGCGTAAACGTGCCGAGCAGCGTGCCGTGATCGTAGAACTCCAGCATGTTGCCCGCGTCGAGCGCCGACAGCCAGAAACCGAAATAGTTGACCGGCTGGCCGCCATTGCCGCTGAGCGACAGCGAATAGCTGTTGTTGCCATAGCCCAGCCCCGCGACGGCATATTCGCCGTTGCCGCCCGCGCCGCCATATTGGTCGGCCGCGAGAACCTTGAGCGAGCTGTAGGTACCGGTGATCGGGCTGCCGCCGAAGGTGGTGACGTACGTGTTGTAATTGCCCGGCGTCAGATTGTTGAACGTCTCAATGCCGTACGCATCAAAGGTGGCCGAGCTGTTCTGCTGAACGCCCGGAGCCTCGATCGTCACGTTAAAGCCGGCCGGAAGCGCAGCGTTGGCGGCCACGCCAACTGAAAGCGCAGCGCCAGCCGCGAGAAACTGGATAAAAGGTCGCATTCCCAAACACTCCCCCAAGGATAATTTCCTCCACCCGAGCAGGATGGCGGTTCAAACGGGCTGGTTTGCGACCTTGTTATGCGGTGGAATTAGTCAGGCGTTAGAATGTTGTAAAGCATATGGACCGAGCATTGTCCCATTATTGGCCAAATCCTGCTTCTCCGGCGCGAGCCACCGCCTCGCGCGCGGCGGCGAACAGCGCGCCGGCCTTGGCCTCACACTCGCGCTGCTCGGCGGCGGGGTCGCTATCGGCGACGATGCCGGCGCCGGCCTGCACGTGCATCACGCCATCCTTAACGACGGCCGTGCGCAGAACGATGCACGAATCCATCGATCCGTCGGGCGAGAAATAGCCGACGCCCCCGGCATAGGCTCCGCGCGTTTCCGGCTCCAGCTCGGCGATGATCTGGCAGGCGCGAACCTTGGGCGCGCCGCTCACCGTGCCCGCCGGAAAGCCGGCGAACAGTGCATCGAGCGCATCCTTGCCCGGCGCGATCCGTCCGACCACGTTCGAGACGATGTGCATGACGTGGCTGTAAAACTCGATCGTATAGCTGTCGGTCACGCGCACGCTGCCCGCCGCCGCCACGCGACCGACGTCGTTCCGGCCGAGATCGAGCAGCATCAGATGCTCGGCGCGCTCCTTGGGGTCGGCCAGCAGGCTGTCGCGATTGGCGACATCCTCCGCCGCCGTCCTGCCGCGCGGCCGGGTGCCCGCGATCGGGCGGATCGTCACTTCCTCGTCGCGAGCGCGGACGAGGATTTCGGGCGAACTGCCGATCAGCGCAAAGCCCGGCAGATCCAGGAAATAGAGGAAGGGAGAGGGGTTGATCCGCCTGAGCGAGCGGTAAAGGTCGAAAGGCGGCAAGGTGAAGGGCGTAGTGAAACGCTGGGCGAGCACTACCTGAAAGATGTCGCCTGACTCGATATAGGCCTTCGCCGCCGCGACCATTTCGCCGTAGCGGCCGGGCGCCAGCGTCGGGGCGGGCTGGACGGCGGGAAGCGACGCCTCGCGCCGAACCGCCGGAACAGCGCCGGCCAGCCGCGCACCGGCGGCCTCGATCCGTTCAACGGCCTCCGCAATCGCCGCATCGGGATCGGCTTCGCTCCACAGCGGCGCGATCAGGAAAAGCTCGTCGGTCAGCCGATCGAATACGAGGATCAGCGTCGGGCGCACGAACAGCATGTCGGGCAGGTCGAGCGGATTGGGCGCAGGGCGCGGCAGCCGCTCGACAAGGCCGACCGTCTCATAGCCGAAATAGCCGACAAGGCAGGCGAGCGCGCGCGGCACTTCCGGCGGCAGATCCATCCTGCATTCGGCGACCAGCGCGCGAAGCGATTCGAGCGCGCCTTTGCCAGTCGGCGCGAAAGCCTCGCGATCATGCGCCCAGTCGCGATTGATCTCCGCAGCATCGCCCCGGGCGCGGAACACCAGATCAGGGGCGAGGCCGAGCAGGCTGTGCCGACCGCGCGTCTGGCCGCCCTCGACTGACTCGAGAACATAATCGCCACGCCCCGGCTCGATCAGCTTGAGCGCGGCCGAAACCGCAGTCTCGGTATCGGCGATCAGCCGACGCCAGACGATCGCCGGCTTGCCCGAAGCCAAGGCGGCGCGGGCGCCTGCATCGTCGCCGCCCGTCACTGCTGCCCCTGAACGCCGCCGATAAGGTCGCGCTTCAGCTTGCCGATCGCGGCGGGATTGCGCGTCGCCTTGGCCTCTGCGCGGACGGCCGCGACGAATTGCTGCGCATATTCATCGGCGATCACGCTCGACAACTGCATCTGCGTGGCGCCGAGCAGGTCAGCGCGGCCGCGCGCGTCGCCCGGCGTCACCTTATCGAGATAGACGATATACCAGCCGGTGCGGTCGGGCGCTTCGAGCACCTTCGCCTTATGTTCGGGGATGGAGAAAAGCAGCGCCATCTCCGGCTTGGGGCGCGCGCCCTGCTGAAGCATTTCCTGGCGCCGGCCGCCGAACGGCGCTGGCGGAGGGAGAGGCGCGCCGGCCCCGGCGATCGCCTGCGCGAAAGGCGCGCCGCCATTGAGCTTCGCGGCGACGGCGTCGGCGATCTTGCGCCCGGCGTCGAGCGCGCGATCGGTCAGCATATCCTTCAGCACCCTGTCGCGGATGCTGGCGAGCGCGGGCGGCGCTGCCGGCGTGATCGCATCCAGATCGACGAGAACGAAGCTCTGATTGGGTACGACCTGCTCGACCGTGGGATCGTCGTCGACTTCGGATGCGAAGCCCGACTTCGCGGCGACGACCAGTTCAGGCGCGATCGGCGCGGTCGGCGCATCGGGATCCACGCCGCCGGCGAACAGCGGCTTGGTTTTCTGGGCCGTCAGATGGCTGGCCTGCACCACTTCATCGAAGGTCGAGCCATCGGAAATCGCATCCTCGATCTTGGCGATCGCATCGGACAGCAACTGATTGCCTTTCTCGGCCTTCAGCGCATCGACGATTTCGGCGCGAGCCTGTTCCAGCGTCTTGCCGGGCGCACCCTCGATCGCATCGACGCGGGCGATGTGCCAGCCCAGCGCCGACTTCGCGGGGGGCAGAAGCTTGCCGGCGGGAGCCGCAAAGACGGCGGCGGCGAAAGCCGGGGTGCTCGCAGTCGCGAAACCCTGGCGGGTCTGCTTGTCCAGCGTCGCGGCCTCATAGCCGGCGGCCCTGGCGGCCGCCTCCAGCGTAGCGCCGCCCGCGACGGCGGCGGCGATCTTCTTCGCGGTCGCTTCGTCCGGCGCGATGACCTGGCTCAGCTTGCGCGTTTCGCTCGCGGCATATTTCGCCTCATTATCCTTGTAATATTTGGCGATCTCCGCGTCGGTCGGCGTAGCAGCCGCACCCAGCGCGTCGCGCGAGATGAGCGCGTAGCGCACCGTGCGCCGTTCCGGGATCGAATAGCGCGCCGCATTACGCTGAAAATAGGCGCTCAGTTCGGCGTCGGTCGGGGCGGCGCCGGCCTTGATCGCGGACACGGGCACGAAGCCCAGATGCCCCTCGCGAGTCTCGAGCAGCATCGAGGCGTAGGGCAGGGCGACGCCCGCCGGCGCCCGCGTCGCGCCGGTGACGGGCAGCAGCAACTGCGTCGCCAGCACGTCACGGTCGATTTCCTGTCGGAACTGCTTCTCGGTCATGCGCTGCTGCGCGAGGAACTGGTTGATCATCGCGCGATCGACCGTGCCGTTGAACGCCTTGAACTGCTGGATGCTGGCGATCTGCCCGTCCTCAAGCCGGCGGCTGACGGTCATGCCCTGCGCCGCCGCAAACTGCTGCATCGCGACGCCGCCGACATATTGGTCGAGAATCTGCTCGACGCCGCCATCGGAAACCAGTTGCTGCATCGTCAATTGCGGATCGCGCTGCTTGGCCTGTTCGAGCTGACGCTGCACGCGCAGCCACATCTCGTTCGCGCCCACTTTCTCGCGGCCCACCGTCGCGACCGTCGCGCCGTCCGCACCTGCGTTGAGCCCGAGGCTGTTATAGTCGGTGATCACGAAACCGGCCGCGATCGCGACGAGGAACAGGCCGACGATGGCGAGGCCCATTCTGGAGTGGGTCAGCCGGCGGAAAAAGGGAAGCATGCGTTGTCCGTCACTGCATCGGAAAGAGCGACGCTTTACGGGGGAGCGCGGGCCGCATCAAGGAGGGACCGAAGCCCTTCACATTTACGCCGCGAAAGACCAGAAGGCGCCGACAAGATAATCGAGCCTTTGGGGGATAACTTTGCGCAAGCTGATCGCGGGAAACTGGAAGATGAACGGCGATCGCGCCGCGCTGGGCGAGATCGATCTGATAAGCCGGGCTGCAGACGCGGCACCCGGCGTCGACGTCGCCATCTGCCCGCCGTTCACGCTGATCGCCCCCTCTACAGGACGCGGCGTCGCGATTGGCGCGCAGGATGTTCACCACGCCCAAAGCGGAGCGCATACCGGCTGCATCTCTGCGGCGATGCTCGTCGAGGCTGGCGCCGAACTCGCCATCGTCGGCCATAGCGAACGCCGCGCCGACCAGCATGAGACCGACGCCGAAGTCCGTGCGAAGGCGGGCGCCGCGATCGCCGCCGGGCTGACCGCGATCGTCTGCGTCGGCGAAACAGAGGCCGAGCGCGACGCCGGCAGCGCGGTCACCGTCGTCGAGGCGCAGCTTTCGGGATCGCTGCCGGCGGCGGCCGAACGCCTCGTCGTCGCCTATGAGCCGGTCTGGGCGATCGGCACGGGGCGCACGCCATCGATCGCCGACGTGGCCGAAATGCACGCCGCGATCCGCAAGGTGCTCGTCGCGCTCTATGGCGACGCGGGGAAGGGGGTCCGCATCCTCTACGGCGGCTCGGTTAAACCCTCCAACGCGTCCGAGTTGCTCGCCGTCGCCAATGTCGACGGGGCGCTGGTCGGCGGCGCGAGCCTCAAGGCCGCAGACTTCGCGCCGATTATCGCCGCAGCGGTTGAACAGCAGCCCCCGAGTCGCTAAGTCGCCGCCAACCGGCGCAGGGCGCCCCTCCCAATTCACGCGGAATCGAGAAGCCGATGTTCACTTTCCTTCTTGTCGTGCAGGCGATCATCGCCGCCTTTCTGGTCGGCGTCATCCTTGTCCAGCGCTCCGAAGGGGGCGGGCTCGGGACGGGGGGCAGCCCTGCCGGCCTGATGTCGGCGCGCGGCGCATCGAACTTCCTGACGCGCGCGACCGCCATTCTGGCTTCCGCTTTCATCCTGCTGAGCATCGGGCTGGCGTTCCTGGCGGCGCGCGAGCACCCCACCAGCGACATCGACACCAGCCTAGCCAAGCAGGGCGCGCCGACCGAGCAGTCGGCTCCCGCGCCCGCACAGGCCCCGCCGAGCGACGATCCGCTCGCCGCCGCCGCCCAGCAGGCCGGCGCCACGCCCGCGGCCCCGGCCGCCCCGGCGCCTGCCACGCCTTCGCCCGCGCCCACCACGCGCTGATCCATTAACTCAAGCATAAAGGGCCTGGCCGCCCTTGCCTGATATTTTTGGGCGCCGGAGAGATTCGCGCGCTTGTCGTCGGGTATGGTTCGCGGCTAGGCAGTAGTTCCCATGGCGCGGTTCATTTTCATCACCGGCGGCGTGGTCTCCTCGCTTGGCAAGGGTCTCATGGCGGCATCGCTCGCCGCTCTCCTCCAGGCGCGTGGCTATCGGGTCCGCATCCGCAAGTTCGATCCCTATCTGAACGTCGATCCGGGGACGATGAGTCCCTATCAGCATGGTGAAGTCTATGTGACCGACGACGGAGCGGAGACCGATCTCGATCTCGGCCATTATGAGCGCTTTACCGGCGTGCCGAGCCGACAGAGCGACAATGTGACGTCCGGGCGCATTTACCAGACGATCATCCAGCGCGAACGCCGCGGCGACTATCTGGGCGCGACGGTGCAGGTCATCCCGCACGTCACCGATGCGATCAAGGCCTTCGCGCAGGCCGATGCCGAGGACCTCGATTTCGTGCTGTGCGAAATCGGCGGCACGGTGGGCGACATCGAATCGCTGCCGTTCATCGAGGCCATCCGCCAGCTCCGCAACGACATCGGGCGTGAGAACAGCGTTTTCGTCCATGTCACGCTGGTGCCTTACATCGCCGCTGCGGGCGAACTAAAGACCAAGCCGACGCAGCACAGCGTGCGCGAACTGACATCGCTCGGCATTCAGCCCGACGTTCTTGTCTGCCGCTGCGAACAGCCCTTGCCGGAGGGCGAGCGCGCCAAGATTGCGCTGTTCTGCAACGTCCGCAAGGAAGCCGTCATCCCCGCGCTCGACGCCAAAAGCATCTACGCGGTTCCCGAGGCCTATCATGCCGAGGGCCTCGACGAGGAAGTGCTTCGCGCCTTCGGGATCGACGCCGGGGGCAGCCCTGACCTGTCGCGCTGGAGCGAGATCGTCGATCGCCTGACCAATCCGGAAGGCGAGGTGACGATCGGCGTGGTCGGCAAATATGTCGGGCTGCCCGACGCCTATAAGTCGCTGCACGAAGCGCTGGTGCATGGCGGCATCGCCAACCGCGTGAAGGTCAACGTCAAATGGCTCGACGCAGAGCTGTTCGAGCAGGAGGACCAGATCGCCGCGCAGCTCGAGCCGATGCACGCCATCCTCGTGCCCGGCGGCTTCGGCGAGCGCGGGTCAGAAGGCAAGATCGCCAGCGTCCGCTTCGCCCGCGAGCGCGACGTGCCTTTCCTCGGCATCTGCCTCGGCATGCAGATGGCCTGCATCGAGGGCGCACGAAACACTGCGGGGATCGAGCATGCCTCGACCACCGAGTTCGGCCCTACCGATGAGCCCGTCGTCGGCCTCATCACCGAGTGGATGTCCAAGGAAGGCTTGCAGACGCGCGAGGCCAACGGCGATCTGGGCGGCACGATGCGCCTCGGCGCCTATCCGGCAAAGCTTGCGGGCAACAGCGTCGTCCACTCGATCTACGGCGCCGACGACATCAGCGAGCGCCATCGCCACCGCTATGAGGTCAACCTCAAATATCGCGATGCGCTGGAGAAGGGCGGACTGGTCTTTTCAGGCATGTCGCCTGACGGCACGCTGCCTGAAATCGTCGAGCGGCCTGACCATAGCTGGTTCGTGGGCGTGCAGTTCCACCCGGAGCTCAAGTCCAAGCCCTTCGATCCCCACCCGCTGTTCGCAAGCTTCATCGCGGCGGCGGTCAAGCAGTCGCGGCTGGTCTGATCCACCCGAGCGCTCCGGCGAAGGCCGGAGCCTGACAAACGAGCGTCAGGGCTCCGCCATTGTCGCAACTGGGCCAATTGCGACCTGCGCCGGGGGTGCGACTATCCAGCGTCCGCGCGGAGACCTCGCCTTGACCATCGGGCCGGAAATCCCGCCGCCACTATCGCACCAACGCCAATCCTATTCTGAACCGCGTGATACGCCGGTTATAATCCAGCAGATTTTCGCCATAGCCGATGAAGCTCTGGCCAAAGAGATAGAAGTCAGGTCCACCACCCAGCAACCGCGGAAGCGGATAAGAAATGTCCGTGCCAATGGCTCCCTTGCCACTGCCGAAATTGAGCCGTGCGGAGGTGGAGAGGCGGATGCCTTCATCCTCTCCGATCTCCATAAAAAGGCCCGTATTCCCACGGTAACGGCGAATGTCCGGGTTGTCGGACTTGTCGCCAATGAAAAATGACAGTCGCGGCGCGAAGGACAGGCGATAGCCCCCGCCGAGAGGGATCGCAGCCATCGGCGCGACATAGATGCTGTTGATGCTGCGCGAAGCCTCACCATCCCTGCCGTTCGATTCATGGCGGATGCCGGCCTGGGTGTTGAAGGAAACACCATTCAAAAACGTGGCGGCCGGGGTCAGGTAAAAAATCTCAGGCTGATAATCGACGTTCCGAAAAGGGGACGATTGAGCGCCGAGATCCCAGAACATTCTTTGGGTATAGGCAAAATACAGACCGTCGCGCCAAGAGTGCGGAAGCCCCGCACTGCGCCGGCTTCCGAACAATTGATATTTAAAGCTGACCTGTATGCGCGCCTCGCTGTTGGTGCCCGGGCCATAGACGGCGTAGATGGGCTCATAGGCGGATAGATTGGCGAGAAAAGCATTGCCGGCCGAACGATCCGATAACGGCGGCGCGGCCTGCGGCGCCCGATCGTCCTGCTTCTCCGACGCCGGTTGCACCCCGGCCATTCGCGATGCCGCGTCACGGGATCGCAAAGTGATCGACGCTTCACGAGCGCTCCATGAGGGAATGGAAAGGCGCGCTCCATCAAGCCGCTGCCCGTCTGGCGCATGGAACCGATAGCGCGCGCGCCCGAATCCCCCCGGCGAAAGGTTCAAATCGTCCGGCGATTCCGGCCCGCGTTCGAGCCAGACCGGCTGACTTTCCCCCGCATGTTCCAGACGGGCCTCGATATGACCGGGCAGGGAAAATATTTCCGGTTCTCTCCCCTCGTTGAGTATGCGCAATTCCACGAGGATCGCGCCATCCTCTCCCTGTTCACCGACATCGCTGATCAGAACAGCCATGTTCGAGGCTGCATGTGCGGGCGAAGCCAGGGCAAAAGCCGCAACGGACAATATTCCGGACATCATCCTCACGATCATGCGAGAAGATGCTGGCCGCTATCGACCGGAATGACTGTGCCCGTGATACACTTCGCGGCGTCGCTGACGAGAAATGCCGCAAGGGCGCCGACATCCTCTATTGTAACCAGCTTGTGATCGGGCGCCTCCGCAGAAGCGCGATCAAGCAATTCATCGAACCTGTCGATGCCGCTTGCCGCACGCGTCGCGATTGGCCCGGGCGATATGGCATGCGCGCGGATGCCGCGCGGCCCCAATTCGGCCGCGACATAGCGGGTCGCGCTTTCCAGCGCAGCCTTGACCGGCCCCATCAGATTATAATGGGCAACGACGCGCTCGGACCCGTAGAATGTGACGCAAAGCAGACAGCCCCCGTCCGTCATCAGCGGTTCGGCGAGCTTCGCCATGCGCAGAAAGCTGTGGCAGGATACATCCATTGCGAGAGCGAATCCCTCAGACGAGGAATCGACGACGCGTCCGTGCAAATCCTCCCGAGGCGCGAACGCGATGGAATGGAGCAGAAAATCGAGGCCTCCCCATTTCTGCTTCACTTGGGCGAACAGAGCCTCAAGCTGGCCAGGCTCGCGAACGTCGCAGGGGGCGAGCCATTCCACGCCAAGCTGCTCCGCAACGGGCTCAACCCAGCCTTTCGCCTTCTCGTTGAGATAGGTGGCGGCCAGCCGCGCGCCACAACGGGCGAAGGCGTGCGCGCAGCCTGCGGCGATGCTCTTGTCGTTAGCGATACCGACAACCAGCCCGCGCTTGCCGGCCAGATCGACAAGCGGCCTCATCGAACGCCTCCCTCTACGATGCTCTTGGTATGCAGAGCGATCATGCGCTCCTCGTCGGTTGGAATGACATAGGCTTTGATCCGGCTGCCGGGCGCGCTGATGAGCGAGGCGCGATTTGCATTGGCGCGTTCGTCGATTTCCAACCCGAGCCATTCCAGCCCACGGCAGATACGGTCGCGCATATGCGCGTCGTTTTCGCCAATCCCGGCTGTAAAGACGATTCCGTCGAGTCCACCGAGCGAGGTCGCCAACGCGCCCGCTTCCCGTACGGCCCGCCAGGCAAACAGCGCCATGGCCTCTTCCGCCTCCGGTGCGCCGCTGCTGGCCAGCGTCCGCATGTCGCTCGAAATGCCGGAGACGCCGAGCAGCCCCGACTCCTTGTAAAGCAGTTTTTCCACTTCAGCAGCGCTCATCCCCATCTGGGACTGGAGGTAAAGCACAACCCCAGGATCCAGACTGCCGCAGCGCGTCCCCATCATCAGCCCGTCGAGCGCGGTGAAGCCCATCGTCGTGTCGACGCTCCGCCCTGATTGCATGGCGCAAAGGCTGGCGCCGTTGCCGAGATGCGCCGCGATGACGCGGCCCGCCACAAGAGCGGGATCAACTTCGGCAAGACGTCGCGCGATATATTCATAGGAGAGGCCGTGAAAGCCATACCGTCGAACGCCCTGATCGTGCAGCGCGCGGGGGAGGGCGAAGCGCGAAGCAATCGCCGGCTTGTCATGGTGGAAGGCGGTGTCGAAGCAGGCGACCTGAGGCAGGTCGGGCCGAAGTTTCGCGATGGCGCGGATCGCCGCGAGATTATGCGGCTGGTGAAGGGGGGCCAACGGGCAAAGCGCCTCCAACGCCTCCAGCAGTTCCGGCCCGATCAGACAGGGCTTTGCGAACTCGGTCCCGCCATGAACGACCCGGTGCCCAATTGCGATAATTTCCCGGCCTTCCAGCGGATGCGCCGACGCCCAGGCGAAGAGGTCCGCAAGCAGATCGGCGTGGCTCAGCGACGCGCCATCCGGCCAGTCCCGCTCGACCAGAGTCGCTCCATCAGCCGACCTCGCCTTCAGAGTCGGCGCGATGCCGATCTTTTCGATTTTGCCGCCAGCCGAGAGCTGAAGCTCGCCCTGCGCATCAAGCACGAAAAGTGAGAACTTGATGCTGGAAGAGCCGGAATTGAGGCTGACGACGGCCCTCATGCGAGCGGCGCTTCAGGCAGGCCCGGCGCAGCCTTGGTCGCCGCGCGGGCCATCAACACTGCAACCGCGCAGGAGGCAAGGCGCGTACGCAGGCTGTCCGCCCGGCTGGTGAGGATGATCGGCACGCGAGCGCCGAGGACGATGCCAGCCGCGTCCGCCCCCCCCAGAAAAGTCAACTGCTTGGCCAGCATATTGCCGGCCTCAAGATTGGGGACGACCAGTATTTCCGCCTTGCCGGCAACGGGCGATACGATCCCTTTTTCCTTCGCCGCCGCTTCGTTGATCGCGTTGTCAAAAGCCAGCGGACCATCCAGAACGCCGCCCAAAATCTGTCCACGGTCGGCCATTTTACAGAGCGCCGCAGCGTCCAGGGTGGAGGGGATGTCAGGGTTGACGGTCTCCACGGCGGAAAGGATCGCGACGCGGGGATTCGCGATGCCGATCACATGCGCCAGATCGATGGCGTTACGAATGATATCCGCCTTTTCGACCAGCGTCGGCGCAATGTTGATCGCGGCGTCGGTGATGATGAGCGGATCAGGATAGTCAGGCACGTCCATGACATAGGCATGGCTGATCCGCCGTTCAGTCCTGAGGCCCGTGGCGGATGAGACCACCGCGCCCATCAACTCGTCGGTGTGGAGCGAGCCTTTCATCAACAGCTTCGCCTGTCCCGACCGGATAAGAGCGACCGCCTGAGCCGCGGCATCGTGGCTGTGAATGGCGGGGACCAGGCGAAAAGCCGAAATATCCTTACCAGCCTCCTCCGCCGCTTTGCGGATCTTGGCTTCGGGGCCGATCAATATGGGCGAGATCAGTCCCGCTTCAGCCGCTTCGACAGTCGCCAGGATGGCGGCCGCGCTGCAGGGATGGGCGACGGCGGTGCTTTCAGGCGCGCCTTGCGATGTGAGTTCGATCAAACGCCGGTAATTGTCATGGTCGCGAAGCTGGACGTCGGGCAGCTTGACGCGCTCCCGACGAACCTTCTCTTTCGGCGCCTTGACCTCGGCCTGGCCCGAAATCACAACATCGCCATTCTGATTGAGGCAACGACAGTCGAACACGACGACACCGTGTTCCGCACGCTTTTCAACGACCGTGACTGACGCCGTGATCGTATCCCCCAAACCGACCGGCCGATTGAAGCGCAGCGACTGGCTGAGATAAATTGCGCCGGGCCCGGGCAATTCGGTTCCCAGAACAGCGGAGATCAGACCGCCGCCCCACATCCCGTGCGCGATCACCCGTCGGAACAGATCGGTCGCCGCATAATCCGCATCGAGATGCGCCGGATTGACGTCGCCGGACACGAGCGCAAAAAGCTGGATGTCCCGCTTGGCGAGCGTACGGACAATGCTGGCCGTGTCGCCCACTTTTATTTCGTCGAAGGTGCGGTTCTCGATCATTGCGCCATCGCTCATGGCTCAGCGCTCCAGCACATAATGGCCGGGAGCAGATATGATCGGCGCATAGCCTTTGTCCGCGGCGCCCATCGGCGGCGGAGCCGTCATTTCCCCTGAATGACGGGCAAGCCAGTCGCCCCATTCGACCCACCAGGAACCTTGCTTTTGTTCCGCGCGAGCTTCCCAATCATCAGGATCGTAGGTGACGCCGTCAGCTTCGCGCGTCAGCACCTTGAAATGGCGGCCTTTATGCCCCGGCTCGGAGACAATGCCGGCATTGTGCCCCCCGCTTGTCAACACGAACCGGATCTCCGCATTGGTTAGAAAGTGGATTTTATGGACCGACCGCCAGGGCGCGACATGGTCGCGCTCCGTACCGACGACAAAGAAGGGCTTGTGAATGGCCGAGAGCGCAATGCTCCTGCCGCCGACCCTGTATTTGCCTTCTGCAAGCTCGTCCTGCAGGAAGAGTCGACGCAGATACTGACTGTGCATCGCATAGGGCATGCGGGTTCCGTCGGCGTTCCACGCCATGAGATCGTTCATGGGTTCGCGTTCCCCCATCAGATACTCCGAGAGAATCCGCGACCAGACGAGGTCGTTTGATTTCAGGATCTGGAAGGCGCCTCCCATCTGACTGCTGTCCAGATAGCCTCGACCCCACATCATCTTTTCGAGCAGGTTGAGCTGCCCTTCGTCGATGAAAAGGCCGAGTTCGCCAGGCTCGCTAAACTCTGTCTGCGCGGCGAACAGCGTAACGCTGGCAAGGCGTTCATCACCATCGCGCGCCATGGCGGCGGCGGCAATCGAAAGCAACGTGCCGCCCAGGCAGTAACCGGCCATATGGACGGACGAAGCTCCGGTGATCGCCGTGACGGCATCCAGCGCAGCCATCGGCCCCATCAGGCGATAGGCCTCCATGTCCAGGTCCCGATCCTCGGCGCCCGGATTGTGCCAGGAGATCATAAAAACCGTGAAGCCCTGATCGGTCAGCCATTTGACGAGCGAGTTTTCGGGCGACAGATCCAGGATGTAATATTTCATGATCCAGGCCGGCACGATCAGAATGGGTTCGGGATGGACCTTGTCGGTAGTCGGATCATATTGAATCAGTTCGATCAGGCGATTGCGATAGACGACTTTTCCCGGGGAAACCCCCACTTCCTCGCCAACGCGAAAACTCTCGACGCCAACGGGCGGCTCCCCCCGGATGAGATGCTGCATGTCCTCCAGCAGGAGCCGGGCGCCGTCCGCCAGGCATCTGCCGCCGGTCTCGGCGATCCTTGCCTGCAGCACGGGATTGGTCATGAGGAAATTCGTGGGCGCGAAGGTGTCAAGAATCTGCCTTGCAGTGAACTCGAGCATGTCTTGATGATGTTTCGAGACACCGCCTACGCCGGTGGTTGCAGCGTGCCACCATTGCTGGTTGAGCAGGAACTGTTGGGACAGGAAGTTGAAAGGAGGTTGTTTCCAGGCCGGGTCCGAGAAGCGGTGATCCTGCGGCAGAGGCTCGATTGCCGGGGCCGCTTCGCTATCGGATGCGCTCCGCGACGCATAGTCGAATAGCCGGACAGATTTACGCACCGCCTTCGCGCCAAGCTGCAATTGCTTGCCCGGAGAGAGGGTCAGATGGAGTCCCCAATCGGAAAAAGCCTGCAAGAGAGTGGCGGGCGCGAGCCCGGAAGTTAGTTGCGCTATGGCCGCGCCTGCCGCGTTATCCAGCGTTTCGGCAATGCCGTCGAGCATATCGGGGGAGGGGGCGTTTTTCTCAGTGCTCATAATGCCCTCATTGGTTGGGCGAAGCCTTGGGGGAAAAGGCGCAGTCAGCGACTGCTTGCTTCAAAACGGTCGACAGGCGCCTGTGGCAACTCGGGGGAGGAGACGGCGACTGAGCGCATGTTCGGCCATGGCGGCGTCGTTCATCGACTATATGGCAGGCACCCGACCTCGCACGCATTACCCGAAACCGGTTCCGCGACGACATCTGCCTTGATGAAATCACCTGGGAAATTGGGCATGCGCGACTCCAAACTACCGCGCCAACTTTGACCTGAGCGCAAAACGGCGGCGCTTCAGGTGACGCTCCGCGCCATTCGCACAACCTCCCTTGCGGCCGCCCATTCTCAAGGGCCGGGATTATCTCGCCCTTCTCTCGCCGAGATGCTGGGAACGACCTATTAGCAACTATACTTATGCGTTTCGTATTGACGCCGTCAAACGGCTTTTTGCGGCAGGCGCCACCGCAGGGCCCGAGGATGCGACCTATGATCGCGGAGCGGTCAACGCGCCCGCGTCTCCACCACAGCGCTCGCCTTCCGGAAGAACGGAAGCGGCTCTGCAAGAAGATCGAGAGCCCGTTCCATATAGTCCAGCTTTGCCTCATTCGTGTTGGGCAGATCTTCTCGGATCAGTATTCGATGCCGTGATCTAATTAATATGATTCCTGGATTAATACCAAGCGCCGCGCGGACATCTATTTCGTCTATTTTCTGATCGAAAGCCCAGTGCACAAGCTTTTCAAGCCCAATTACGTCGGGCTCGAGTGACAGATTAAGCATATTCAGCGCGGCACACATCATTCTCTCGCGCGGCGGCCCTGAATAATTCGCCAGCAAAAGCGGCTTTATTCGATCATCGATGCCATGCTTTATAGCCGCGACCAACAGGCCTATCTTCGAGCCATGACGTGCATAGAGGGTGCGTTTGGAAACATTCGCGATGGCCGCGATGTCATCCATGCTCGTTCTTTCCGGACCATGCGCAATAAACTGAACCAGAGCAACCTCAAGAATATGTTCGCCCAAGCGAGCGGCAATATCCTGAGTGGGCCGGCCGCCTTTCGGCGCCCGAGGCGGGAGGAGGGCAATGCGCGATGTTGAGTTCTGGACAGTCACAATTCCGTAAATAGCCCATTTTCGCCGTTCTTAAAAATATCACTTGATCGGCGCGTGCTCGCCAATAATAATGAGACTGATAAGTATACATATTTCCGGAGAGGCGTCGTGGCTCGATGGCTGCGGCATGAGTGGGAAGAAGAGTCCGGAAAATATGACAGGCATTGCACTCGTGACCGGCGGCGGCCACCGCATCGCCGCCCGCGCCATGGCGGCGGAGGGGTGGACGGTCGCCAGCACCCAATCACGGCAATGATCCGGCGGCCGAGCCACCTCGCGCGGACGGATGCCGAAGGCCTTGGAATGACAGGAAGCAGTCGGCAAATGACCCGGAAAGTAGCGATCTTGCTGGCTGGAACTCTGCTTCTCGCCGGCTGCTCATTCGCGCCGCCCCATGTGCGGCCGGCGCAGCCGGTTCCACAGGCCTATCCGGGCAATGCCGCCCAGGGATCGTCGATCGCCCACATTGGCTGGAGCGATTTTTTCCGCGATGATCAACTGCGTGCGCTGATCTCCGCCGCACTCAAAAACAACCGCGACATCCGGATTGCGACGGCCCGTGTCGCAGAGGCCCGCGCTGCCTGGCGGATCGAGGGATCGGCGCTTTATCCCGAGCTCAACGCCGTCGGCGCCGGAACGCGCGGCAGGTCCATGATTAACCTGCCCGGGCTCGGTGCGCAGGCCTATGATGTCAAGCAGGTGACCGCGCAATTGAGCGCGAGTTGGGAGATCGATTTTTGGGGCCGTTTGCGCAACCTCAACGATGCGGCGCGTAACCAGTATCTTGCAACGGAAGAGGCCCGGCGTGCTGTTGCCACCGACCTGATTGCCCAGGTCGCCAATGGCTATCTGCTCGAACGCGAATATGAAGAACGGGAGGAAATAGCCAGGCGGACCATCACGTCCCGCGAGGAATCCCTGCGTATCCTGCGTCGCCGCTATGAGGTGGGGTCAGGATCAAAGCTTGAGATGACGCAGGCGCAGGCGCTGCTTTCCCAGGCGCAGACTGTGCTGCAAGGCCTTGAGCAAGACCGCGAAACAAACCGCAATGAGCTGGCCCTGCTTGTCGGGCAGCCTGTGGAGATCAGGCCGGGTTCGCTCGGCCTCGCCGGGTCTGCGCCGCAAATCGATCTGCCCGCCGGGCTGCCTTCCGAATTGCTCGTCTATCGTCCTGACATTGTCGCCGCCGAATATCGGCTGCGTGCGGCCGACGCCAATATCGGCGCCGCACGGGCGGCCTTCTTTCCTAACATCTCGCTGACGGCCGCGCTCGGAACGATAAGCCCCGGTCTCGCCGGACTTTTTGGCGACGGCAGCCGTTCATGGAGCTTCACGCCCACGATTGCCCAGCCGCTGTTCAACGCTGGCCGCCTCTCGGCGAATCTGGACGTGGCCAGAGCCCGTCAAGTGGCGGCGATTGCGGATTATGAAAAGACGGTTCAAAGCGCTTTTCGCGACGTATCGGACGCGCTTGTCCAGCGTCGGCAGTTGGCATTGCGGATCGAAACGACGCGCACGATGATCGAGACGTTGCGCGAGCGCACCCGGCTTGCGCAGTTGCGCTTTGAATATGGCCGGTCCGCCTATCTTGAGGTGCTCGATGCGCAGCGGGATCTGTTCGATACGGAGCAGGCCCTGGTGCAATTGCGCCGCGCCCATCTCGCCGCCGCGATCGCTCTTTATGCCGCCCTGGGTGGCGGCTTTGCCGACCAATCCGCTTTCGACACGGGCAAGTCCGGCAGCCCGGCATCAGGAGAAGAACAACGATGACTGCGTCGCAGAAGAGCTGGCTCATCCGGGGCGGCATCGCTGTG
>QFNN01000178.1 GCA_003240855.1 Sphingomonas sanxanigenens
GTTGATGTGGGCCTCCGATGCCAGCCTGGGCGGGAGGCGGAGCGCAGCGGAGCCGATCGGCCAGGCTGGCATCTTGATCGTTTCCGGGGCCGGTGGCCGTTATCCGGGGCTGCTGTGCGGGCGTGCCCGGTTGTAGTGATCGTGCCACCAGCCGGTGACGATCCGCACCTCCTCAAGGCTGTAGAAGATCTCGCCGTTGAGCAGTTCGTCGCGCAGGCGGGCATTGAAGCTTTCGATATAGCCGAGTTGAACCGCCGCGCGGCCGAGACCGAGCTTCGGCTGAAGCGTCTCTACGAGGCGATCGAATCAGGCGTCGCTGATCTGAACGCCCCGGTGCTGAAAGAGCGCGTCGTCGCGCTGCGGGCGCTCCACGATCAGGCACAGGTCGATTCCGAACGGGCGCAGGCCCAGCTCGAAAGCTCCGGTCAGATGGCCGTCACCCCGGCCGCACTCCGCAAGTTCGCAACCTCCGCCCGGAAGCGGCTCCGTCAGGATGGCGGCTATCGGCGGGATCATCTGTGTGCCTTCGCCCAGCGCGTCGAGGTCGGCGAGAGCCATGTCCGCATCATGGGATCGAAGGGCGAATTGCTCCGAACCCTTGCTTCGGTCTCTAGCGGGAAATCGGTGGGAATCGGCGTGCCCACTCAGGGACTGAAATGGCGGACCTGCTGGGAGCAAGTTCGAACCATCTTACCGAAATCTTGAAGGAATGGAATGACGTCCTTCGTCATTCCAGCCTTGGTCGCGGACAGGTCCAAAATGCCAGTGAACGGGAGGATGGAAGCGCCCCGCGCGTCAGCCGTCCGGCTGTCGGGCGGAGGCGCAAGATTGCATAATCGGGGGGCGGGATGGCAATTCGTCCGCCTCCGTTCTCGCTCAGGCTCACTTTCGAGCAACGCGCCCGCTTGGAGGCGGAAGCGGGGGATATGTCGCTGGGCGGCTATATCCATTCCCGTCTGTTCGATTCCGATACTCAGCCCCCGCGTCGTCGGTCCAAGAATCCAGTCAAGGATCACAAGGCTCTGGCCCAAGCCCTCGGGCTGCTGGGCCAATCGCGTCTGTCGTCGAACCTAAACCAGCTCGCGCGGTCGGCGAATACGGGCAGCTTGCCCGTGACGCCGGACACGGAAGCGGCGCTACTGGAAGCCGTCGCCGAAATCCGTGAAATCCGCCGCTTGCTGATCGAAGCATTGAACCTTGAGGTCGAGCCATGATCCTCAAGGCGTCTCAGCGCAGCGGTGCGAAACAACTTGGGCTGCACCTTCTAAAAACGGAAGAGAACGAACACGTCGAAATCCATGAGGTCAGCGGCTTCGTGTCCGATGATCTTATGGGGGCGATGAAGGAAGCGCACGCGCTGTCCCTCGGAACCAAGTGCAAGCAATTCCTGTTTTCTGTATCGCTCAATCCGCCCTCCACCGAGTCAGTCCGCACGGAAGTTTTCGAAAGGGCGTGCGACGTGATCGAAGAGCGGCTGGGCCTTGTCGGTCAGCCGCGAATGATCGTGTTTCACGAAAAGGAAGGGCGTCGCCATGCCCATGCTGTCTGGTCGCGTATAGACGCGGAAACCATGACGGCCAAGCCGCTCCCGTTCTTCAAGCGGATGCTCTACACCATCGCCAAGGAACTCTATCTCGAAAACGGCTGGAAAATGCCGGACGGTTTTCGGGATGCGAAGCTTCGCGATCCGCGCAATTTCACGCTCGACGAATGGCAGCAAGCAAAGCGGGCGGACCTCGATGCTAGGGAACTGCGGGCGACGGTACAGCGATGCTGGGACTCTTCGGATAATGGTCCAGCCTTCGCCAAGGCGCTCGAAGAGCGCGGGCTGTTTCTGGCACAAGGTGATCGGCGCGGCCATGTCGCCCTGACCGTTGATGGTGAAGTATTCTCTATCGCGAAGGTTATCGGCAAACGGACGAAGGAAGTGGTCGCAAAGCTTGGCGATCCGAAGTCGTTGCGGTCGGTTTCCGACACGGTGCGCTTTATCGGCGAAGCGGTCGCACCGCGCCTGTCGCGCTATATCTCGGAAGCCAAGCGTATCGCCCACAATGCGATGAAGCCGCTCAATGAGCGGAAGCAGGTCATGAAGGACGCCCACGCGCAAGAGCGTAAGCTGCTAGCCGAAAAGCAGCGTGAGCGGCACTTGTCGGAACAGCGAGCGCGTTCCGCGCGGGTCCGCACGGGAGCAAAGGGCGTCTGGGACATAATGACCGGACGTTACTTCAAGGTCCGCAAGCAGAACGAAATGGAAGCGTTTTTCGGCCTGCAACGTGATCGGGCGCAGCGGCACGATCTGATTTCAGCTCAGCTCAAGGAACGGCAAGCTCTGCAACAGGAGATTGGCTGAACGCTCGTCACGCTTTTCTCAAGCTCTGTGAGGGAAAGCTTTGCAATCCGGTGATCCTCGGTCTTCTTCGCAATGCCATCCGTCAGCCCTGCAATTGCACGGTCCAAAACCGTCTTCGCATCTTGGAATGCCTTGAGCGGAGCCTTCTCCTCCTCAAGGATCAGCCGCCAAATCTCGTTCGTTAGCTTTGCCTTCTCGCTGGCATGGTTCGTCACCATATCGTTGTGTGCGGTGATGGCGGCGTTTGCTTCAGCGATCAGGCGGAGAATTTCCCCGCCGATTTCAGCCGTGGATTCCAAAACCACAACGGAGCTGGGTTCTTTCCGCTTACCCTCGATCAAGTTTCGATTTGCATCGATCCGGCTTTTGAAGCGGTCAAACTCTGCCTGTATGGCGGTTTGGTCGAGATGCTTTGAGCCGTTCGCGATAATGGCTTCAAGGCGACCGACAACGGTATCGGCTGCGGTGCCATAGTTCTCGGCAAGCGAGTTTAAGGCCGCCATATCCGCGACATAGGTTTCGTCGAA
>QFNN01000028.1:0-28670 GCA_003240855.1 Sphingomonas sanxanigenens
GGCGGCGCGGAAGGCGGCCGAGGCCGCGGCGGCCCGCCAGACCGTGGCGGGCGCGACGGACGGCATCGTCTACGAGGACGCCCAGGGCCAATGGCATGAAGAGGTCGCCGACGGCCATGACCGGCCGGCGACGCGGGTCGTCGACAAGCCCTGAGCCTTGTGGCTCCCGGCTCCCGGCTTCGGCCCGAGGAACCGGCATCGGCCCAAGGAAAGAGCGGTCCTGCTACCGCGAGGTGAAGAAGGTCAGCAGGACCTTGTTCTTCTCGCCGAGCAGGCACAGGAAGCGGCGCGGCTTGTCCGAGCGATCGGTCCGCAGATAGGCCTCGGCCATGACGATGCGCGTCACCGGCGTATCCTCGATCCTGGTGTCGGCGACCGCGACCGTGGCGCCGTCCTCGTCGATATAGATGTCCTTGATCTCCGGCTCGCGGGCCGAAAGCGTCTGCAGCGCCGCGGCCTTGCAGGTCGCGACCGTGGGCTGCACGGGCTTTTCGGCCGGTGCGGGCGAAGCCGGCCCCGCCGTCTGAGCGAGGGACGGCCCGGAGATCACGGCGGTCGAGATCATGGCGGCCGCGACGAGCGCGGCCGGCAGGAGCGGGCGTTTGGGGAACGAGCGTTTCATGAGGCACTCACGGTTGCAGTGAGTGCTGAACGCGCGAACGACGCCATTGGTTCTGGCGCGTCGCGCGATCCGTCCCGGCCCGGATTACAGCCCGAGCTTCTTCTTGCGCTGGCCGAGCGTGCGCAGGCGCAGCGCGTTGAGCTTGATGAAGCCCGCCGCGTCGCGGTGGTCGTAGGCCACCGCGCCTTCCTCGAAGGTGACGAGGTCCTGGTCGTAGAGCGAATAGGGGCTCGAGCGGCCGATGACATGGACACCGCCCTTGTAGAGCTTGAGGCGCACCTCGCCGGCGACGAACTCCTGGCTCTTGTCGATCAGCGCCTGCAGCATCTCGCGCTCGGGCGAGAACCAGAAGCCGTTATAGATCAGCTCCGCATATTGCGGCATGATCTGGTCCTTGAGATGGGCCGCGCCGCGGTCGAGCGTGATCGACTCGATCGCGCGATGGGCGACGTGCAGGATCGTGCCGCCGGGCGTCTCGTACATGCCGCGGCTCTTCATGCCGACGAAGCGGTTCTCGACGAGGTCGAGGCGGCCGATGCCGTGCGTGCGCCCCAGATCGTTGAGCCTGGCGAGCAGGGTCGCGGGGCTCATCCCCTCGCCGTTCAGCGCGACGCCGTCGCCGCGCTCGAAGTCGATGGTGATATATTCGGGGGCGTCGGGCGCATCCTCGGGATTGTTGGTGCGCGAATAGACATAGTCAGGCACCTCTTCCCACGGATCCTCAAGCACCTTGCCCTCGGACGAGGTGTGGAGGAGGTTCGCGTCAGTCGAGAAGGGGCTTTCGCCGCGCTTGTCCTTGGGAACCGGGATCTGGTGCTGTTCGGCGAAGGCGATCAGCGCAGTGCGGCTGCTCAGGTCCCATTCGCGCCAGGGGGCGATCACCTTGATGTCCGGCTGCAGCGCATAATAGCCCAGCTCGAAGCGGACCTGGTCATTGCCCTTGCCCGTCGCGCCATGGCTGACGGCGTCTGCGTTGACCTGCTTCGCGATCTCGATCTGGCGTTTGGCGATCAGCGGCCGGGCGATCGACGTCCCGAGCAGGTAAAGCCCCTCATAGAGCGCGTTGCCGCGCATCATGGGGAAAACATAGTCGCGAACGAACTCCTCGCGCAGATCGTCGATGAAGATATGCTCGGGCTTCACCCCCATCAGCTCCGCCTTCTTGCGCGCGGGCTCCAGTTCCTCGCCCTGGCCGAGGTCGGCGGTGAAGGTCACCACCTCGCAATTATAGGTCTGCTGCAGCCATTTCAGGATCACGCTGGTATCGAGCCCGCCCGAATAGGCGAGCACCACCCGGTTGATCTTGTCGGTCATCTTCGGCCTGGTCCTGTCGAAAGGAGGGGAGGGAATCGCGCGCCCTATTAGGGGCGTTGGCCCCGCACGACAACCGCCCCGTCGCGCCCGCCGGGGCGCCGTTCAACGAGGCGACAGCTTGCCCGCGCCAAAGCAGCGCCAACGGGGGACGTCGAATCAGTTCGGAGTGGCATGATGAAGCAGACGATCGCCCTTGGCGGCAGCCTTATTTTCGCGCTTGCCGCGCCCGCCGTCGCCCAGCCCGGCGCCGGCCGCGCGCCCCAGCCCATCGATCGCGCAACGTTCGAGCAGCGGGTCGAGCGCCGGTTCCAGATGGCCGACGCCAATGGCGACGGCTATATCACGCGCGATGAAGCGCAGGCGGCGATGAACGCGATGCAGCGGTTCGGCGGCGGGCGCGGAGGCGGAGACCGCCTTGCCGGCTCGCTCGACCCCAGGGCGTTCGACGCCATGGACGCCGATCATGACGGCCGCGTCTCGCTCGCTGAGGCCAAGGCCGCCGCGCTCCGGCGTTTCGACGCCATGGACGCCAACCATGACGGCGTTCTCTCGGTCGAGGAGCGACAGGCCGCGCGCGGTATGCGCCCGCAGCGTTAGTCCGTCGGCGGCTGCGCCTCGTTCCTCACCCTGCGCCCCATGGATGGGAGGCCGGGTGGGGAGGGGGAGCGGGCCTGAGCCGCTATCCGCGCTCGTGGATCAAATATGCCCTATCGCGGCAACCGCCGTTCGACCTCGGTCATATAATCGCGGGTGATCGGCAGCGCGTCGCGGCGCCGCGCATATTGCAGTTGGTAAACGCACATTTCCGCCGATTCGAACGCGACGAGCGAAGCGGCGAGGTAGAATTGCCACATGCGGAAAAAGCGCTCGTCATAGAGCGTCTCGATCGCGCTCTGGTTCGCTGCGGCGCGCTCATACCAGTGGTGGAGCGTATAGGCATAGTGGAGGCGCAGATTCTCCACGTCCATCGCGATCAGCCGTTCCTGTTCGCTCGCCGTCACGATTTCGCTCAGCGAAGGGCAATAGCCTCCGGGGAAGATATATTTGCGTGTCCAGGGGTCGGTCTGTCCCGGCGCGCCGAGCCTGCCGATCGTGTGGAGGAGCATCACCCCGTCGTCGGCCAGCAGTTCGCGCGCCTTACGGAAGAAGGTGCGGTAATTGGGCGGGCCGACATGCTCGAACATGCCGACTGAAACGATGCGGTCGAACTTTTCCTCGACGCGGCGATAGTCGCGCAGCTCGAAACGCACCCGGTCGGCGAGGCCTGCTTCGGCTGCGCGGCGCTGCGCGACCTTCAACTGTTCCTCGCTCAGCGTCACGCCCAGCACCTCGACGCCCTCGACAGCGCGCGCGAGGTAAAGCGCCATGCCCCCCCAGCCGCATCCGATGTCGAGCACGCGATTGCCCGGCTTCAGGTTCAGCTTGGCGGCGATATGCGCCTTCTTGTCAGCCTGCGCCTGTTCGAGGCTGTTTTTCGGATTGACGAAATAAGCGCAGCTATACTGGCGGTCGGCGTCGAGGAAGAGTTCGTACAGGTCGCTCGACAGATCGTAATGATGGGCGACGTTGCGTTTGGAGCGCCGTTCCCAGTTGATGCGGCCCAGCGCCGCGCCCGCCCGGTCGGCAAGGCGCATGATCGGATTGTCGATGTCGATGGCGCCGCCGCCTTCCCATGGCGCATTGTGCATGACGAGGCGAAGCAGGGCGAGAATATCGCCTTTCTCGATCACCAGCCGCCCGTCCATGAAGGCTTCGCCGGCCGCCAGTTGCGGGTTGCGCGCGATCGCGCCCGCCACGCCCTTGTCGGCGAGGCGGATCGTGACTGGCCCCAGCGTCGGATCGGGCGCGCCGATCGTCTCGACGCTGCCGTCGGCGTTGATGATGGTCAGTTCGCCGCGGCGAACGATGCGGGTGAGGAGGCTGGATAGGAGCGACATGCCGATCGCTTATCAAATACCGGCATACCATTCATAGCCCGCAACATCCTCCCAATAGCCGCCGCCGCCTTGATAGACGCCGGAAAGATCGGCCACCGCTTCGATCCGCTCGACATATTTGGCGTGCTTGTAGCCCAGTTGGCGTTCGACGCGCAGGCGCAGCGGCGCGCCATGGGCCACATCCAGCCTCCTGCCGTTCAGACCCCAGGCGATGATCGTCTGCGGGTGGAAGGCGTCGATCAGGTCGATCGATTCGTAATAGCGCCGCCCGCCGCGCGTGTCGGCGCAGTGAAAGACGAGATATTTCGCGCTCGTCCGCAGCCCCGCCGCGTCGAGGATGACGTGCAGCGGCGTGCCATGCCACTGGCCGATCGCGCTCCAGCCCTCGACGCAGTCGTGGCGCGTGATCTGCGCGCGCGCCGGCATCGTCCCGATCGCCGCGAGCGACAGGCTCATGGGGCGCGCGACAAGCCCGTCCACCACCAGTCGCCAGTCGGCGAAATTGCCTGCGACATGTGCGGCATAGGTCTCGCCGGCGGGCCGCGTCGTACCGTTGGCGCGAAAGATGGGGGACATCTGCTCGGGCGTATAGGTCGGGGCGAGCGCGTTGCGGTTCATCACCGCGCGCTGGATCGCCTCATTGATCCTGTTGGCGCTGAACAGCGTTTTGCGAAAGCTCGCGTCGTTGGTCAGCTTGTCACAGCCTGACAGCAATCCCGCGCCTGCGCCGACCAGCATCGTTCGTCGCGTTATCAGGCTCATCCTGCCTTCTCCCGCCGCCAGCCGGTTATCATCGATCCGATTTCGCGTACCGGCCCTGCAAGCAGCACCAGCAGCAAGTGGACGGCAATGAACGCGACGATCAGCATCGCGCAGATGAAATGCACCGACCGCGCCGACTGCCGCCCGCCGAACAGGTCGAGCAGCCAGGGCCATGCCGCATCCATCGCCGGCGACATGGTCAGGCCGCTCAGGATCAGCGTTGGCAGCAGAAGCAGCGTCACGCCGGCATAAGCGATCTTCTGCAGCGGGTTGAACGTCTGCCCGCTTTCCGCGTCGAAGCGCAGCCGCAGATGCTGTCTGACGTCATGCCACAAGTGGCTCGGCGCAAGCTCGCGCGGGCGCGGCAGCAGGTCGCGCTGGACATGCCGGTTGATCATGCTCGTCGTAAGGAAGGCGATCAGCCCAAAGACGAGAATCAGCGCAAAGGCGAAATGCCAGCGCCGCCCAAGCGCCAGGCTGTAGCCCGACGGGATCGTCGCCCATGACGGAAAGGCCCAGCGCTGCACATCGCCCGCGCTGTCAGTCCACAGCCCCAGCCAGCCGGTCGTGTCGACGCTCAGCGATCCGATGCGCAGAAATCCGCGATCGGCCATCGATCCGATCTGGAGCCAGGCGTGGTCGAAATTGGCGCCATATTGCCCCCAATAAAGGCGCGGGTGCGCGTTGAAGATCATCAGCCCGCTCATCAGCATGATAAAGACGGTGAGCGCATTCACCCAGTGCCAGATCCGTGTCGGCAAGCGGTGGCGATAGATACGCGCGGGTTTCACGCCTTGGGTATCGCTCATGCCGCCATCCTTGTCGTCGTCGACCACGCCTCCATATAGGCTCGCATCGTCCTCAAGGTTACACGAAACCGGCTCTCTCATGCATTTCTACGAACCCGCCAGCGGCCACGGCCTTGCGCATGACCCGCTCAACGCGATCCTCGGTCCGCGCCCGATCGGCTGGATCAGCTCGCTGTCGGATACGGGTGTGCGCAATCTTGCGCCCTATTCCTTTTTCAACATGTTCAATTATCGCCCGCCGATCATCGGTTTCGCCTCGATCGGCGCGAAGGACAGCCTGGCGAATATCGGCGCTCGCCCCGAATTCGTCTGGAACCTCGTGACGCGCGACCTTGCCGAGCGCATGAACGCCACGGCCGCGCCGTGCGATCCCGATGTCGATGAGTTCGCGCTTGCCGGTATCGAGGCTTCCCCGTCGCGGCTCGTCGCCCCCGATCGCGTGGCGGCCAGCCCCGTCCAGCTCGAATGCCGCCACAGCCAGACGCTGCGCCTCGCCTCGGCTGCGGGGGATCCGATCGATACCTGGGTGGTGTTCGGCGAGGTCGTCGGCGTCCATATCGACGAATCGCTGCTCGAAAACGGCGTGTACCAGACGGCGCGCGCACATCCTGTGCTGCGTGGCGGCGGCCCTGCGGATTATTTCGAGATCGGCGCGGATGCGCTGTTCCGCATGACGCGCCCGTCCTGATTCTCAGGCGTAGGCGCGCCAGAAGAAGATCAGCGTCGTCGCGGCCGTGACGGTCAAAGTCCACCACCGGATCACCGCCGGCGAAAGCAGGCGCCCGAGCATCGCGCCCGAATAGCCGCCGATCGTCGCGCCGATCAGCATCGGCAGGCATAACGTCCAGGCGACCATCCCGCCGGTGACGAAAACGATCAGCGCTCCGGCATTGGCGATGGCGAGCATCAGCGTGCGCGGCGCGGCCAGCCGGTGCGGCTCGCCATGCGCCAGCAATCCCCAGGTCGCGGTCATCATCAGCCCGACGCCGCCACCGAAATAGCCGCCATAGACGCCCAGCATCGCCTGCGCGCCGATCAGCGTGCGCCTGCCGATCGACAGGCGGCGGTGCAGCGCGTGCGAAGCGCGTCGTCCGAAGGCGATGGCCAGCGTCGCGATCAGCAGCAGCCAGGGGATGATGAGGTCGAAGGTGCGCGTCGGCGTCGCCACGAGCAGCAGGCTGCCGGCGATCCCGCCGACGAAGGTGATTGCCGACAGCATCCGGATGCTCACGCCGCCCAGGGGCTCCAGTCCGTCGCGATAGGCCCAGGCGCTCATGATCGCTCCGGGCTGGAGCGCGACATTGCTCGTTGCATTGGCGATGGGCGAGGGAAGCCCCAGCGCGATCAGCGTCGGCATGGTGGCGAAGGTGCCGCCCCCGGCCAGCGCGTTCATCGCGCCGCCCAGGACGCCTGCCCCCGCCGCCAGCGCCAGCGCGCTCGGATCAGCCAAGCGCCGCCTGCTTTTCCTCTGCCAGCCGGTCGAGCTCGGCGCGGCTCTTCTTCTCGCTCGCCGATTTCAGTTGTCCGCACGCAGCCATGATGTCGCGCCCGCGCGGGGTGCGCACCGGCGCCGAGATACCCGCCTCGAAGATGATGTCGGAGAAGCGCCTTATGCGATCGGGCTCCGAACATTCATAGGCGGCGCCCGGCCAGGGATTGAAGGGGATGAGGTTGACCTTCGCCGGCAGCTTGTACTTGCGGATCAGGCGGACGAGCTCACGCGCATCATCGTCGCTGTCATTCTTGTCCTTCAGCATCACATATTCAAAGGTGATGCGGCGCGCATTGTTCGCGCCCGGATAGTCGGCGCAGGCCTGCAGCAATTCCTCAATGCCATATTTGCGGTTGAGCGGGACGATTTCGTCGCGCACATCCTTGGTCACGGCGTGGAGCGAAACGGCGAGGTTGACGCCGATCTCGGTCCCGGCGCGCGCCATCATCGGCACCACGCCCGACGTCGACAGCGTGATCCGCCGCCGCGACAGCGCCAGCCCGTCGCCGTCCATGACGATCGACAGCGCGTCGCGCACATTGTCGAAATTATAGAGCGGCTCGCCCATCCCCATCATCACGATGTTGGTCAGCAGCCGGCCGTCGGGCTGCGAGGGCCATTCGCCCAGGCTGTCGCGCGCCAGCATCACCTGCCCGACGATCTCGCCGGGGGTCAGGTTGCGAACCAGACGCATCGTGCCGGTGTGGCAGAAACGGCAGTTGAGCGTACAGCCCACCTGGCTCGATACGCACAGGGTTCCCCGATCGGCGTCGGGGATGAATACCATCTCATAATCCTGCCCGTCGTCAGACCGCAGCAGCCATTTGCGCGTCCCATCGGTCGAAACCTGCGCTTCCACCACCTGCGGGCGCCCGACGACGAAGCGCTGTTCCAGCCAGATCCGCATATCCTTGGCGATGTCGGTCATCACGGCAAAGTCGGTCGCGCCGCGATTGTAGATCCAGTGCCAGATCTGCTTGGCGCGCAGCTTGGCTTGCCGCGCCTCCATTTGCGATTCGAGCAAAGCCTCGCGGATCTGCAGCTTGGTGAGACCGACAAGGTCGACGCGGCCGTCAGGTCGCGGCGTCGCAACGCGCGGCACGGGCACGGGATCGATATGTCCGGGAATGGGCATAGGGGCGTTCATGATCGCCGCCATTTAAGCGATCGCGGCGGATTTTTCCACAGGCAGGCAACCGAGCGCGCTCAGCGTCGTGCGCAGCGCCTCGACCAGCGGCGTATGCGGCTCGGCGCCGATCGCTGCGACGAGGCTGCGATTGTCGAGCGCGACGGGATGACGCCAATAGGCTTCCATCTCGATCATCTCGCGCATCGTGGGGTTGAATGGCGCTATCAGCGGCAGTAGCCGCCAGGGCAGGCGCCGCGTCTTCAAGCCCCGAATCCCCGCCGCTGCGCCGATCGCATCAACGAAATCATGCCCGTTCGCATCCCAATATCCGGCGAAATGGAAGCGCGCGAAGGCCGGCAGTTGCGCTTCGCGATCAAGCAGCCGGGCGAAGGTCTCGGCTACATCAGGCAGATAGGCCCAAGCGTGGCCGATGCCGGGCGCGCCGGGATAAAGCACGGACTTTAGCTGCTGTCCCGGCCGCACCATTCCTTGAGACAGCCAGCTATTGCCTGCGCGCGGCCCGAAATAATCGCCGGCGCGCACGATCATAGCGCGCATGCCATCCGCGCAGGCCGCCGCGATCCGGCGCTCCATCTCGACGCGGATCGCCCCTTTTCGCGTCTGCGGATGCTGCGGCGAATCGGGAGCGGCGACGGGCGTCGCTGCGGGATCGAAATTGTAGATTGTGCCGGGCAGCAGAAGGCGAGCGCTTGCCGAGCGTGCGGCGGCGATGCTGTTGTCAATCATTGGCAGCACGAGCTGCCCCCAGTCGCGATAGCCCGGCGGGTTGACGGCGTGGACGATCACGTCGACTTGGGCCGCCGCGTCGACCACCGTCGCGCGATCCATTGCGTCGCCTTGCCGCCAGTCGATCGGCAGCAGTGCGGGCTGCGGTGTCCGGGCAAGGGCGCGGACGCGCCAGCCGCCAGCGATCAGCGTTCGGGTGATTTCCCCGCCAATGCCGCCGGTCGCGCCGAGAATAAGAGCCGTGCGTTCCATCTTCGATCTCCTTCCCGCGATCGATAGAGCGCCTCACATCTGTATAAAATTGCCGAATCTATTTAGTCCACTTAAAGAAAATCTATGAATAATGCCGATTGGGAACAGCAACGCGCTTTCCTCGCAGTCCTGCGTACCGGCAGCCTGTCCGGTGCCGCGCGACAGCTAGGCATCGCGCAGCCAACGGTGCGAGCGCGGATTGAAGCGCTTGAAAATGCGTTGAGTGTAGCGCTCTTCACGCGCTCGCCGGGCGGTCTCGCGCCCACTGACATGGCGCTGTCGCTCGCCCGCCCGGCCGAGGCGATGGCCTATGCGTCGGATGACTTCATCCGCACTGCTTCGGCCGCAGTCGGCGATCCGGCGGGCGTCGTCCGGCTGTCGGCAAGCGAGGTGATAGCGGTCGAAGTTCTGCCGCCTATCCTCGCCCGGTTGCGCGAGACGGCGCCGGGCATCTCGATCACGCTTGCCGCCACCAACCGCAACGAGGATCTGTTGCGGCGCGAAGCCGACATCGCGATCCGCATGGTTCGCCCGACCCAAGCCGGGCTCGTCGCGCGCGGGCTTGGTGCAGTCGTGCTCGGCATCCATGCTCACCGCGCCTATCTCGATCGCCATGGCTGGCCTGCCGATCTCGCAGCGTGCGAGGATCATGCGTTGATCGGCGTGGAGACGGATAATCCTATCGTGCGCCAGCTTGCCGCGCTTGGCCTTCCGGTCGATCGCTTCGCTTTTCGCACGGACAGCGATCTTGCCAGCCTTGCGGCGATCCGCGCCGGGCTGGGCATCGGCATCTGTCAGGTCGCGCTCGCCGCACGCGAGCCGGATATTGTGCGTCTGTTCCCCGACAGCTTCGCGCTGGGCCTTGATAGCTGGGTGGTGATGCACGAGGATCTGCGCGGCGTTGCGCGCATGCGTCTCGTGTTCGATGCGTTGGCCGCAGGGCTGATCGCTTATGTAGCGGAAGGGGGGGCAGTGCGCTGAAGCGCCTCGAGGATCGCCAGGGCCTCTTCTGCGTGCGCGAGCGGCACGAAAACATGGTCGTGATGAAAAGCCGCAATCATGTTGCAGGCGATGCCGGCTCCGGCGAGCGCCGATGCGACGGCGGCGGTCAACCCAACTCCGTCGAGAGCGGAATAGACGTTGAGCGTGATCCGCGCCATCGGCTGGTCGATGGTGAAGCCCAGTCGCTCGGCGTCGCCGGCCGTCAGGATCAGGCTGATCCCCTCGGCCTCGCGGAACATGCCCGTCGCCAGCGGCAGCGCTTCCGCCGCCAGCGCGCCGTTGGTTGCCGAGCAGAAGGCATAGGTCTCGCCATCCAGCACTGGCGTCATGCCGGCGATCATCGCGTGGCCGTCGCGGAGGATGTCCGGCCCGCTCAACGCCGCGCGCAGCCCAGCGCGGCGGCGTCGATCGCCGTCGCCGCGCCGCGCAGGCGATAGGCGTCGGCGAAGGCGCCGCCATTTTTGCCTGTCGCTTCCACGCTCATGCTCGTCGCGCTGCGCATAGCGGCGACGATCCGGGCATCAGCGCGCGCGTCGGGCGCCCAGGCGTCTGTCGTCCCCGCGACCAGCTCGAAACTGTGGTCGCCGATGTGCAGCGTCACCGCGGTGCCCGGCCGCCGCGCGTGGCTCAGCCGGATCGCGACCTGGTTGCGCTGGCCGACCGTCGGCCAGAAGGCGACGCTGGCGAAGGGCTTCCATTCGCCGTCGCTTCGCCTGACGGGCTGGGCGATGGCGAAGCAACGCGGCGGTTTGGCGTCGCGAAATGCGCCCCAGCCCTCGAACACGCCCAGCGAATCGCGCGCAGCGGCGGGGGCCGCGACCGCGATCAGCAAAAGCCCCCCAAGCAGCTTCACGCCGGCGCTTTCCCCGTCCCCAGATGAGCGATGGTTTCGCGACCATCCTCGATCATCGCGATGCTGCCCTGCGGCAGTCCGCCCGCGACGCACGCCTTCAATACCGGGTCGAACGCCGCGCCGGTCAGCATGCCGCGCAATACGCGGCTGGTGATGCCGTGGCTGACGACCAGCCGGTCGCCCGGCTCGTCCTGCGTGTCGTCGAGCCAGCTTCGCAGCCGCGCGGCGATGTCGTCATACCATTCGCCCCCCGGTGCGCGCGCGCTGAACAACCCGGTGGCGCGGTCGACGATTGATCCATGTTCCGCCATGACGTCATGATAATAGCGGCCGCCCCAGTCGCCCATGTCGATTTCCAGCAGCCGAGCGTCGGTCCGCGTCGCGTGCCAGTCCAGCTCCAGATGCTCGGCGATGATCGCCAGAGTCTGCAGTGCGCGCCCCGCAGTCGACGACCATAAAGCGATCGCCGGCTTCGCGCCCAGCATTCGGCGCAGCGCCGCGCCCATCTCGTCGGCCTGCGCGAATCCGGCGCGGGTCAGCGGCGTATGCGGATGTTCGCCCTGCAGCCGGTGGGCTGCGTTGAACACGGTTTCGCCGTGGCGGGCGATGAACAGGCGGCTGGTCGTCGTCATGGCTCGCCTCATCCCGCGATTGTTGCCGCGATGCAACAGGCCAACCTCGTTGTCTGAGGTTCATGCAACGGAACTGTCACATATGCGATTGGCGGCCACCCCGTTGATTCGGGGCGAATACCAAGGAGTACCCCTCAAATGCGTAACATCATCATTGCCGCCCTCTTCGCCACGGTTGCCGCCAGCCCCGCGCTCGCGCAGTCGGATGCCGCGCCGTTCACCGGCCCGCGCATCGAGGCGCTCGTTGGCTGGGATCACCCGGTCACGCCGGCAGGCAAGGATAACGGTTTCGCCTATGGCGTCGGCGCCGGCTATGATTACCAGATCGGCCGCGCTGTGATCGGCGGCGAGATCGAATGGTCGGATTCGACGGCGAAGCAGTGCGCCAATGGCGTCAGCGTCGCCAATGACCGTCTGTGCGTCGGCACGGGCCGCGACCTCTATGTCGGCGGCCGCGTCGGCGTCGCCGTCACGCCCAAGACCCTCATCTACGGCAAGGTCGGTTACACCAACGCCCAGGCGCGCCTGCGCTACACCGGCGTTGCGGGCGGCCCCGCCACCTTCCGTGCGCACGACAATCTCGATGGCGTGCGCGTCGGCGCGGGCATCGAGCAGAAGCTGACCCATGGCACCTACATCAAGGCGGAGTATCGCTACTCCAACTATGAACAGGGCTATGAGCGCCACCAGATCCTGGGCGGCCTCGGCGTCCGCTTCTGAAACACGGCTTCAAAACTGTGAGAAAAGGGGGTCGGGGCGCTTGCTCCGGCCCCTTTTCTCGTTAATGAAGTTGACCCGGGATCGCGGCCTTGCATTTGGCCCGCCCGGCTCATGCATGTTGGGGCCGGGAGGCTCCGGGGGAAGAAATGAAGGCGACGATCGAACGCGCAACGCTGCTCAAGAGCCTCAGCCACGTCCAGTCGGTGGTCGAGCGGCGCAATACCATTCCGATCCTGTCGAACGTGCTGATCGAGGCGACGGCCGATGGCGCGATTCGCCTGATGGCGACCGACCTCGACCTGCAGATCGTCGAGACGGTGGCGGCGGCGGTCGACCAGCCGGGCGCGACGACGATCTCGGCGCACACGCTGTTCGATATCGCGCGCAAGCTGCCCGAGGGCAGCCAGGTCGATCTCCACGCCGCCGACGGCAAGATGCAGATCAACGCGGGCCGCGCGCGCTTCAGCCTCGCCACGCTCCCGCGCGACGATTTCCCGGTGATCGCCGAGGGCGAGCTGCCGACGAAGTTCGAGCTGCCGGCGGCGACGCTGCGCCAGATCATCGACAGCACGCGCTTCGCCATCTCGACCGAAGAGACGCGCTATTATCTGAACGGCATCTTCCTCCACGTCGCCGACGACGGCCAGCCGGTGCTCAAGGCGGCGGCGACCGACGGGCACCGCCTCGCGCGCGTCACGGTGCCGCGCCCTGACGGCGCCGAAGGCATGCCCGACGTGATCATTCCGCGGAAATGCGTGGCCGAGCTCCGCAAACTGCTCGATGAAGTCGATGGCACGGTCGAAGTCTCGCTGTCGCCGACCAAGATCCGCTTCGGCCTCGGCGCCGCGATCCTCACTTCCAAGCTGATCGACGGCACTTTCCCGGATTATTCGCGCGTCATCCCCACGGGCAATGACAAGCTGCTGAAGCTCGATCCGAAAAGCTTCATGGAAGGCGTGGATCGCGTGGCGACCATCGCCAGCGAAAAGACCCGCGCGGTCAAGATGGCCCTCGATCGCGACAAGATCACGCTCTCGGTCACTTCGCCGGAAAATGGCACGGCGGCTGAGGAAGTGCCGGGCGAATATGCCGCCCAGTCGTTCGAGATCGGCTTCAACGCGCGCTATCTGCTCGATATTCTCGGCCAGATCGAAGGCGATGTCGTCGAAGTCCACCTTGCCGACGCCGCCGCGCCGACGCTCATCCGCGAAAATGACAAGTCGGCCGCGCTCTACGTCCTGATGCCGATGCGCGTCTGAATTGAGCGCAGGGGATCATAGCGCGTGCCCGAATTGCGGGCGTCCCGTTAAAGAGGGCGTGTTCTACGGTAATTTCATGCTGCGCGAGGATGCCGTGCGCGCAATTGCTTTGGCGCTCGATATCGACGCGTCCGCGCGTTGCCAAAAATGTGCGGAGCCGGTTGCGGAAATCAACGAGGCTCTTAACCGGAAAATGGCGGCATTACAGCGATCTTTGGCGAGCAAATTGCCATTGATTCCAGTTGTTTCGATTCATTCTCCGGCGGGTTGGGATTATAGGTGCCTGGGCATTGTGACCGCGCAGTCGACGACGGGCACGGGTCTGTGGTCGGATGTCACGTCCGCTTTCACCGATCTGTTTGGCGCGCAGTCCAAAGTCTACAACAGCAAGATTCGGGATGGGGAAAATCTCTGCCTGGCGGCGGTGCGGATGCAGGCGCTGAAGCTGGGCGGCAACGCCGTGGTTGCCGCAGACATCGACTATGCAGAGGTCGGGGGCCAGCGGGCCATGCTTATGGTGTGCATGACAGGCACGGCGGTCCATCTGTCAAACACGGATGTGGTTGGCGACGATCTGGGTGCAGTCACGCGGGAGATTGCCGACAATCTCCAGATGCTGGACGCGCTTGAGGCGGCGTATAAGCAAGTTAATACGGCTTTCTACTAGAAGGGCGCGCCGGCCGCCTTACTGCGGGGCCGCCGGCGGCTTGCACCCGCGCGCGCGGCCGATTCCTTTCAGATAGCCTCGCCGCGTCAGCCCGGCCGACACTGCGACATTATATTGTTGCGACGCCTTGTCCGCCCCGGAGACGTAACGGACGATGCCGCGGAAGGGGATCAGGCTGTTGACCACCGCCTTGCCCACCGCGCCGGCGCCCTGTTCGCGCTTCTGGTCGCGATTGTCGGGCGGCGGCGGCGGTGCGTCGAAATCGTCGCCCAGCGCTTCGTCCAGCCCCGCGACGGCGGCGGCGATCGTCGCGCAGGTCCGCGTGTCGTCGGCGGAATAGGCATTGTCCACCGCGCGCGCCAACACGGGGGGAATATCCTTCTTCTTCAGGTTCACATCGTCGAGCGGCTGGGTGACGATATCTGCGGCGCGCTGTTCGCCGGTGGGGGGCGTCTGCGGCGGCTGGGCCAGACCGGTCGTCGCCATCGTCGTAAGCGCGATGACGGCCGCAGCGCGGCTTGCGGTGCTGAGGGTCATGATTCTGCTCCCTGCTTGTCCCCCTGATCTTGGGGTGCCTATGGCCGATAGGCAATACATGCCATTTGAGCGGTAGCGCCGCTTCGCCTACCAAGCGATCGTGTCGATCCTGCGTCTCGCCCTCTCCGATTTTAGGTCCTATGCCGATGCGCTCGTCGCGCCGGGGCCGGGGCTTGTCGTGCTGACGGGCGAAAACGGCGCGGGCAAGACCAATATATTGGAGGCGGTGTCGCTGCTCGCGCCGGGGCGGGGGCTGCGCGGCGCGGCCGTGACGGATATGGCGCGCACCGGCGGCGCTGGCGGCTTCTCGGTCGCGGCAAGGCTGTCAGGCGATGTTGATATCGGCACGGGCGCGCTCGCCGGCGCGCCCGAGCGCCGGGTCGTCCGCATCAACGGCGCGCAGGCTTCGGCGACGGCGCTTGGCGAATGGCTGTCGGTCCTCTGGCTCACCCCTGCGATGGATCGGCTGTTCCTCGAAGGCGCGGGGGGGCGGCGACGCTTCCTGGATCGACTGGTGCTCGCGCTGATGCCCGGCCACGCGGCGCACGCCACGCGCTACGAGGCGGCGATGCGCGCGCGCAACAAGCTGCTGGCGGAGGATCCGCGCCCCGATCCGGCCTGGCTCTCGGCGCTTGAGGCGCGCATGGCTGAGCATGGCTCCGAAATCGCCGAGGCACGCGCGGTCACCGTCGGCGCGCTGGCTGAGCGGCTGGCGATCGCCCCCGAAGGCCCCTTCGCGCGCGCGGGCCTCGCGCTGGACGGGTGGGAGACGATCCCGGAAGGTGATTTCGCCGCCGCGCTCGCCGCCGGCCGCGCGCGCGACGCGGCGGCGGGGCGCACGCTTGCCGGCCCGCACCGCGCCGACCTCGTCGTCACGCATCTCGGCAAGGGCCAGCCCGCCGATCGCTGCTCGACGGGCGAGCAGAAGGCGCTGCTCCTCGGCATCGTCCTCGCCCATGCCGATCTCGTCGCCGAACGCATCGGTCGCCGACCGATCCTGCTGCTCGACGAAGTCGCCGCGCATCTCGATCCCAGCCGACGCGCCGTGCTCTTCGCGCGCCTCGCCGGCGGTGGCGGTCAGGTATGGATGACAGGCACCGAACCGTCGCTCTTCGCCGGCATCGGCGACGCGACGATGCTCGGCGTCGAGAATGGCAGGGTGACCTGAATCAGGTCAGGTGCCACTTCCGGTCGCGATCTCGATCTTCGAGAAGCCGATATTTTCGGCCACCGAGGTGAGCGCCTTCACATCATTGGCGCTCGTCGGTCCAATGATAGAGAAGCGCCCCTTCACGGATAGCCGGAGCCAGCGGAACCACGACCGATCGGCTTGTCGAGTCATGTCGCTCAAAAGATCGAAAAGCACGGCGGCATCGGCGATGATCGAATGATCCGATGAGAATGACGGATCGGCGCTCCTTTCGATTGTGCCCCCCGACGACAGATTCGTCAGGCGCACGCGGTTTCGCCGAACCACGATTTCAAATTCGACAGGAAACATTTCAGCTCCGCGGTTCAGGTCAGCCCGTCGGCCCGAAGCTTCAGCCCGGCCGTGAACAGCGGTGTCTGTGCGGTCTGGAAAGCCCCCGGCGTGATCCCGAAGAAACGCCGAAACTCGCGGTTCAGGTGCGATTGATCGAAATAGCGCAAGGCCGCCAGATCCTCCGCGGTGAAGTCGCTGAACCCGCGCATCGCCGTCGCCATGTCGAGGAAGCGACTGCGGCGCAGCACCGATTTGGGCGTGTGGCCAAAGGCGGCGCGGCACTGGCGCTCCATCTGCCGCACCGAAAGGCCCAGTTCCTCGGCTGCATCATGGACGCGGATCGTGCTGTCGTGGCGCGCTATGTCCTCGAAACGGCGCATCTGCGCGTCGGGCGCATATTCGCTCACGGCGATCCGGCGGAGCAGCACCGCCTCGGTCCCCGCGACGATCGCGGCGTCGTCGGCGCCATCAAGCACCGCCTGGTGGAAATCGTCGGCGTCGCGCTTGCCCCACGCGTCGGACAGCGGGACCATCCGGTCGGCGTAATCACAGGCGGAACAGCCGAACAGCGCGCGCCACCCGCTCGGGCGGATCGCGACGCCGGTCACCGTGAACGGCCCTCTCACCCGCACACGCAGCGGCTTGCCGTTCGATCCGAACAGCGGCACGGGGCCTGCCGAGCCCCAATTGTCAGGCATGGTCTCCGCCTGCCATTCGCCGCGGATCAGTACGCGGATGAACGAGGTCTCTGAAACCAGCTTGTCGATCAGCAGGAAATCGGGGGGCAGTTCGGCCTGAAATACATAGTGCCGCCGAATATAAGGCGCGAGCGCGTCCGACGGCGGATAGTTACGCGACAGCAGCACGGGTAAGCCAGCCCTCGACCCTGTTATGAATCGACAGTGGACCCGGCATGGCGTCAATGCAAGGAAATGTAAGCCGCCCGCGCCATGCCGGTTGGGTATGATTTCCGTTAGTTTTCGAGCCCGATCTGCCAGAGGATGAAGGCCATTTCCTCCGCTTCCTCGCGCAGCGATTCGAACCGGCCGGATTTGCCGCCATGCCCCGCGCCCATATTGGTCTTGAGCAGCAGGATGTTGTCGTCGGTCTTGGTCGCGCGCAGCTTGGCCGCCCATTTGGCGGGCTCCCAATATGTCACGCGCGGATCGTTCAGCCCGCCCGAAATCAGCATCGGCGGGTAGGCCTGCGCCGTAACATTGTCATAGGGACTGTAGCTGAGGATCAGGTGGAACGCCTTTTCATCGGTGATCGGGTTGCCCCACTCTGGCCATTCGCCGGGGGTGAGCGGCAGCGTCTCGTCAAGCATCGTGTCAAGCACGTCGACGAAAGGCACGTCGGCGATCACCGCGCCGTAAAGCTCGGGCGCCTGATTGACGATCGCGCCCATCAACTCGCCGCCCGCCGAGCGTCCCGCCGCCGTCACGCGGCCTTCTGCGGCATAGCCCAGCGCGATCAGCCCCCTCGTCACGTCCACGAAATCGTTGAACGTGTTGGTCCGCTTCTCCAGCTTGCCGTCCAGATACCAGCGATAGCCCAGATCGTCGCCGCCCCGGATATGCGCGATCGCATAGGCCATGCCGCGATCGAGCAGCGACAGCCGGGCCGTCGAGAATCCCGGCGCGATCGCATAGCCATAGGCGCCATAGGCATAGAGGTGGAGCGCGCCCTTGCCGTCCTTCGCGAAATCCTTCGCATAGACGATCGATACCGGGATCGCTGTGCCGTCGCGCGCCACGATCTCCAGCCGCTCGGTGGCGTAGCGGTCGCGGTCGTAGCCCGAAGGGATTTCCTGCACCTTCAGCACGGTCATCGCCGCCGTATCGACGTCATAATCGACGACGGTGTCTGGCGTGACCATCGATTCATAGGACAGGCGCAACACGCGCGTCGCATATTCGGGGTTCTCGTCGAGCCCCGCGACATAGCTCGCTTCGGGAAAGTCGATCCGCTTCGCCGCATGGGTGGCGTAATCGCGCAGTTCGATCTGGTCGAGCCCGCGGTCGCGCCCTTCGGTCACATAGAAGTCGGCGAAGCAACTGACGTCGGTCAGGTAGAAATCCTCCGACGGCGCGATCGCCTCGCGCCAGTCGCCGGGCGCGGCGATCGGGGCGGTGACGAGTCGGAAATTGGGGTGCGTGTCGTTGGTGCGGATCAGCAGATCGTCGCCGTGGATGTCGACGTCATATTCGCGTCCCGTCTGCCGCGCCGCAATCAGGATCGGCTCGGCAAAAGGGTCGTCGGCGGGGATCAGCCGCGTCTCGCTCGTCATATGCTCGCTTGCCGTCAGCAGCAGCCATTTGCGGTCGCCTGACAGGCTGACGCCCACCGAATAGCCGATATCCTCCTCATGATAGACCACCCGGTCCTCGGAGGAAGGCGTGCCGAGCCTGTGCGCCTTGATCGTGCGGGTCCGCCAATGCTCGTCGACCAGCCCATAGAGCAGGTGCAGATTGTCGGCGGCAAAAACGATGTTGCCCAGCGTCCCTTCGATGCTGTCCTCGCCCCATTTGCCGCGTGCGCCCTCGATCGCGTCGTCGATCGGCGCGCCGGTCTGCAGGTCGCGGAACCGGATGGTGAAACGCTCCGATCCGTCGCTGTCGGTCGAATAGGCGAGGATGCGGTCGTCATCGGAAATATCCATCGCGCCGAGGCGGAAATACGCCTTGCCCTCGGCCAGCGCGGTCTCGTCGAGGATCAGTTCGTCGGGGCCGCCCGCCGCCGGCCTGCGCCACCATTTGCGATATTGCGCGCCCTTGTCGAACGACCGCCAGTAAACGAACGCCCCGTCCTTCGCGGGGACGGAGCTGTCATCCTCCTTGATGCGCCCCTTCATCTCGGCGAACAGCGTGTCGACTGTGCCCTGATGCGGGGCCATCCGGCTTTCAAAATAGGCGTTTTCGGCTTCCAGGTAGCCGAGAATCTCCTTGTCCTTCACCTCGGGATAACCGGGGTCGCGCAGCCAGTGATACGGATCCTGGCGGGTCACGCCGAAACGGGTCGAGACATGCGGCTTGCGCGCCGCGACGGGAGGCTTGGGATCGGTCATGCCGCTGATCTAGAGGTTCTCGCGGTCAATGCAAAAGCGGAGATTGGATGCCGCCGCCGCCGGGCCTATGCTGGGTCCAAGAAGGAGATTCCCCATGTCCACCTACGAAGCGCGGCTGCAGGCGCTGCGCGAACAGTTGAAGCGCGACCGGCTCGACGGTTTCGTCGTGCCGCTGACCGACGAGCATATGAGCGAATATGTCGGCAGCTATGCTCAGCGCCTCGGCTGGCTCACCGGCTTTCAGGGTTCGGCCGGCTCGGCGGTGGTCCTGCCTGAGGAAGCCGCGATCTTCATCGACGGCCGCTACACGCTGCAGGTGCGCGAACAGGTCGACGCGAAACATTGGCAATATGTCTCGGTGCCGCAGACGAGCATCGCCGATTGGCTGGCGGGGCACGCGGCGGAGGGTGCGCGCATCGGCTACGACCCCTGGCTCCACACCCGCGCCTGGGTGCGGCAGGCTGGCGAGGCGCTGAAAGCCAGGGGAGCGACGCTCGTCGCCGTCGACACCAACCCCGTCGACGCGATTTGGCCCGACCGGCCCGAGCCGTCCAAAGCGCGGCTGGCGCCTTATGACGATGTCTATGCCGGCAAATCCTCGGCCGAGAAGCGCGCCGACATCGCCGACTGGCTGCACGAGAAGGGCGCCGACGCCGTGGTGCTTTCCGCGCTCGATTCGATCGCATGGGCGCTCAACGTTCGCGGCCGCGATGTAGAGCACACGCCCGTTGCGCTCGCCTATACGGTGGTCAACGCCGACGCCACGGCCGATCTGTTCGTCGCGCCGGAGAAGATAGGCGACGATGTGCTCAAGCATCTCGGCAACGCCGTGCGCGTGCATGATCGCGCCGCCTTTGCGGGCAGCCTCGGCGCCTTCGCCGGCAAGCGCGTCGTCGTCGATCCCGCCTTCGCCGTTTCGGCGATCTTCGACAGGCTCGAACAGGGCGGGGCGACCGTGATCGCGACGCGCGATCCGACGATCATCGCCAAGGCGATCAAGAACCCGGTCGAAAGCGCCGGCCACCGCGCCGCGCAGGCGCGCGACGGCGCCGCGCTCAGCCGTTTCCTGCGCTGGCTGTCGATCGAGGCGCCCAAGGGCGGCCAGACCGAATTGTCGGTGTCGGACAAGCTGGCGCAGTTCCGCGAAGCGACCGGCGCGCTTGTCGACCAGAGTTTCTCGACCATTTCGGCGGCCGGCTCCCATGCGGCGATCCCGCATTACCACTCGACCCCCGAATCGAACCTCCCGCTCGAGATGGACCGCATCTTCCTCGTCGATTCGGGCGGCCAGTATCTCGACGGCACTACCGACGTAACGCGCACCGTCATCGTCGGCGCTCCCACCGCCGAGATGCGCGATCGCTTCACCCGCGTGCTCAAGGGGCATATCGCGCTCGCCGCCGCCACTTTCCCGCCGGGCACAACGGGGGGGCAGCTCGATATACTTGCGCGCCAGTATCTGTGGGCTGCGGGGCTCGACTACGCGCATGGCACCGGCCACGGCGTCGGCGCCTATCTGTCGGTCCATGAAGGGCCTCAACGCATCGCCGCGCCCAGCTATCCGGGCGGCGGCCCGTCGGAACCGCTGCGCGCGGGCATGCTGCTGTCGAACGAGCCGGGCTATTATAAGGCGGGCGACTATGGCATCCGCATCGAGAATCTCGTGCAGGTCGTCGAGAAGGCGATTCCGGGCGGCGAACTGCCGATGCTCGGCTTCGACACGCTTACCTTCGCGCCGATCGACCGCCGCCTGATCGAGCCCGCGCTGCTCAGCGTCGATGAACGCGCCTGGCTCGACGCCTATCATGCCAAGGTGGTCGAGATCGTCGGTCCGCAGCTCGATGGCGAGGATCGCGCCTGGCTCGAATCGGAGTGTGCGCCGATCTGAGGCGCGCGCATCCGGCGGCACGGGCTGAGGTCGTCCTCAAACGCCTCTCAGCCTTGCCGCTCGCCCTCGCGCGGCGGCGCCTCTGCTTCCTCGGTGTCGCGCGCCTGCGCCTTGCGTCGGCGCAGGTTCGCGCGCAGCGCCTCGGCCAGTCTTTTCTCACGTTCGGGGTCGTTAGTCATGTCGCGAAGGGCTAATCCGCCCCATGCGCCTTGACAAGCGACGCACGCTCCGCCCATAGGCGCGCCTCGCCCGTCGGGCCGTGCTGCCGTAGCTCAGTGGTAGAGCGCATCCTTGGTAAGGCTGAGGTCGTGAGTTCAATCCTCACCGGCAGCACCACCCGTCTCTGAGAAGGCGGATATGCAGAAGCATCATCACATCCTTCCCGCCGCGTCGAACCTGCTGGGCATCGCGCTGCTGATCATTGCGGGTCTCAACCTGACGAAGGTCGCGCGCACTTCCTTGGCCGATGAAGTCGCCTGGGCCGCGGCGGTCTGCCTCAGCCTCAGTTGCCTCTTCTCCTATCTCGCGATTCGCGCCGAGCCGCAGAGCAGCGCGTTCGAGCCCTGGGCCGATCGCATCTTCTTCGCCGGGCTCATCCTGCTCTGCGGCTCGGTGCTTGTGCTGGCGTTCTGATCAGGCGTTTGCGATGGCGCTCCAGTCGATCGGCTGGTGACGATCGATGAAGGCGTCAGCCGGCGGCATCGGGTATTTCAGCCCGGTCGCGCAATTGAAGAGCACCGCACGGTCGCCGCTGTCGATCAGCCCGCGATCAAGCGCGGCTTCCCACGCCGCCGCCGTCGCCGCACCTTCGGGGCAGAGCAGCAGTCCATCCTCGCGCGCGATCCGGTCGCGCGCCGCGATGATCGCATCGTCGTCGACAGCGATCGCGAACCCGCCCGATTCACGCACCGCGCGCAGGATCAGGAAATCGCCGATCGCGCCCGGCACGCGTATGCCGGAGGCCACGGTATGCGCGCCGACGATCGGATCGGCATGGTCCGCGCCGGCCGTCCAGGCATTGACGATCGGCGCGCAGCCGCTTGCCTGCACTGCCACCATGCGCGGCCGTTCCGATCCGATGAAGCCCAGCGCCTCCAGCTCGTCGAACGCCTTCCACATGCCGATCAGCCCGGTGCCGCCGCCTGTCGGATAGAAGATCACGTCAGGCATCCGCCAGTCGAGCTGTTCGGCCAGTTCCAGCCCCATCGTTTTCTTGCCCTCGATCCGATAGGGTTCCTTGAGCGTAGAGAGGTCGAACCAGCCCATCGGTTCCTTCCCCTCGCCGACGATCCTGCCGCAATCGCCGATCAGCCCGTTGACGCGCCACACTTTCGCGCCCTGCAGCGCGATTTCGCGGACATTCACCTCGGGCGTGTCCTCGGGGCAGAACACATAGGATTCGATCCCCGCCGCCGCCGCATAGGCCGCCAGCGCCGCGCCGGCGTTGCCGTTGGTCGGCATCGCGATGCGCCCGACGCCCAGTTCCTTCGCCATGCTCACAGCCATCACCAGCCCGCGCGCCTTGAACGACCCGGTGGGCAGCCGCCCTTCGTCCTTCACGATCGGCGCCGCCGCGCCGTGGCGCGCGCCCAGCCGGGGCAGGGGGATCAACGGCGTTGCGATCTCGCCGAGGCTGACGACATTTCCGGTTCGCCGCACCGGCAGCAGCTCGCGCCATTTCCACAGATCGGGCCCGCGCGCCGCGATTGTCGCCTTGTCGATCGCGCGGCGCACGCCGTCGAGATCATAGCGCACCAGCAACGGCTTGCCCGCGCGCGACAGGCCGTGAAGCGTGTCGGCGGCATAGGTCTCGCCGGTGGCGGAGCATTCGAGGTGCGTGACGAAAGTCGGGCGGTCGACGATATTGCTATGGGGCATGTGCGCTTCATGCGCCCTCGGTCGGGGTCGCGCCAGATAGAAGCGCTTCAGCCCGCCATATTTCGCATGAGTTCGCGGGCGCGCAGCGCGAGCCGCAACGCCTCGTCGATCAGCGCCGCCATATCCTCGCCCGCCCCGGATACCGCGATGCTCAGGCAGTCGCCCGCCTTTGCACGCAGTTTCCCGGCGCGGCGGGCGCGCCGCGCCGATGGAGATAAGCTACGCAACATCACGACCGCACAATGCCGCACTGCGGCATTTGTTCCTGCGGCGCGTGATCGCGCTTGGAATTATCCGGGCTTACCGCCTCGGCCCCGCGCGGCGGCGGGAGCCGGGCCACTATGCCTCAAACGTCCAGATTGGCGACGTTCAGCGCATTTTGCTGAATGAAGTCGCGGCGCGGCTCCACTACGTCGCCCATCAACTGGGTGAAGATCTCGTCGGCGAGGTTGGCCTGCGTGATCTCCACGCGCAGCATCGATCGGTTCTGCGGATCGAGCGTGGTTTCCCAAAGCTGCTCGGCGTTCATCTCGCCCAGGCCCTTGTACCGCGAGATGGACAGGCCCTTGCGCCCGGCGGTCAAAATGGCTTCCAGCAGTTCGCTCGGCCGCGTCACGGCGGCGCCGCGCGGATCGGCGGCTGCATCCTCGTCGCTCGCTCGCGCCGCCTGATTGGCCTGGATCAGCCGCGAGGGACGAACATAGGCGCTGGTCTGCTCGGCGGCGAGCGCATGGAGCTTACGTGCTTCGGCGGATCCAAGGAAGGCCGCCTCGACGATGTGATGATCGGTCACGCCGCGCCAGAAGCGCTCGAGATGATAGCCGCCTTCCTCGCTGATCCGGCCCTGCCAGCGCGCCTCCGGGTCGCCGATGTCGAGCCAGCCCGCAACGCGGCCGATCAGCGCCTCGCGCGTGGCGCGGTCGAGGTCGGGGGCCAGCGCTCCGGCCAGCGCCATCGCCTCGATGATTGCGGGATCATAGCGGCGCGGAACATAGCGCATCAGCGTGCGCATCCGCCGCGCATGATCGATCAGCAGGCGCAGATCCTCGCCGCTGCGCTGTCCCTCGGGGCTGTCGAGCACCATCGCGGCCAGCCCCGCGTCGACCAGATACTGGTCGAGCGCCGCATCGTCCTTCAGATAGACTTCGGATCGACCGCGCGCCGCCTTGTAGAGCGGCGGCTGGGCGATGAAGAGATGGCCGTTCGCGATCAGCTCGGGCATCTGGCGGTAGAAGAAGGTCAGCAGCAGCGTGCGGATATGCGCGCCGTCCACGTCGGCGTCGGTCATGATGACGACCTTGTGGTAGCGCAGCTTCCCGATATTGAAATCGTCGCGGCCGATGCTGGTGCCCAGCGCCTGGATCAGCGTCCCGATCTCGCGCGACGACAGCATCCGGTCGAAACGCGCGCGCTCGACGTTCAGGATCTTGCCGCGCAGCGGCAGGATCGCCTGATAATGGCGGTCGCGCCCCTGCTTGGCCGATCCGCCTGCCGAATCGCCCTCGACGAGGAAGAGTTCGGATTTGGCGGGGTCGCGTTCCTGGCAGTCGGCGAGCTTGCCCGGCAGCGAATTGATGTCCATCACGCCTTTGCGTCGCGTCAGCTCGCGCGCCTTGCGCGCCGCTTCGCGCGCGGCTGCGGCGTCGATGATCTTGCCCACGATGGCCTTGGCGTGGGCGGGATTTTCCTCCAGCCACTCGGCCATCTTGTCGGCCATCAGCGCTTCCAGCGGCTGGCGCACTTCGGACGAGACGAGCTTGTCCTTGGTCTGGCTGCTGAACTTGGGGTCTGGCAGCTTGACCGAGACGATGGCCGTCAGCCCCTCGCGCATATCCTCGCCGGTGAGGCTGACCTTCTCCTTCTTCAGCAGCCCCGATTTCTCCGCATAATTGTTGAGCGTGCGGGTCAGCGCGGCGCGGAAGGCCGCGATATGCGTGCCGCCGTCGCGCTGGGGGATGTTGTTGGTGAAGGCGAGGACATTCTCGTAATAGCTGTCGTTCCACTCGAGCGCGACGTCGATGCCGATCGAATCGCGCTGGCCGTGCACCGTGATCGGATCGGGAAAGAGTGGCGTCTTGGCGCGGTCGAGATATTTGACGAAGGCCGCGATGCCGCCTTCATAGAACAGCTCATGCTCCACGCGCTCCTCGTGGCGCGCGTCGACCAGCTTCAGCCGCACGCCCGAGTTGAGGAAGGCGAGCTCGCGGTAGCGATGCTCGAGCTTCTCGAAGTCGAACTCGGTGATCTTGAAGGTTTCGGCCGAGGGGAGGAAGGTCACGCGCGTGCCGCGCTTGCCCTCGGGCGCCGGGCCGACGACCTTCAGGGGGGCCACGGCGTCGCCGCGCTTGAAGCGCATGTAATGCTCTTCGCCGTCGCGCCAGATCGTCAGGTCGAGAAAGTCGCTGAGCGCGTTGACCACCGAGACGCCGACGCCGTGCAGGCCGCCGGAAACCTTGTAGGCATTGTCGTCGGACGTGTTCTCGAACTTACCGCCGGCGTGGAGCTGGGTCATGATGACCTCGGCCGCCGACACGCCTTCCTCGGGGTGGATTCCGGTCGGGATGCCGCGGCCATTATCCTCGACCGACACGGATCCGTCGGGATTGAGCTGGATGAGGATCAGGTCGCAATGCCCGGCGAGCGCTTCGTCGATCGCATTGTCGGAAACCTCGAACACCATGTGGTGGAGGCCCGATCCGTCGTCAGTGTCGCCGATATACATGCCGGGGCGCTTGCGAACCGCGTCGAGGCCCTTCAGCACCTTGATGGATTCGGCACCGTAACTATTCGATTCAGGGGATGTTGCCATGAAAAGCATATAGCGATCGATCGGCGGAATCCCAAGCAATTCCGTTGCCGCTGGTCGCTTTACAACCGCGAAACGTCATGTTTCCCTGACAACTATGTACGAAAGCTCGATCACCGCCGCCCCCGCCGACATCGACGAGCTCGGCCACGTCAACAACGCCGTCTGGGTGCGCTGGATTCAGGATATGGCGACCGGCCACTGGCGCGCCCGTGCGCGGCCGCAGGATGTCGACGCCTATGTCTGGGTCGTCGTCCGCCACGAGATCGATTATCTCGGCAACTTGAAGGCCGGCGAGACGGTGACGGCGCGCACCTGGGTGGATGAAGCCGGGCCGCGCGGCGCGCGTTTCGACCGGCATGTCACTTTTACCGGCGCGGACGGCAAGCTGCGCGTTCGTGCGCGCTCGACCTGGGCCATCATCGACCGCGCCAGCGGCCGCATCCACCGCATCCCGAAAGACGTCGCCGCGCCCTTCATGGAGGAGCCGCGCTAAAACTCGCGCGACAATGCGAACTCGAAGCGCGTTCGCTTGAACTGATAGAGGCCGACGGTGGAATCGTTGACCGATCGCGTCACGCGGATCAGCGGCGACAGCCCCTTGAAGCTGAACTGGCGCAGGATGACCCCGCCGGTCACATCCCAGCGCGCATCGTTGCGCGTCCTTGGGAAAAGCGGCAGCCGGGCGTCGGAACCCAGCATCCCTATGCTCCCCTGTACGAACACCAATTGTCGCCCGAATGCGCGGGATAGGAGCATTTCCACCGATCCGCTCGTCGTCGCCAGCGATTTCGCCTCGGCCGTCTGCCGATCGAAACGCACCGCGAAGCGTGCGCTCAGCCGCGGCGTGATGGCGCGGTCATAGGCGATGCTGAGATCGTATAGCGTGCCGTTCTGCGCCGAAATCTGGCGATAGCGGTTCTTGAGGACCGTGCCTTCCGCCTCAATCTGGCTCATCGGGTCGAGCGGCTTCAGATAGTTGAGCGTCGCGCCATAGCTGGTCGAATAAAGATCGCCGCCGAACCAGCGCTTGCTCGCCACCACCGCGGGGCGCCAGCGCGCGCGGCCGGTGCGGATCTCAGGCCCTGCCGCGACGGTCGCGATCACGTCGTTGAACTGCGATTCGCCGTAGAGATTGGCGCTGGCGGAGACGCGGGCGAGCAGGCCGACATGATCGTTGAGGTCAGTCCGCGCGAAGGCCTGCCCCGATAGCGAGGCGCCGATGCCTGATCGCGCCCGCGCGTCGCGGTCGAGCTGCAGCGGCGCGACCACCGTGTCGACGGTCTGCTGGTCGGGCGCGCGGTTTATGTTGCTGTCGGGGGCGACCGCGATCTCGAACGAGCCGCCGAAGGGCTTGTTCGATCGTAGCGCGACCGCGAACTGGTCGACTGCGCGCGCCACATCCTCGGGCAGGCCGGCCGACCCCACGCGCCGCAATTCGCGCCGTGCTCCGGCTTCGTCGCCCGACGCGGCGAGCAGCCGGGCCAGTTCAAGGCGCACACGTTGCGCGCGGGGCTTTTCGTCGAGAATCTCGCGCAACAGCTCGATCGCGCCATAGCGGTCGCCCTGCGCTTCGCGAAGCTGCGACAGGCGGAAGCGCGCTTCGGCGCGCGCATCCGCGTCGGGATCGTGCGTCAAGCCGCGCAACAGCGTCTCCGCGTCGGAAATCCGGCCGCTATCGACATAAGCCCGCGCAATCGCCAGCACATTGGCCGCGTTCAGTCCGGTGACGCAATGCGTCTTGTCGGGGCAGGGGCGGGGCTGCGCATCGGACGCCGGGGCTGGCGACGCCTGCGCAGCCGCTCCGCTCGCCGCGACCAGCGCGATGGCGGCGATCAGAAGGCGGATCATCGCATCTGATCTTGGCTATTGCGCCTTGCCGACGACCGCGCCGACCGCGACGCCATTGGCTCCGGTCAGGCGGAATGTGTATCCGATCTCGCTGCCCGTCGGCCCGAAAAAGGCGCCGTTGAAATTGCCGCTATAGACATTGCCGTCCGCGTCGGTGCCCTGTTGGACGAAAGTTCCGTTGAAGCCGCCGCCAAATGCCGCGATCGATCCGGAGCCACGGAAAATGCCCAATGACTTGACCTGGCTGGTGATCGCGTGCGTGCCGGTCAGATTCAGGTCGGTCGCCACGGTCATATTACTGAAATTGGCTGTAAAGCTGGCATTTCCCGTCAATGCGTAACCGCCGCTGTTCGTCGCCCAGAGGCCATCGACATTGGTGACGTAGCTTGCCGATCCGGTGCTGGGCTGGCTTGCGCCCTGGCGGATGCCATAGACGAAATATCGCTGCTCCACGGCGCCTGTGCTGGCGTTCGACGTGGCCCAGGTGCCGTAGCTCACATAGGATAGCGCAAGGAGCAGATTGGCGCTTCCGGGGTTGAAGAGCACAAGCTGGTCCTGCCGCCCGCCGCTGCCGTCGACCTTGTAAACGGTGATGACGACATTGCTGTTCGCATTATCCTTGCTGGCGGGCAGGAAGTTCATGCCGGACGACCCGTCATAGACGGTATATCCGCCGGTCGCGGCGTCATAGCTGAGCGTCGCGCCGCCGTCGAAATTGGTGGCCGATGAGCTGATCGACGACAATGTGCCGCCGGAGCCCTGGATAGCGCCGATCTTGCCCGAGCTGATCGAGAAGGTCTCGCTCACCGTCAGCGGATCCAGCCGACTATTGGTTGGAGCTGGCGTCGGAGTGGGCGTCGGCGTCGGAGTGGGCGTCGGCGTCGGCGTCGGAGTGGGCGTCGGCGTCGGCGTCGGAGTGGGCGTCGGCGTCGGAGTGGGCGTCGGCGTCGGAGTGGGCGTCGG
>QFNN01000028.1:28692-47191 GCA_003240855.1 Sphingomonas sanxanigenens
GTCGGAGTGGGCGTCGGCGTCGGAGTGGGCGTCGGAGTGGGCGTCGGCGTCGGAGTGGGCGTCGGCGTCGGAGTGGGCGTCGGCGTCGGGGTGGGCGTCGGCGTCGGAGTCGGAGTAGGCGTCGGAGCCGGAGCAGGCGTAGGCGCGGGCGTCGGCGCGGAGTTCACGCCACCGCCGCCTCCGCAGGCGGCAAGCGCCAGCCCGAGACTGAAAACGCAGGCGTTGCGGTGGATTTTCATGACAATTCCCAAGGGCAGCCGACAGTTGCCCGGGCTATGCGGGACATCCTCCTTCAAATTGGTTAATGTGCTGGAAAGCAGCCCCTCAGGCGGCGCGCGCGCCGATCGCCTTCTGCCGCCGCCGCTGGACCGACGATCCAATCCCCATGGCCTCGCGATATTTGGCCACGGTGCGCCGCGCGATGTCGAAACCCTTTTCGCGCAGCAGGTCGACCAGCGTGTCGTCCGATAGGATCGCCGAAGGCTCCTCGGCGGCTATCAGCGCGCGGATCGCGCTCTTGACGGCCTCCGCAGACACCGCGTCGCCGCCATCGGCCGACTGGATCGCGCTGGTGAAGAAATATTTGAGCTCGAACAATCCCCGCGCGCAGCTCAGATATTTGTTGCTGGTGACGCGGCTGACGGTCGATTCGTGCATCCCGATCGCCTCGGCGACGGCGCGCAGCGTCAACGGGCGCAGATGGGCTACGCCTTTCAGGAAAAAGGCTTCCTGCTGCTTCACGATCTCGCTCGCCACCTTGATGATCGTGCGCTGGCGCTGGTCGAGCGCCTTGATCAACCAGTTGGCGCTCGCCAGCGCTTCGGACAGCCAGGCTTTGGACGCCTTGTCATGCGATCCGCCCTGCAGTTCGACATAATAAGCGCGATTGACCAGGAGGCGCGGCAGCGTTGCGCTGTTGATCTCGATCGCCCAGCCCGCGCCGCGCCGTGCGACGAACAGGTCGGGCGTCACGGCCTGCGTCCGCTCGCCGCCGAAACGCAGCCCCGGCTTTGGATCATAGCCGCGCAACTCGCGGATCATGTCCGCCATATCCTCGTCGTCGACGCCGCACATGCGTTTGAGCTGGCTCAGCCGCCCTTGAGCCAGCAGGTCGAGATTGTCGAGCAGTCGCGCCATCGCGGGATCGTAGCGGTCGACCTCACGCGCCTGGATGGCCAGGCATTCCCCCAGCGTCCGCGCGCCGACGCCCGCCGGATCGAAGCCCTGGATCGTCGCCAGCACGCGCTCGACCATAGCCAGCGGCGCGCCGAGGCGGCCCGCGAGGTCGAGCAGATCGGCCTCCAGATAGCCAGCCTCGTCGATCTGGTCGATCAGATAGGATGCGATCGCAAGTTCAGGGCCGGCCAGCGTTTCGCCCGCCTGCGCGATCAGATGATCGTGGAGCGACGGGGCGTCGGCGGCGAAACTGTCGAAATCCGCCGCCTCGCCGTCGCCGCCGCCCGTGCCTGCCAGCCCCAGGGCGCCGTCCATGCCGGGCGCCGAATCGACGATGCTGTCGATCGCGCTGTCGTGGTGGAAGGTCTCGGCGTTGTAATCGACGTCGAGCGGCGAATCGGTCGCACCGTCGCCATGCGTAATCAGCCGGTCGGCAGTTTCCGGGTCGGGGGCGTCGCCCCAGCCGTCAGGCGCATCATCGCCGGGATCAGCGCTGTCGTCGGGGGGCGAATCGCCGCGCTCCTCGCCACCCGCTTCCAGCAGCGGGTTGCGCTCCAGTTCCTCGGCGATGAAGGCCTCGATCTCGAGATTGGACAGCGCCAGAAGCTTGATCGCCTGCTGGAGCTGCGGCGTCATCACCAGCGACTGGCTCTGACGCAGATCGAGGCGTGGCCCCATCGCCATCGGCGCTACAATTCGAAGCTTTCGCCGAGGTAGAGACGGCGGACATTCTCGTCGGCGACGAGTGCTTCCGGGCTGCCGGCGAAAAGCACGCGACCGTCATAGATGATGCAGGCGCGATCGACGATGTCGAGCGTCTCGCGGACATTATGGTCGGTGATCAGCACGCCGATATTGCGCTTCTTCAGGTCGCGGACGAGGTCGCGAATGTCGGCGATCGAGATCGGGTCGATGCCCGCAAACGGCTCGTCGAGCAGCATGATTGACGGACTCGCGGCCAGCGCGCGCGCAATCTCGCAGCGTCGCCGCTCGCCGCCCGACAGCGCCATCGCCGGCGATTCGCGCAACCGCGTCAGCCCGAACTCGTCGAGCAGCGTCTCCAGCCGTTCAGCGCGCGCCGCGCGGTCGGGCTCGGCCATCTCGAGCACGGCAGAAATGTTCTGCGCCACCGTCAGCCCGCGGAAGATCGATGTTTCCTGAGGCAGATAGCCGAGGCCAAGGATCGCGCGGCGATACATGGGCAGCCCGGTAATATCCTCGCCGTCAAGCATGATGCGGCCCGAATCGGGCTTCACCAGCCCCATCACCGAATAGAAACAGGTCGTCTTGCCCGCGCCGTTGGGGCCGAGCAGGCCCACCACTTCGCCGCGCCCGACCGACAGCGACACGTCGGACAGCACCACGCGCTTGTCATAGGCCTTGGCGATCGAAACGACGGCAAGCCCGTCCGTCACCGCAGGTACGGCGTCGGGGCCGATCGGCGGATCGAAGGTGGCGAGATCGTTCATCCTGGCTCCGGCTGCTCGCACGCGCGGGTTACGGGCGCGTTAACGGACTCGATTTTGGCAAGATTCGTGCATGGCGGCAAGCGTCTGCGCAAGGCGGAAGGGTTAGGGCTTCGGGTTTGCCGCAGGCGGCGGCGTGGGGGCGGGGGTCTTGTTCTGGTCGTTCTGGCGATCGGGGGCCACGAATCGACCGGTTACGCGTCCGCCCCGGCCAGTCTCGATATTGGAGCCGCCGACCGCGGATCCGTCGACGACCGCGCGGCCATTGTCGAGATCGTAGATCAGCCGCGCGCCCTGGACATGATTCTGCGCCTGATCCAGCCGGACATTGCCGAGCATCGTGATCTGGCGCTTGTTGAGGTCGTAAATGGCGAAGTCGCCGCGCGCCGTCTGGTCGCCATTGTGGACTACGACGCTGCCCGATGCGTCCATCCGCTGGATCTTGATATTGTCGCCGCTGGAGGCCTGCCCGGAATAGGCGACAGTCAGGCGCTGCGAATCGAGCGTCATGTCCTGTTGCCTGACCTTCACATTGCCCGAGAAGATTGCGCGATCGGCGCGATCCTGCACCTCGATCCGGTCGGCCTCGACATCGACGGGCGCGTTGGTGTCATGCTTCTTGCCTGCCTGCCCGTGAGCGGGGCCGGCAAGCGCGATCATCGCGACAGAGAGCAGCAGGGCGGCGTGCTTCATCATTTCCCCTTGGCTGCCCCCTGCACGATATGCAAGCGCGCGCCGCCTTCCAGCGTGACGATGCGCTGGTTGAGGTCGGCGGACATACGGTCGCCGCTGAAGGTGCCGAGCGGCATGTCGCCTTCGGCCGCGCCGCGGCTCGCGAGCTTGCGCGTCTTGAGGTCGATATCGACGTCGCTGGTGTGCAGCCGGTAGCCGTCGGCGGACCGGAAGAGGACGGGGCCGTCGATCGCCATCTTCTCGTCGTCCATATTATAGCGGCCCTGATTCGCAGCGATCACCGCCGGCCCTTCAGGCAGGCCCAGTCGCGCGGTCACGCTGTTGAGCTGGACGACGGGGTCGGCGGAGCTGTGCTGGACGGCTGATCCGGCGCGCAGCACGAAGGCCTGGCCCTTGCTGTCCTGCCCGCGATAGCTGGCCGACGTGACCCGCAGCCGTTCCGAAGCAATGGCGACCTTGTCCTTGTCCAGCACGAAGCTCAGATCCTTGCCGGTCGTCGGCGGCGCAATCGCGAGGAAGGCGGTCAGCATCCCGATTGCGACTGGCAGCACCACGCGCAGGACGCGAATCACGCCGTCGTGCCGGCTGCCCGGCGCCGCCCAATGCTGGCGTGTCGAGCGCTGACGGACGGCGGCCTCGGCCATGGTAACGGTCAGACGTGTGCGAAAATGTCGATCTCGGGCCAGCCGGCGAGATCGAGCGCCGCCCGGTGCGGCAGGAAGTCGAAACAGGCCTGCGCCAGGCCGGCGCGTCCCTCGCGGGCCAGGCGCCGGTCAAGCTCCTCGCGCAGCGCGTGGAGATAGCGCACGTCCGACGCCGCATAATCCTTTTGCGCGTCGCTCAGCACGGGGCCGCCCCAGTCGGACGATTGCTGCTGCTTTGAAATGTCCTGGCCCAGCAGCTCGCGGACCAGCTCCTTCAGCCCGTGTCGGTCGGTATAGGTGCGCACCAGCCGCGACGCCGTCTTGGTGCAATAGACGGGGGCCGCCATCACGCCGATATAAGCGGCGATGGAGGCGAGGTCGAAGCGTGCGAAATGATAGAGCTTCAGCCGGTCGGGGTCGGTCAACACCGCCTTAAGATTGGGCGCGGCGAAATCGCTGCCGGGTTTGAAGCGTACGAGATGCTCGTCGCCGCCGCCGTCGGAAATCTGGACGAGGCAAAGCCGGTCGCGCCCGGGGTGAAGCCCCATGGTTTCGGTGTCGACGGCGACGGGCCCCGGCCCGAGCGCGCCCGCCGGCAGATCTTCTTCATGGAAATGGACAGCCATCACGCGGCAATAGGGCAGGCGACCGCGCGGCTCAATGCCCGATTCGCGGTATCGCGACGCTTCGCTTTCCGATCTGGCGCCTTGAACCAGGCGCGCCATTTTCGGCGGACATGCGCGCTATTTTGCCTGATGATCGCCGTTACCCGCGCATGCGTCGCGAGCTTTGCGAACAATTTGCGGAAATTGTTCGCGACATGGCCATTTTTTCGGTATGACGTATTTTGACGCGACTCCTGACTTTCGCGTCGGGGAGCTTGCGCCTTTCGCCCGGCGTGCAAGATCTGGTTAAGGCAATCGGGCGACCGGGAAAGATTTACAGGGCATGAGTTTCGATCGAGGACGGCGCGGACAGCGCGGCGGCAGGGACAAGCGGGACGGTTTCGGCGACGAGAGCTATGACGGCTATCAGGATCGCGGCAGCCGTTTCGGCGGCGGCGGTTTTGGTGGGGGTGATTCCTACGGTGGCGGCGGTGGTCGCGGCGGCTATGGCGGCGGCGGCTTTGGCGGCGGTGGCGGCGGCGGCGGCTTTGGTGGCGGCGGCGGCGGTTTCGGCGGCGGCCGTGGCGGCGGCATGCCGGCCCAGGTCGTTGGCGAAGGCAAGGGCGTCGTCAAGTTCTTCAACGCGCAGAAGGGCTTCGGCTTCGTCGTCCGCGACGATGGCGGTGAGGACGTTTTCGTTCATATCAGCGCTGTCGAACAGGCCGGCCTGACCGGGCTTGCCGAGGGGCAGCCGTTGGGCTTCACGCTTGTCGATCGCGGCGGACGCATCTCGGCGACCGATCTCAAGATCGATGGCGAACCGCTTCCGGTCACCGATCGCGCGCCGCGCGACGCGGCCGGCCCCGGCGGCGGCGCGCCGCGTGGTGGCCCGCAGCGCCAGTTGACCGGCGAAAAGGCCAGCGGCACGGTGAAGTTCTTCAACGCGATGAAGGGCTTCGGCTTCATTCAGCGCGACGATGGCCAGCCTGACGCTTTCGTCCACATCAGCGCCGTCGAGCGCGCGGGCCTTACCAGCCTCAACGAGGGGGATCGCCTCGAGTTTGAACTCGAAGTCGATCGTCGCGGCAAATATGCGGCGGTGAACCTCGTTCCGGTCCAGTAAGCGATCCGGCGAGACTCAAAGAAAGGCCCGGCGATCCATTGATCGCCGGGCCTTTTCTTTTATCCGCCTGAGCGGGGGGCGGAGCCGGATCGACTTCGCCCCGAACGAATCAACTGCGGCTGGCCTCGAACAGGAACCAGGCGCGCTGTTCTGCTTCGTCGGTCCAGGTGTCGAGAACGCCCGAAGTCGCATTGTCCTTCGCGGCGTCGACAATCTCCTTCGCCTCGTGGAGCTTCTCGACGAGTTGGAGATTGTCCTGGCGCAGTTCAGCCAGCATGTCCTTGGCGGACACGAAATCGGCGTCATTGTCCTTGATCGTCTGATGACGCGCAATGTCGCCGATCGACCGCAGCGTCGTGTTGCCGGTCTTGCGGACGCGCTCGGCGATCGCGTCGGTCGTGCCCAGAATCTGCGTCGCCTGATCGTCGAGCAGCAGATGATAGTCACGGAAATGCGGGCCGGAAACGTGCCAGTGGAAATTCTTGGTCTTGAGATAAAGCGCAAAGCTGTCGGCGAGGATGCTGTTCAGCGTGTCGGCCACGGTCGCGGTCGCATTGCTCGCCAGGTCTGTCGGGGTTTTCAGCTTCGGGTCGGTCTTGGCCATCATCTGCTCCTTTGCCGGAATCTGTGCTGGATATGGGGATACGCTCCACATAATGCACGAGCCACAGGAAAGTTACGCCCGCGATATGCAGATTCTCGATCTCCGTGAACGGCTTGCTAGATCAGTGCCGGCTGGATGAGGCGTAATGCGGTGACGCCTGAAAAAAGTCCGCCGAGCAGCAGGAGGGCCGCCGCGCCCTTTCTGATCTGCGCAGCCGGCAATTGCGGACCAAGCGCCAGCGCCGCGCCCGATGCCACGATCACGCCCGCTGCCCCGCCGCAGGCGGCAAGGATGGGCGATGCCGTCCGCGCGGCGATGGCGGCGGTCACGAACAGCGTCTTGTCGCCAAAACCCAGGATCAGGAAAGCCAGGAAGCTGCTTGCGAAGGCGCCGACCCGCCAGCGCGCGACATCAGGCGCGCGCACCGGAAGCAACGCTCCGGCGCCTGCCAGAATCAGCGCCAGGGCGAGCAGCAGCCCTCGCGCTTCCGGCGTCATCAGCGGCGCGAGCATGGCGCCGGCGAAGGCCGCCAGCGCGGCGTTGACGGCGGCGGCGAGCGAAACGCCGGCAAGCACGGCGCGCGCCCGCCCGAAATGCGCGGCCAGCGCCATGGCGAGCAACAGGCTCTTGCCGCCGAACTCGGCGAGGAGCGCGGCGACGAAAGCGGGCAGCAGGGCGTCCACGCCCTATCCGGCGAAGCGCACCGACATGGCGGCGGCAAAGGATTCGCCCGCGCTGCGATCGCTGCGGTCGCAGCTTGCGGCGGCGCGCATCATGTCGAGATAGGATAGCAGCATCGGCCCGCGCTCGCCGCCGGCCAGCGCCGCTTCGAGCGAGCGGGTCAGTTGCGCCAGCGGCATCAGCCCATGCGCTTCGGCAGTGCTGCGCACCAGGTCGACATTCTCGCACAGCCGCAAGATGTTCTGATGCCCGATTTCGGCGGCGATGCCGTCGATCCGCGCGCACAGGGTGGCGCGGATATGACGCATCGCTTCGGACTCATTCGCCATGATTTGTGGCCCCCGCCGGTTTGAGGCGGAAAGCTTTGCTCAAAAGACCCTAATGTCTCGTTAAGGACGCGAATCGCCCGGACACGAAAAAAGCGGGCCGCAAAGCGACCCGCCCCGATCGGCCGGCAAGCCCGGAGGGCTTACTTGATCTTGGCTTCCTTGAACTCGACATGCTTGCGAGCGATCGGATCATATTTCCGGAAGCTCAGCTTTTCGGTCGTGTTCGGGCTACGCGGGTTCTTCTTCGTGACGTAGAAGAAGCCGGTATCAGCCGAGCTGACGAGCTTGATCTTGACGGTGGTCGGCTTTGCCATGACCCGAAAACCTCAGTCCTGAAATCTAAAAAAGACAAAAGCGGCGCCAACGACGCCGCTTGCGTGAGCGCAGGCCAATGCGCGCAGAGTCGCACTTTGTCAAGGCTTGGAGTCTAGCCCGCCGGGCCGGCGCGCCATCCGCCCAGGCGCAGCCGCTCTATACCAAAGCGCCGACGGCCTCGATGAACTTCATCACCGCGATGGGCTTGGACACATAGGCTTCGGCCCCCGCCGCGCGGATGCGGTCCTCGTCGCCTTTTCCGGCGTAGGCGGTCACCGCCATGATGGGAATAGGCTTCAGCGCCTCATCGGCTTTAAGCGTCTCTATCAGCTCGATTCCACTCACATGGGGAAGCTGAATGTCCATTATGATCAGATCGGGGGCGAAGGCGCGCGCGGTGGCGACTGCCTCGCGCCCGTCGCGCACCGGCTCGGCGACATAGTCGTGGGCGCGCAGCAGATCGCAGAACAGTTTCAGATTGAGTTCGTTGTCCTCGACAACGAGCACTCTTTTTGTCACGCGCTTCCCCGAACAATGTGGTGATCTATCTAGGCCATGCCGACGCATCATACAAATGAGGCCGACCCGGTGGTGACGGCGCTCGCCGCGCTGGGTTGGGTGCTCGAATCGCCCGATCGCGCCCAGCGCCTGCTCGCGCTCACCGGGCTGGGGGCTGAGGATCTGCGCGCCCGCGCAGCCGATCCCGCAGTGCTTGGCGCGGTCCTCGGCTTCCTTGAGGCGCATGAGCCCGATCTCGTCGCCTGCGCCGCGGCGACGGGCGCGACCCCCGCCGCGCTGGTCGCCGCGCGCGAGGCGCTTGAGCGATGAGCCGTCCGCTCCTCATCACTGATTGCGACGAAGTGCTGTTGCACATGGTCGTGCCCTTCGGCGCCTGGCTGGGCGAGGCGCATGCGATCGACTTTGCGCCCGAAGGCGGCGATTTCTCGCGTGCGCTGCGTCACCGCCACGATGGCGCGATCGTCGACCGCGAGGCGGTCTGGCCGCTGCTCGACGGCTTCTTCACGACCGAGATGCACCGGCAGACCCTCGTCCCCCATGCCGCCGAAGCCCTGGCGGCGCTCGCCGCGCTCGCCGACATCGTGGTGCTCACCAATCTCGCCGATCATCATCAGACGGGGCGCGAGGCGCAGCTCGATGCGCTTGGCCTCCGGCACCGGGTGATCACCAACCAGGGGGGCAAGGGGGCGCCCGTCGCCCGGCTGCTCGACGAATATGGGCCGAGCGCCGCAGTCTTTGTCGACGATCTCGCCCAGCATCATGATTCGGTCGCACGCCATGCGCCGCAGGTTCACCGGCTGCACATGATCTCGGAGCCCAGCCTGGCCCCGGTGGTCGCGCCCGCGCCCGCCGCGCATGCCCGGATCGACGACTGGCGCGAGGCCGAACGCTGGATCGCGGCGCGCTTCGCCGAAGGGCCGTCCGCCGGGGCTTGACCGCAGGGCCTTCCCGGTGCTTGGGAAAATCCATGTCCATCGACAAGCGCATCGCCGAGCTTGGCCTCAAGCTCCCCAAGCCCGCCGCCCCCGTCGCGGCCTATGTTCCGGCCGTCGAAAAGGGCGGTTTTCTCCATATTTCCGGGCAGTTGCCGTTCCGCGACGGCAATCTGATGACCGGTCGGGTAGGCGAGGATGTCGATACCGATTTCGGGCGTGAGGCGGCGCGCGCCTGTGCGCTGATGCTGATCGCGCAGATGCAGGCGGCGCTCGGCTCGCTCGACCGCGTCGATCGCGTCGTGAAGCTTGGCGTGTTCGTCAACAGCGATCCCAAGTTCACCGGGCAGCCCAAGGTCGCCGACGGCGCCTCGACTCTTATGGCCGACGTGTTCGGCGAAGCGGGCAAGCACGCGCGCAGCGCGGTCGGCGTGCCTGTTCTCCCGCTCGGCGCGGCGGTGGAAGTCGATGCCATCGTCGCCGTACGCGACGCCTGATCCCGCGCGGATCGCTTTCCTCACCGCGCAGCCTTTCGCGCATCGCGGGCTGCACGGGCAGGGCATTGTCGAAAATAGCCGTGCAGCCTGGGCGGGCGCGATCGCGCTCGGCCACGGCATTGAATGCGACGTCCAGGCCTCGGCCGACGGCGTCGCTTTCGTTTTCCACGATTATGACCTCAAGCGGCTGACCGGTCGCGAAGGGCGGCTGGCAAGCCTGATGTCGGGCGAGTTGGATGGCGTCCGCCTGTCGGGCAGCGAGGAGACGATTCCGCGCCTCGCCGAGATGCTGGCGCTTGTCGGCGGCCGCGCGCCTCTGCTTATCGAGATCAAGGCCGATCATGTGCGCATCGCGCCGCTCTGCCTTTCGGTTCTTCACGCGCTCGAAGCCTATGCCGGCCCGGCCGCGATCATGTCGTTCAATCCGCTCGTCGGCCGCTGGTTCGCGCGCCATGCCGCGCGCGTCACGCGCGGGCTGGTCGTCACCGAGGAAGGTCGCAAGGGATTGCGCGGCGCTCTCGTCCGGCGGCTTGCGCTTTGGCAGGCGAAACCCGACTTCCTCGCCTATGACGTGCGCGATCTTCCATCCGGCTTCGCTTCGCTGTGGCGGGGGCGCGGCATGCCGTTGTTGACCTGGACGGTGCGCAGCGACGCCGCAGCCGGGGTTGCGGCGCTCTATGCCGATCAACCGATATACGAACGACCCTGATGGACGATCTCGTCGCGCGGATAGGCAATGGCGTGGCGTCGTTCGATGCGGCGCAGTGGGATGCCTGCGCCGGCGTCGGCAATCCTTTCGTCAGCTACGCCTTCCTCTCGATCCTCGAGCAATCGGGCAGCGCCACCGCACGCAACGGGTGGCAACCGGTTCCGATCGCGATCGACGGCCCCGACGGCCGCCTCGCCGCCGTCGCGCCGGCCTATGCCAAAAGCCATAGTCAGGGCGAATATGTGTTCGATCAGGGCTGGGCCGACGCCTATGAGCGCGCAGGCGGCGCCTATTACCCCAAACTCCAGATCGCCGTGCCTTTCTCGCCGGTGCCCGGTCCGCGCCTGCTCGTCCGCGATCCGGCCTATGCGCCGGCGCTGATCGGCGCGCTGGAGGCCGTGGTCGGTCAGCACGGCCTGTCCTCCGCGCATGCGACCTTCATCGCGGCGGAGGAGGTTCCGCTGTTCGAGGCGGCCGGCTGGCTGATCCGTACCGACAGTCAATTCCACTGGACCGACGAAGGCTATGGCGATTTCGAGGGCTTTCTAGCCGCGCTCGCCAGCCGCAAGCGCAAGGCGATCCGCAAGGAGCGCGCGGCGGCGGTCGAGGGGCTCGAGATCGTTCGCCTGACGGGCGACGCGATCCGCGAAGCCGACTGGGATGATTTCTGGCGTTTCTATCAGGATACAGGCGCGCGCAAATGGGGGCGGCCCTATCTTACCCGGTCCTTCTTCTCGCTGCTCGGCGATCGGATGGCGGACAAGGTGCTGCTCATTCTCGCGAAGCGCAACGGGCGCTCGATCGCCGGCGCGCTCAACCTGATCGGCGCCGATACGCTATATGGCCGCTACTGGGGCGCGGTCGAGGAAGTGCCCTTCCTTCATTTCGAGCTTTGCTATTATCAGGCGATCGATGTGGCGCTGGCGCTTGGCCTGAAGCGTGTCGAGGCGGGCGCGCAGGGCGGGCACAAGCTGGCGCGCGGCTATGTCCCGACGCCTACCTGGTCGGCGCATTATATCGCCGATTCCGGCTTCCGCTCGGCCGTGGCTGACTTTCTCGCGCGAGAGCGCCAGGCCGTTGCGCGCGACATCGCGCTGCTGGGTGAGATGACGCCTTTCAGGAAAGGCGAGACCGAAGGCTAGGCGGCGTGGCGGCCGGCTTGGGAAAGCCAGGCGCGGGCCTGGCGCTGGGCCTCGGCGATTTCGCGCGCAGACATTTCATGCGCGATCTCGGCACGCCATTGCTGTGCTCGCTCGCTGCCCGACATGGCCGAGATGTTGAACCACTTATGCGCTTCGACGAGATTGAGATCGACGCCCTCGGCGCCCGACGAATAGGCGATGCCCAGATCGAAACAGGCGTCGCTGTCGCCGCGAGCGGCCTCGGCAAGGCGGCTTTCGATCAGGAAACGAGCGGCGTTGTAACTGGTCCCCATTTCCATTTCCCCCAGAAATGAACGACTCGAACCTTCGACATGTCGGGATAAAAAATGGTTAACGCGGTTAACCATCTATTCCGGCAAGAAAAAACGACCGGGGGAAAAGGAAGTTTCAGGCGCGCGGCTTGATCGCGAGATTATCGATCAGGCGCGTGCCGCCGATTCTGGCGGCGACCAGAATGCGCGCGGGGCGGTCAGGGGCGGGGTCGAGCGCCAGCGTTTCGGCGTCGCGCAAGTCGACATAATCGATCGATTCGAATCCGGCTTTCAGGATCGCCGCCTTGGCGGCCTCGATCGCCTGAGCGGGGTCCTGCCCCTGTTCGATCGCGATCGCGGCTTCGCCCAGCGCGCGCGGCAAAGCGCGGGCGTGGACGCGATCTTCCTCGGTCAGATAGGCGTTGCGCGACGACAGGGCTACGCCGTCGGCATCGCGCTGGGTGCTCACGCCGACGATCTCGACACCCATGTCGAGATCGGCCGCCATCCGCCGGATTACCGCAAGCTGCTGATAATCCTTCTCGCCGAACACCGCGATGTCGGGGCGGACCTGATTGAACAGCTTGGCGACGACGGTCGCGACGCCGTCGAAATGGCCCGGCCGCGCCGCGCCGTCCATCGGCTCGCTCACCCCGCTCACCGCAATGTGCGTGGCGAAGCCCTCTGGATACATGGTCTCGACGTCGGGCAGCCACAGGATCGCGGCTCCGCCTTCGGTCAGCATCGCCGAATCGGATGACAGGCGGCGCGGATAGGCGGCGAGATCCTCGTTCGGCCCGAACTGCTTCGGGTTGACGAAGATCGAGACGACGACATGCTTGGCGCGCAGCCTGGCTTCGGCGACGAGCGCCATATGGCCGGCGTGGAGCGCGCCCATCGTCGGCACGAGCGCGACCGGACCATCGGCGCGCAGCGCGGCGACGGCGCTTCTCAACTCGGCGATCTGACGGATCGTTTGCACGCGCTGACGGGCTCCGATAAGGCGAAAGGGACGCGCTCCTTACCGGGGCGCGCGGGGGCGGACAAGCAAAAGGCGCCGGATCGGGGTAAGGGATTGTGGCGGCTACACATCTGATAGTTTTCGCGAACGAAAAGGGCGGCACTGGCAAATCGACCACCGCCGTTCACGTCGCAGTCGCGCTCGCGGCGCAGGGCCGGCGCGTCGCCGCGCTCGATCTCGATCATCGCCAGCGCACGCTTGGCCGCTATCTCGAAAATCGCGAGGCGACGGCGAAGCGGCGCGGCATCCACCTGCCGCAGCCTACGCATGCGACCTGCGCGGCGAGCGACGAAGCGGGCTTCGACGCCGCTCTCGCGGCGATCAGCGAAGGCGCCGAATTCGTGGTGATCGATACGCCGGGGCGCGACGATCCCATCGCCCGTCTTGCGGCCACGCGTGCGCATACGCTGGTCACGCCGATGAACGACAGCTTCGTCGATTTCGACCTGATCGGGCAGGTCGATCCCGAAAGTTTCAAGGTCAGCCGGCCGAGCTTCTATTCGGAACTGATCTGGGATGCGCGCAAGGCGCGGGCCAAGGCGGACGGCGCGACGATCGACTGGGTGGTGCTGCGCAATCGCCTCCAGCATATCGAGGCGCGCAACATGCGCCGCGTGGGCGACGCGCTGGCGCAGCTTTCCAAGCGCGTCGGCTTCCGCCTCATTCCTGGCCTTGGCGAGCGCGTGGTCTATCGCGAACTGTTCCCCAGCGGGCTGACGTTGCTCGATATGAATGCGATGCAGGATGTCGGGCTCGGCCATGTCGCCGCGCGGCAGGAGTTGCGCGAACTGGTCTCGGGTCTGCAATTGCCCGAGGCGGTGGGGGCGGTCGCTGCCTGATGCTCAAGCTGGTTGCGGTCGCGGTCCTCGCTTTCGTCGTGTGGACCTGGCTGAAAACGCCAGCGCGTCAGCCGCGCATGCCGCTGGCCGAGGCGCGCGATCTGCTCGGCGTCGGCGAAAATGCGGGGGCGGATGAAATACGCGCCGCGCATCGCCGCATCATCACCCGCGTCCATCCCGATGCGGGGGGCACTGCCGAACTCGCGCGCAGGATAAATATGGCGCGTGATCTGTTATTGGCCGCGGCCGCCCGGAGCAGCCGAAACTAGACTCTCTTTCCGGCTTTTCGGACAGAGCTTTGCGAAGTCCTCCCTTTTCTTTCAGAACAGGAAGAAGGAAAGGGCTTCGACAGGCACAGCCCGAACGGACGGCCAGATAAGGAGACTCCATGTCGCACCAGTTCCACCCCACTTCGCTGCGCGAATATGACATTCGCGGGATCGTCGGCCAGACGCTCGGGCCGGACGATGCGCATGCGATCGGCCGGGGCTTCGCGACCCTGCTGCGCCGCGCTGGCGGCACGCGCGCGGTGGTTGGTTATGACGGGCGCGCCTCGTCGCCGTTGCTCGAAGCCGCGCTGGTCGACGGTCTGACGAAAAGCGGCGTCGATGTCGTCCGCGTCGGCCTGGGGCCGACGCCGATGCTTTATTATGCCGAGGCGATCCTTGAGGTCGACGGCGGCATCATGATCACCGGCAGCCACAATCCGGCCGATTATAATGGCTTCAAGATGGTGTTCCAGCACCGCCCCTTCTTTGGCGAGGATATCCAGACGATCGGCCGGATGGCGGCCGAAGGCGATTGGGAAGAAGCCGACACGCCGGGCGTGACGAGCAATTTCGACATCCTCGATCAATATGTCGAGCGGCTGACGGCGGGCTATGCCGGCGGCGCCTATCGTATCGGCTGGGACGCGGGCAACGGGGCGGCCGGCCCTGCGCTCGAGAAGCTGGTGAAGCTGCTTCCCGGCGAGCATCATACGCTGTTCACCGATGTCGACGCGACTTTCCCCAATCACCACCCCGATCCCACCGAAGAGAAGAATCTTGAGCATCTCAAAGCGCTGGTCGCCGAAAAGGGCCTTGATTTCGGCATCGCCTTCGACGGCGACGGCGACCGCATCGGCGCGATCGACGGCAAGGGCCGCGTGGTGTGGGGCGATCAGCTCCTCGGCATCCTCGCCGAACCGGTGCTGAAGCGCGAACCCGGCGCGACGATCATCGCCGATGTGAAGGCCAGCCAGGCGCTTTACGATCGCATTGCCGAACTCGGCGGCAAGCCGATGATGTGGAAGACCGGGCACAGCCTCATCAAGTCGAAGATGAAGGAGGAACACGCCCCGATCGCCGGCGAGATGAGCGGGCATATCTTCTTCGCGCTCGACTATTACGGCTTCGACGATGCGCTCTATGCCGCCGTCCGGCTGATCAGCGCCGTGCGCCAGTCGGGCAAGTCGCTGACCGAGCTCAAGGATGCGATGCCTGCACTCGTCAACACGCCCGAAATGCGCTTCCAGGTTGACGAGAGCCGCAAGTTCGCGGTGGTCGACGAAGTGCTTGACCGGCTCGAGGCCGAAGGCGCCGACGTCAACCGCACCGATGGCGCGCGCGTGAACACGCCCGATGGCTGGTGGCTGCTGCGCGCCTCGAACACGCAGGATGTGCTGGTCGCCCGCGCCGAGGCGAAGGACGAATCAGGTCTCCGGAAACTGCTGGCGCAGATCGACGACCAGCTCGCCAAATCGGGAATCGTGCGCGGGCCGCAAGCGGGGCATTGATTCTTTTGCGGCGCAGGATCGCGCATTCCCTTACGGAATTGCGGTTTTCAGCCAATGGTTACGCTAACAACAATCGCGAATGTTGCCTTTGCACTCGCCATGAAACGCATTGCAGCGCACAAGGATCGGGCCTTTCAGGCATCCTCTCCTAAAAACTTTCACAGCCGGTCCTTCGGGGCCGGCTTTTTTTTGACTCAGGCCTCGCGGCTTGCCCGGTTGAAAAACTGCGTCGCCAAGCCGAGCATTTGCAGGGGGCCGAGCGGCTAGCGGGCCGGGCGCTGCCGCCCCAGCCAGCCGCCAAGCAGGCCAGAGATGAGCTTCGACAGACCCATCCCGCCGGTCAGCAGCAGCGGCGAGGGCAGGGCGCCCGTTGATGCGATCTGCGTTCCCCATTCGACGATCAGGCACAGCGCGCCGACGATCAGCCCGGTGACGATCGCCTTGTCCGCCGTCACGCGCCGCGCCGCCGCCCATGCGTAAAGGATGATCACCGGGATCGCGCTCGCCGCATAAAAGACGGTCAGCGAATCGACATATTCCCATTGCTGTCGCCCGGGGTGGAGCGCGACCATCTCGATCACCGCCCACATGACGCCGATGATCATCAGCGTGACGAGGGCGAGGACGCCGAAGAGGATGGCGCGCGGATAAGGGCTGGGAGACTTCATGCTCGCCGGTCTAGAACGCTTCGCGCGGCGTTTGAACGGGGATGATGAAGGCGGATACGCGATTGACCGATTTGCCGGCCGTGCTTGCCCGTTGGTTCGCTTCGCGCGGATGGGTTCCGCGCCGGCATCAGTTGGCGATGCTCGCTGCAGCGCGCGCGGGGCGGCATGCGCTGCTTGTCGCGCCTACCGGCGCAGGCAAGACGCTTGCCGGCTTCCTTCCCAGCCTCGTCGATCTGATCGAGCAGCCCGGCGAGGGGCTGCACACGCTCTATGTCTCGCCGCTCAAGGCGCTGGCGGTCGATGTCCAGCGCAATCTGCTGGGGCCGATCGCGGAAATGGGGCTCGACATCAGCGTCGAGACGCGCAGCGGCGATACGCCCTCGGACCGCAAGGCGCGCCAGCGCGCACGGCCGCCCCGCATCCTGCTGACCACGCCCGAATCGCTCAGCCTGCTCATTTCCTATCCCGATAGCGATCAGCTCTTCGCCGGGCTGCGCACGGTGGTGATCGACGAGGTTCACGCCTTCGCCACGCAGAAGCGCGGCGATCTGCTCGCGCTTGCCCTGTCGCGGCTCCAGGCGATTGCGCCGGGCCTCCGCCGTGTCGCGCTCTCGGCCACCGTCGCCGATCCCGACGGCTACCGCGCCTGGCTCGCCCCCGATGGCGACATCGATCAGGTGGCGGCGGTCAGGGGCGATCCCGGTGCCGAACCCGATATCGCGATTCTGCTTCCCCATGGCGAGATTCCGTGGGCGGGTCATTCGGGCCGCTATGCCGCCGAACAGGTGATGGCGGAGATTGAGACGCATGAGACGACGATCGTCTTTTGCAACACGCGAAGCCTTGCCGAACTGATCTTCCAGGATCTCTGGGCGGTGAATGCTCAGAAGCTGTCGATCGGCATTCACCATGGCAGCCTCGCGCGCGAGGCGCGGCGCAAGGTCGAGAATGCGATGGCCGAAGGGCGGCTGCGCGCGCTGGTCGCCACCGCCAGCCTCGATCTTGGCGTCGACTGGGGCAATGTCGATTGCGTGATCCAGATGGGTGCGCCCAAGGGATCTTCTCGCCTGCTTCAGCGCATCGGCCGCGCCAATCACCGGCTCGACGAGCCGTCGGAAGCCGTGCTCGTCCCCGGCAACCGCTTTGAATATCTTGAGGCGCGCGCGGCGCTCGACGCGGTCGAGGCCGGCGAGCTCGATCCCGACATCTTCCGTCCCGGCGCACTCGACGTGCTGGCGCAGCATGTCATGGCCTGCGCCTGCGCTGCGCCTTTCGACGAAGCGGCGCTGCTGGCCGAGGTCCAGCGCGCCTTGCCCTATTCAGCGCTGGATGCGGAGACATTCGCGCGCGTGATCGGCTTCATCGCGACGGGCGGCTACGCGCTCAGGGCCTATGATCGTTTCAAGCGGCTGACGAAGGAAGCCGACGGGCTGTGGCGCGTCACGCATCCCAGCTTCGTCGCACAGCACCGGCTCAACGCCGGGATCATCGTCGATGCGCCGGTGCTCGATGTCCGCTTCAGAAACGGCCGGTCGCTTGGCACGGTCGAGGAGCTGTTCGCGGCCAGCCTGTCGCCCGGCGACACCTTCTTCTTCGCGGGCATGAGCCTTGAGGTCGAGCGCATGGACGCGACTGACCTTGTCGTCCGCGCCACCAGGCGCCCCGCGCGCATCCCCACCTATGCCGGCGCGCGCATGCCGCTGTCGACCAATCTCGCCGGCCGCGTGCGCCAGTTCCTGTTCGATCGGGGCGAATGGGCGCGCTTTCCTGAAGATGTCCGTTCATGGCTCGCCATGCAGGAACGGCGTTCGCGCCTGCCGCGCCCCGGCGAATTGCTGGTCGAGACTTTCCCGCACGAAGGCCGCCAGTTCATGACAGTGTACAGCTTTGAAGGATGGAACGCGCATCAGTCGCTCGGCTTTCTTCTCACCCGGCGGATGGAGGCGCAGGGGCTGAAGCCGCTGGGTTTTGTCGCCAATGATTATGCGCTCGCCGTCCACGGGCTGGAAAAGATCGTCGATCCCGCCGCGCTCTTCTCCCCCGATATTCTCGATCATGAGTTTGTCGATTGGGTCCAGCAAAGCTCGCTGCTGCGTCGCGCCTTCCGTGAAGTGGCGGTGATCGGCGGGCTGGTCGAGCGCCAGCATCCCGGCAAGCGCAAGACCGGGCGGCAAGTCGCCTTCTCGACTGACCTGATTTACGATGTCCTCCGCCGCTACGAGCCGGATCACCTGCTGCTGAACGCCGCATGGGCCGATGCGCGCGCACGGATGACCGACGTCGGCCGTCTCGCCGATCTGATCGCGCGCGCGGCGGGCACCATGCTCCATGTCGATCTGGACCGTGTGTCGCCGCTTGCGGTGCCTGTGCTTGTCCTGAGCGGGCGCGAGTCAGTGGCGCAGGGGACGGCCGACGATGCGCTGCTGATCGAGGCCGAAGCGCTGGCGGCGGAAGCGATGCGCCCGGATTAGGAATCGTCCAGCAGCG
>QFNN01000179.1 GCA_003240855.1 Sphingomonas sanxanigenens
ATAAAGAAAACGGCGAAGGCCCTGGAGGCCTCCGCCGTCGCTTTATCCGGGGATATGAAGGCCGAAGCCCCGCGCCTCAGCGTGCGCCGGGGCCTTCGGGCATCGCGCCGCCCTGCTGCTGCATCTGGCGCTGCTGCATCTGCTGGAGCACGGCTGCCGGAATGAAGTCGATCAGGTCGACGTCAAAGACGAGCAGCGAATCGGGCGGGATCGGGCCGCCGGCCGGCACATCCTTGCCATAGGCCAGCTCGGGCTTGATCCACAGGCGGTATTTGCCGCCCTTCTGCATCAGCTTCAGGCCTTCGCTGAAACCGGGCACGACCTGCGCCACGGGCATCGGCGCGCGGTCGGCCTTGTCGAACTGCTTGCCGTCGCGCAGCGTGCCGACATAATTGATCAGCACGACGTCGGCGTCGGTCGGGCTTGCGCCTTCGCCGGGCTTGAGCACCTGATACTGGAGGCCGCTCGGCGTGGTCTGCACGCCCTTCGCATGGCTGTTCCAGGTCAGGAACTGCTCATTGGTGCCTTCCTTGGCGCCGATCACCTTGCCGGTGCCGGCCCAGGCGACCGCGCCGCCGATGGCGGCGACCAGGGCGACGCCCAGCCAGAGACGCGTGAGGGTGCCCTTGCGCACCGGCTGCAGCGGAACAGCGCTGTTCGACATGGTCTAGGCTACCTGGCGGCTTACCGGACGCCGTCGCGCTCGGCGCGCTTGCGCTCCAGCTTCCGGGCGCGACGGATCGCGGCGGCACGCTCACGCGCGCGCTTTTCCGACGGCTTTTCATAGTGACGGCGCAGCTTCATCTCGCGGTACACGCCTTCGCGCTGCAGCTTCTTCTTGAGCGCGCGGAGGGCCTGATCGACATTGTTGTCGCGAACGATGATCTGCATAAACCCGTCAAACTCCAATCAATTTTCCGGCGCCCGGCCGGAAATCGGCGGACAGCGGGCGCAATGAAAACGGCGGCGGGAGAATCGCTCCCCCGCCGGAAAGCCCGCGCCCTACCAGCGAAGCGGCGGTTTTTCAAGCGGCTTGGTAGGGCGGGCCATCGCCGCGTCCGCGCGAGCGGACGGAAGATTAACCAAAACGATAGCCCGAGACGGTCCAGCCGATCACATGGTCGCGGAAGTCGTGGCGCGCCGGATCATTGCCGCCCGCGCCGACCGCGACCATCAGCGGAATCAGATGCTCCTCGCGCGGGTGGGCGAAGCGCGCCTCGGGCAGGTTGGCCCAGTCCGCGACGCGTGCGGCGCGGGCGGCCGGATCGGGGCAGGTCACCGCCTCGGTCAGCGCATCGTCGAACAGGTCGGCGCGCGGCGTCGCGCTGCTGTCGCGCACGCGCATATTATGGAAACTCATGCCCGATCCGACGATCAGCACGCCTTCGTCGCGCAACGGCTCCAGCGCTGCGCCGGCGGCGATGTGCGCCGCAGGATCGAGATCCTTGCGCAGCGACAGTTGAACAACCGGGATGTCAGCCTCGGGCGTCGCGACCAGCAGGGGGATGAAAACGCCGTGGTCCCAGCCGCGCTCATGCTCTTCCCCGGTCTCGAACCCGGCTCCCTTCAGCAGTTCGGCCACACGGCGGGCGAGCGCGGGGTCGCCGGCCGCGGGGAAGGTGAGCTGGTAGGTGTGCGGGGGAAAGCCGTAATAGTCGAACAGCAGCCCCGGATGCGCGCCGGCATGAACGGTGAAATGCTGTTCCTCCCAATGGCCGGAAATCAGCAGGATGGCGCGCGGCCGCTCAGGCAGGCCCGCGACGACGGACTCAAGATAATGTTGCATCGGCCGCCACATCGGATCGGGATCGGCGCCGGGGTTCATGAAGAAGCAGGGGCCGCCGCCATGCGGCACGAACAGGCTCGGTTGTTTCATGCAGTGCGATATTCGGTCGCGTCGCCGGCTGTGCAAGGGGTAGCCGGCGATTTCGCTTATGGTCGCGGATGATTTTGTCTTAAGGCCGGGACATGACGCGCTTCACCGTCAACAATCAGCCTGTCCACTATCGCATGGACCCCGAGACGCCGCTGCTCTGGGCGCTGCGCGACGCGTCGAACCTCACCGGCGCCAAATATGGCTGCGGATCGGGCGATTGCGGGGCGTGCACCGTCGATGTCGATGGCGAGGCGGTGAAGAGCTGCCGCATCGCGATCGGTGCGCTCGAGGGGCGCTTCGTGACGACGATCGAGGCTCTGTCGCGCGATCGCAGCCATCCGGTGCAGCAGGCTTTCGCCGCCAACAACGTCCCGCAATGCGGCTTTTGTACGCCGGGCATGATCATGGCGGCCTCGGTGCTGCTCCGAAAGACGCCGGACCCGACCGATGAGCAGATCGACGCGGCGATCACCAATCTCTGTCGCTGCGGCACCTATCCCCGTATCCGCGAGGCGATCAGGCGCGCGGCGCGCGTGGCGCGTGGGCTGGAGCCGCTGGCGGTGGCGCCCCCGCCGGGAATCGATCCCGCCGACGCCGCGCGCGCCGTTCCCGCGCTCGCGCCGAAGAAGTCGCGCTAGGGTTCGGAGAGGAGTGGCCCGGCGCAGCAAAATGCCCAGGCGCATTTTCATGCAAACCCGCCGCCGGAACATTACCGGCAGCTTTCTATTTCCTGACAGGGAAGTTCAGACCGCGCTCATGGACTGGGGTGGATAGGAGATATGACGCGCGGAAGTTCGTCGCGCGGCTGGAGGAGTCTAGGGTCAGGACCCATTGATATGGGCGTTGCGATCTGATTCATGCTCCGCAAGGAGACTGGATTTGAGCGACCTGTATTGGCTGACGGACGAGCAGAT
>QFNN01000029.1 GCA_003240855.1 Sphingomonas sanxanigenens
ATCGTCACATGACATCATCATAGCTCCAGCCTCTCGCGAAAGGCCTATCCCTCGCTCAGCGCGCCGCCTTCAGCAATGTGGGGTCAGGGCAGCGCTTACTGAAGATGTGGCACGAGAACGACAACATCGAGTTCAAATTCGTCAACAGCCATGAAAAGGTCTCCGCCGTTCGGGACAGCAGCCAGGCTGAAACGATAAAACGCAGCCTTCGAGCCCGGCTCGATAACTCGAAAAACATGATCCTCATTGTTGGAGACAGAACCCGGTTCGACACTGATTTTGTGCCCTATGAGATTTCGTATGCGGTGGACAAATGCAGTATCCCGATCATCGCCACCTATCCCGGCTATCGCGTAATTCGCGATCCCAAGGCACTTGAACCGCTTTGGCCTGAGGCATTACGAACACGAATTGCTAACGGCACTGCGAGGGTGATCCACATTCCCTTCAACCAGAAGGCAATCGACGCCGCCATTGGGCAGTTCGATCACAATAACTTTCCAGTCGGTGGCGGCCTCGGCATCTATAATGATGCTGCGTACCGCAGTTTTGGGATCATCTGAGGAAAACGGGCTGGCACTTGCTCAAATCGAGGCTACTTCGTCTTCCTTGTACTCGCCGACCGTCCAGACGAAGCTTTGCAAGTCGATGTTATCGCGGGGCTGGAGGTAGGCCAGTTCGGCCTTGGTCACGGCCATCAGGTCCAGCAGGCTGGCGTACACCTCCGGATCGAGTGCGGGGGAGTAGTCATGCACGAAGGGATGCCCGACCCGCTCGGCAAAGTCCTGTGTCACCATCGGCTTGAGGAACATGTGCTCTTCCGGTCGCCAGAGGAACGGCAGATACGTCACCACCGTCCACTTGGCGTTGTCGTGCTTGGCAAGGATGCGCTCCATCCGATCCAGTGCCGGGGCCACATCACCCATGGCGAAAGCCGCTGCCGCCTGAATGAATCCATCAGCGTCCGGACCACGTAGCACCGGATCAAGCCGGGTCTTCTCGAAAGGCGAAAGCAGGTTGGTAGCCCGATAGGCTGCCAGCACGGCTTCGCCATAGCCGGTGCCGGTCAACGCGTGATCCAGCGGAGCCGCCTCGTCCAGTTTGGCCTTGGCGCGGAGCTTGTAGCCCCGCTCGCCATAACTGCCGCGTTCGTCTCCCTCGAAAGCTGGGGACCGGAACCCGTCCGGGAAAAACTGGAGAAACCGGGCCCGAGCACCATCGAAGCCGAAATAGGCATCGCTGGCCTTGCCCACGGCGGCCCGAAGCTGTGCCCAGACTTCGGCGGCGTCGGTTCCGTCGATCCGGTCAAGCTGCTTGCCGCCCGAGATCAACAGGCCAACAATGCCCTTGCCGGTGTCCACCAGCCTCAGGGTGTTCTTGCCGATTACGTCTTGGCGGATTGTCTTCATGCGGTCCTCGGGTTGGAGATCGTGCTGGCAACTGCGGCGACCGTCTCAGCCAGCATGGAGATCGGCACGGCATCTGTCATGGTCTTGATGGTGCCCAGCGCGATCTGTTTCACGTCCGGCAGGGCGGTGGTCGGAACGACATAGAACAGCCACTGCGCCGGATCGCGATGGTCGGCGGAGTCGTCGAACGTGGGGTGATGCGCGAACACGTACAGGTGCGCGGCCCTGCCGTATTCCTCGACCCAGCCTTGAGCCTCGTTCCTGCCGGTGCGGGCGGCAACATCGAATATCGCCTTGCTGGGCTTGTCGGTGCTCCACGACTGACGTGCCGCCGATTGCTTCACCTCCAGCCGCAGGCCATCCGCTCGTTCGAAATCGCAGGGGGCATAGTCGGCACCACACCAGTGCCATGCGGGATCCAGAACCAGCGCAATCATCGCTTCCACCAGTTGAGCGCGCAACACGTTAGTGACCAGCGGCCTGCCGAACGCGGCATCAGCCACCTTCGCCACCACTTCGGCGGGGCCGAACAGCACCGATGCGCTGGCAACCTGTGATGCTGGATTGTCGATCTGCCCCTCCGTCGCCCCTGAACTTTCCATGGGGGCGACGGCCAAAGCCGGATGTTGGAAACCTGTTCGCTAGAGCAGGCGCATGCGCCTTTACCGGCGAACCGGCTGGACATGCGCGCATGCCACCCGGCCTCCATTTCTGGTGACCGAGGACTAGCGAAAGGGGTTTCCACGCCCCGTTTGCCGAGCGAATGGATGAAGACCTATTTCCAGCATCCTGACGAGCAGGCCCGTTATGTTGAACGGCATCTCCTTGGCGGAATGCCAGACGGTTTGGATGGCGTAGAGGACTTCTGGAAACAGCGACGCGACAGCTTGCAAAAGCTCATCGAGGCTCGCCTCGGCGTCTCTACCGCATTGGCCTTAGAAGCCAGTGTTCCCTAAGGCTTACGAGGTGGTCCACACTGTGCCACCAACTGTGCCACACAACAGGGGTTGTCGGCGGAAATCTTTGAGTTTATTGAGTAATGGATGGGAAACATTCTCTCCCTCCGTCTCCGCCAACTCCGCTGATTTCCTTGCATGGCCGGATATTGCCGCCGATCATCGCACACCACCATGTGGTACAGCGAACCGCCGATTCCACGCCATTGTCCGATACCTCCGTGCCCAATGCCAGCAGCGCGGCAGCTTCCGACCCCGTGGCGGTCGTTCAGCATCCTTTGGCAGCAGCCCGAAGCCGGTCATTCGAGAGGCAGTCGGATTTCGGCTCAAACGGGGCCGGCAACCGACAGTCCGCTCTTCGGCCACCTCAGCAATTAAGGCGGACGTCAAACAGACCGATAGGCGACAACCTCGGGGAGACAATCTTTCTCTCGAGTTTTCGATAACCGCTCGGTAGTCTGTGGTGGATGGCAGATTTATTCATTTCGTACGCTTGGACATCACCAACTCATCGTGAGTGGGTGCGGCTTCTTGCGAGCCAGCTTCATCTTCTCGGTTATGACGTGAAGATCGACGAACAGGTAGATTATGGATCTAGCCTTAGCGGCTTCATGCAGGAGGTAACGAACGCAACGCACGTCTTGCTGATCGTCGATGAAAACTACGTTCTGCGTGCAGATACGATGCCGGATTCCGGCGTCGGGATCGAAAACAGGTGGATCAGCGGCGCATTTAACAACAAACCGTCAACCTGGTTGTCGCTCGTGTTTGTGCGAAACTCTTTACTCAAGGTTCCAGCTTGGCTCTCAAGCCATTCTCCCAAGGGTTTCGATTTCAATTCAACGCCCGAGAAAAACGTATTCCCAGGATCGGCGCAGATCGACGAGATATGGCGTTGGGTCGAGGGACTGCCCGCCTCCAAAGGTCATGCCACCTCTCTGGCCGAGGTCCGCAAACGCGCAGCGCGGATCGAGCGCATCGACGCCCAACGTGATCCGGCCAACTATGCCAGCCCTGCGCTCAAAGGCCGTGTCACCTTCCGACACAAAGATCACCGTCATTTCAAAGTTGGCAACGGCGAATACGAGTTCAAGATCAACTTCAGCGGCCGCTCACATAACAGCGTTTACGTTTACATTGACAGCGGCCTCGAAGCAGTCGGCTTGATAACAGCTTCCAGTTACGACCCCCTCTCCGTCTCAACCTTTCTTACGCCCGCGCGAACTGCAGAGCCGATCGTTGGGCAAAGCGTTGTCTGCATGAATAATCATGGGGCGCTATGTGTCCTTACCATTGAAGAGGTGCAACCAGAGGTAAACGCTCAGACCTATGTGTCTCCGCACGTCACATTCTCATATGAAGTGCTGACCGCCGAGTGAAAGACAGAGGGAACGAAGCGAGACCTGCTTATGGTCGTTCATGTCGAACCTCCGCTTCTCGCCGCCCGATTCGTGGAACTGAATGTCCTATTAGGGAGCACGTCACCGCCGATCGCCGTATGGCGTTGAATACCCGTATATTTATCAGATTCTTATCAATATTTCATAGTTCTCATCTTCGTGGAGCGCGGCCCGCCATCTCGCCGCCCAGAGGCATGCACCTTCGCATATTGTCTGCACGCGCGCGCCTGGCGGCCAATGAGACAGCCAGAAACATGGCCTGGTCATCGCCGCGAGTGATAAATAATCAGGAGCGCATATGCCGATATGACGGCCGCGGCGATTTCGCTCGCCGAACGCATGCGAGGAACCCCATCTGGAGCGAAGCGCTAAACGAAAATGGAAATCCGTGGAGCGGGTGAAGGGAATCGAACCCTCGTCGTAAGCTTGGGAAGCTTCTGCTCTACCATTGAGCTACACCCGCCCGGATGAAGCGCACCTAGCGGCGGCCGGGTTGGCTTGCAAGCGTCAGATTCCGCCGATCACCGGCGGCCGGCCGATCGCGGCGAGCTTCGCGGCCAGATCGGCGGCGCAAGCCTCTAACGCCTCACGGCGCGTCGACCGGATCACGAAATTGGCGCCCGCCTTGCCTTCGCGGAAGAAAGGGTAGCTGCCGATCTGGCAATGATCATGCGCCTTCTCGGTTTCGCGCAGCAGATCGGCGACCTCGCTTTCGGCCACCCAGCAGCCGATCGCTTCCGAGATCAGCGGCCTGCCGCCCTCCAGCGTGCCCGACAGCGCGTCGAGCATCATAGCGGTGATATGCGGCACGCCGGCCATGATGAAGATGTTGCCGTGGCGGATGCCCGGCGCGCCTGACATGCGATTCTCGATCAGCGACGCCCCTTCGGGCACGCGCGCCATGCGCAGCCGCGTCTCGGTCAACCCGCCGCGCGTCGCATAATAAGCTTCGAGCACGGCGCGCGCCTTGGGGTGGACGACCACAGGCACGCCCAGCGCCTCGGCGATGGCGTCGACGGTGATGTCGTCATGCGTCGGCCCGATTCCGCCGGTAGTGAACAGATAATCGTTGCGCGCCCGCAACTGGTTCACCGCCTCGACGATCGCCGCCGTGGTATCGCCCACGACGCGCACCTCGGCGAGGCGAATGCCCTGCAGGTTCAGCCACAGCGCGATCTGCGCGACATTGCGGTCCTGCGTTCGGCCCGAGAGAATCTCGTCGCCGATCACCACCAGCCCCGCCGTCCAGATGCGCTCGCCTCCCATGCCCCTGCCATAGCCTGCGCAGCGAACGGCGCAAGCCATCCGCTTGCCTTTTAGTGTGTTGGTCATATAATACACTCGGTCATATGGAGATGCCTGATGAAAGCCTTTGTCGCGCTCGCGCTGTTCGCCGCAGTCGCAGCGCCTGCCGCCGACTTCGATCCCCGCCCGGCGAAGCGGGCCGTCGCCTCTCCGACCGAAGTCATGGTGCTCGGCACCACACACTTGTCGGGGCAATCCGACCGCTTCGATTCCGCATGGCTTGAACCGCTGCTCGGTCGCCTCGCCGCCTTCAAACCGGACATCATCGCCGTGGAAGGCCTGTCTGGCGAGCAATGCCAGCATGTCACGCTCTATGCCGCCGTGCATCCCGACACCGCCGCCACTTACTGCAACCGTTTCAAGGCGATGACGGCGGCGGGCCTCGCCGCCATGGGGCTGAGTCCGCCCGCCGCCGCCGAAGCCGTTCACAAGACGCTGCTTGCCTGGCCCGCCGCGCCGGCGACGGCCTCGATGCGGCGCTGGTCGAACAGCTCGAGACCGTGCGGCGCCAGCGTAATGAGGATTATCTGATCGCGGCAGTCCTCGCCGCGCGGCTGGGGCTCGACAGCGTCTGCGCCTGCGACGATCATAGCGCGGATCAGGCGATCGCCGATGCGCCGCCGGCGCTCAACGACACGCTGACCGCCCTGTGGAGCCGCCCGCGCCCGCCGCTGGCGGCCAAGGCGGATGCGATGGAGAAGGCGCTCGACGGCCCGGCATCGGTTCTCGCGCTCTATCGCTATCTCAACCGGGCGGACGTACTGCGCCAGTTCATCGCCGCAGATTTCGGCGCAGCGCTGGCCGAACCCTCATCGGAACATCTGGGCCGTCGCTACGTCGCCTGGTGGGAAACGCGCAATCTGCGCATGGTCGCCAATATCCGCGCGGCCGCCGCGAACCGGCCCGGCAGCCGGGTGCTCGCCATCGTCGGCGCATCGCACAAGCTCTACTTCGACGCCTATCTCGACATGATGTCCGACGTGAAGCTGGTCGATACACTGTCGGTGATCGGCCGATAGCCGCCGCGTTGTCGGCGCGGGACGGAGACGCTATATAGCGGACATGACAACCTATATCGCCGCGACCGACGCCACCGCCCTCACCCGTACCAATGCGATCAAGCTGCACGACGCAGCGGGGTTTGAAGGCATGCGCAAGGCCGGCCGCCTTGCCGCCGAAGCGCTCGACATGCTCGTGCCGCATGTCGTCCCCGGTGTGGCGACCGATGCGCTCGACGATATGGTGCGCGAGTTCGCGATCCGCGGCGGCGGCGTTCCCGCAACGCTCGGCTATCGCGGTTATGCGCACAGCAGTTGCATCTCGATCAACCATGTCGTCTGCCACGGCATTCCTGGCGCCAGGACGCTGAAGGATGGCGACATCGTCAATATCGACGTGACGGTGATCGTCGACGGCTGGCACGGCGACACCAGCCGCATGTATCTGGTCGGCGATGTCGGCGTGAAGGCGAAGCGCCTCGTCGACGTCACCTACGAGGCGATGATGCTCGGCATCGCGCAGGCCAGGCCGGGCAATCGGCTGGGCGACGTCGGGCATGCGATCCAGAGCTATGCCGAAAAGCATCGCTACGGCGTCGTCCGCGATTTCTGCGGCCATGGCCTTGGCCGCCTGTTCCACGACGCGCCGGAAGTCATCCATGCTGGACGGCCGGGCACGGGGCCGGAGCTCAAGCCCGGCATGTTCTTCACGATCGAGCCGATGATCAATATCGGCCGCCCCGACGTGAAGGTGCTCGACGACGGCTGGACGGCGGTGACGCGCGACCGGTCGCTGTCGGCGCAGTTCGAGCATTCGGTGGGCATCACCGAGGATGGCTGCGAGATTTTCACCAAGAGTCCCGCAGGCCTCGACCACCCACCTTATTGACAGTGGTGTAAAGCAGCGTGACAAACTCGTCCCAGACGATCGCCAATGATCGCGGGGAGGATGAGGGATGCGTGGACGGCTTTGCCTGACTGCAATGGCGCTTGCCTTGGCCGGGTGCGGCCAGACGACTGGTTCCAATAACAACGGCAAGGCGGGCGCCGACCGCGTCGACGCCGCCTATCTCGTCACCGGTGGCGACGGCAGCGACTGGCCCTCGGCCGGCTACAGCTATGCCGAGCAACGCTTCAGCCCTCTTGATCAGATCAACGCCGGCAATGTCGGCAAGCTCGGCATCGCATGGTTCGCCGATCTCCCCGATCCGCGCGGGCAGGAAGCGACGCCCGTCATCGTCGATGGCACGCTCTACCTCACCGGCCCCTGGTCGAAGGTCTTTGCCTATGACGCCGCGACCGGAAAGAAGAAGTGGGACTATGACCCGCAGGTCTCGCGCGACAAGGGAGTCCAGGCCTGCTGCGACGTGGTCAATCGCGGCGTGGCCGTGTGGAAAGGCCGCATCTATGTCGGCACAATCGACGGCCGGTTGATCGCGCTCGACGCCAGCACGGGCAAGCCTGTCTGGACCCAGCAGACCACTGACAACAGCAAGCCTTATACGATCACCGGCTTCCCCCGCGTGGTGAAGGATATGGTGATTATCGGCAATGGCGGCGCGGAGTTCGGCGTGCGCGGCTATGTGACCGCCTATGACGCCGCCACCGGCAAGAAAAAGTGGCGTTTCTACACCGTCCCCAATCCCACCGGCGCGGCGGACGGTGAAGCATCTGACGCGATCCTCAAGACCGCCTTCCCCACCTGGTCGGCCAATGGACAGTGGAAGCAGTCGGGCGGCGGCGGCACCGTATGGGATGCGATCGTTTACGACCCCGATCTCGACCAGATCTATCTGGGCGTCGGCAATGGCAGCCCGTGGAACCACGGCCTGCGCTCAGAGGGTCAGGGCGACAATCTCTTCCTCTCCTCGATCGTCGCGCTGAAGCCCGAGACCGGCGAATATCTGTGGCATTATCAGGAAACGCCGGCCGAAAGCTGGGACTATACCGCGACCCAGCCGATCATCCTCGCCGACATGAAGCTGGGCGATGCGACGCGCAAGGTGCTGCTCCACGCGCCCAAGAACGGATTCTTCTTCGTCGTCGACCGCAGGGACGGCAAGCTGATCAGCGCCGACCCTTTCGTCGCCAACGTCAACTGGGCCAGCGGATACGACCTCAAGACCGGCCGACCGATCGAAAACCCGGCCGCGCGCTACTACAGGACCGGCAAGCCCTTCATCTCCAGCATCGCTCCGATCGGCGCGCATAGCTGGCAGCCGATGAGCTTCAGCCCAAAGACCGGCCTCGTCTATATCCCTGCGAACGAGATCGGCTTCGCCTATCTGCCCCCGCTCTCGGCCGCCGACGCCAAGGCCGGGCCGATCGGCTTCAATGTCGGCGTCAACGTCTCGGAAAACGGGCTGCCGCCGGACGCCAACTTCATCAAGGCCGCGATAGCCGCGACCAAAGGCAAGCTCGTGGCCTGGGATCCGGTCGCCCGCAAGGCGCGCTGGACGGTCGATTTCGCGACGCCTTGGAATGGCGGCCTGATGTCGACCGCCGGCAATCTCGTTTTCGGCGGCAGCGCGCTCGGGGCGTTCAGCGCATGGTCGGCCGACGGCGGCAAGCTGCTCTGGTCGCTCCCCGTCCAGTCCGGCGTCATGGCGGCACCTTCGACCTTCACCGTGGGCGGCGAGCAATATGTCGCCTTCACCACCGGGCGCGGCGGCGCGTGGCCGCTCAGCGCGGGTCTGGCGGGCAGACCAAGCGCGCAGGTGCCCGACATCCCCCGACTCATCGTCCTCAAACTCGGCGGCACGGTGAAGCTCCCCGCTCTTCCGCCCGCGCAGGCAGCCGCCTTCGATCCGCCGACGCTCACCGCCCCGCCGGCGCAGCTTGCGCAGGGCAAGGCGATGTTCGGGCGCTACTGCTCGGTCTGCCACGGCGCTGAAGCGGGCGGCGGCGGCGTCACCCCCGATCTGCGGCGTTCGGCGGCGCTGGCCGACGCGAAGCTCTGGCAATCGATCGTCATCGGCGGCGCGCTCAAAGATCAGGGCATGGTCAGCTTCGCTCACGCGATCGACTCGGGCGGCGCCGAATCCGTGCGCCAATATGTCATCAGCCAGTCCCAATGGATGAAGGCCAACGGCGCATCGCTCGCAGGCGCACACTGAACTGCCTCAATTTTGGGCAGAGTCTCGCATTCTGCCCTTAATTGATGCAGGATTCCGCGCCGGAATCCGCAAAAAAGCTAGGCTCCTTGCAAGTCCTCCGATGGCACGCTTATTGTAAGCGAGTGCAGCACGCGTAAGCGTTGGGGGGATGGGAGAGCCGTGAAGAAGATCGAGGCGATCATCAAGCCGTTCAAGCTCGACGAGGTGAAGGAAGCCCTTCACGACGTCGGCGTTTCCGGCATCACCGTCACCGAGGCGAAGGGATTCGGCCGCCAGAAAGGCCATACCGAGCTTTATCGCGGCGCCGAATATGTCGTCGATTTCCTGCCCAAGGTGAAACTTGAGGTTGTGGTCGACGACGATCAGGCGCCGCGTGTTGTCGAGGCGATTGCCGCCGCAGCGCAGACGGGGCGCATTGGCGACGGCAAGATCTTTGTCCTCCCAGTCGAAACCGTACTACGCATCCGCACCGGCGAACGCGACGCCGAGGCGATCTGATCTCTCTCGAACCGCTCCAGAAGGAATAGGACGAATGGCGAACTCTGCCGCAAGCGTGCTGAAGCAGATCAAGGAAAAGGAGATCGAGTGGGTCGATCTTCGCTTCACCGACCCCAAGGGCAAGTGGCAGCACCTGACCATGGTGTCGGGCGTGATCGGCGAGGATGAACTGACCGACGGCCTGATGTTCGACGGCTCCTCGATCGAGGGCTGGAAGGCGATCAACGAGTCGGACATGATCCTGAAGCCCGATCTCGACGCCGTCTATGTCGATCCCTTCTCGGCCACGCCGATGATGATCATCTTCTGCGACATAGTGGAACCGTCGACGGGCGAGCTTTACGCCCGCGATCCGCGCTCGACCGCCAAGCGCGCCGAAGCCTATGTGAAGGCCACGGGCATCGGCGACACCATCTATGTCGGCCCCGAGGCCGAGTTCTTCATGTTCGACAACGTGCAGTTCGAGACGAGCTACGCGACGAGCTATTACAAGATCGACGACGTCGAGCTGCCGACCAACACCGGCACCAGCTATGACGGCGGCAATCTGGGTCACCGCCCGCGCGCCAAGGGCGGCTATTTCCCCGTCGCGCCGGTGGACAGCGCCACCGACATCCGCGCCGAGATGGTCTCGACGATGATCGAGATGGGCCTGCCCTGCGACAAGCATCATCACGAAGTCGCGGCCGCGCAGCATGAGCTGGGCCTGACCTTCGGCACGCTCGTCACCACCGCCGATCGTATGCAGATTTACAAATATGTCGTCCACATGGTCGCGCAGGCCTATGGCAAGACGGCGACCTTCATGCCGAAGCCGGTCAAGGAAGATAACGGCTCGGGCATGCACACCCACATGTCGATCTGGGAAAAGGGCAAGCCGCTCTTCGCGGGCAACGGCTATGCCGGCCTGTCGGATATGTGCCTCTATTTCATCGGCGGCGTCATCAAGCACGCCAAGTCGCTGAATGCCTTCACCAACCCGACGACCAACAGCTACAAGCGCCTGGTCCCGGGCTACGAAGCGCCCGTGCTGCTCGCTTATTCGTCGCGCAACCGCTCGGCCTCGTGCCGCATCCCCTATGGCGCGGGCGCGAAGGCCAAGCGTGTCGAGTTCCGTTTCCCGGATGCGCTCGCCAACCCCTATCTCTGCTACGCCGCGCTGCTGATGGCCGGCCTCGACGGCATCCAGAACAAGATCCATCCCGGCGACGCGATGGACAAGAATCTCTACGATCTGCCGCCCGAGGAACTGAGCCAGGTTCCGACCGTCTGCGGTTCGCTCCGCGAAGCGCTCGACAGCCTCGAGGCCGATATGGATTATCTGCTCAAGGGCGACGTGTTCACCAAGGATCAGATCGAAGCCTATGTCGAGATCAAGCGCGGCGACGTCGCGCGCTGGGAAATGACCCCCAGCCCGGTCGAGTACGACATGTATTACTCCGCCTGATCGCCCACCGATCGGGACAGCAAGGCCCGTCCCCGCCCAGCGCGGGGGCGGGTTTTGCTTTTGGGGGAATATCGCTTCCCCCCGCACGCCTGACCACGCTATCGGCTGCACATGCCTGCAACCCCCGCCTGGCCGCCCGACAGCACCCCGCGCCTCTATGTCGAGGCGCAGCTTGCCGAGGGGGCCGATCTTCCGCTGTCGGGGCCGCAGGCGCATTATCTGATTTCGGTGATGCGGCTGAAGCCAGGTGCGCCCGTCCGCCTGTTCGACGACAGGAGCGGCGAATGGCTGGCAGAGGCTGTCTCCGTCGCCAGGCGAGACCTTGTCCTGCGCATCACCGCGCACCTCGGCCCGCGCGAGGCGGTTCCCGATTTCTGGCTCTGCGCCGCGCCGATCAAGCGCGGCCGCATCGACCTCGTGGCGGAGAAGGCGACCGAGTTGGGCGTCGCACGCCTCATTCCCGTCGCCACGCGCCGCGCCGTCGTCGACAAGCTCAATGCCGATCGCCTGCGCGCGCATATGATCGAGGCGGCGGAGCAGTGCGAGCGGACTGCCCTCCCCCTGCTCGATCCGCTGACCCCGCTGGCGAAGCTGATCGAGCGCTGGCCCGCCGGCCGCACCCTCTACTTTGCCGACGAGGAAGGCGGCGCGCCTTTCCCCGCCGCGATACGCCCCGGCCCGGCTGCGATCCTCATTGGCCCCGAGGGCGGATTCGATCCTGTCGAGCGCGAAATGATCCGCGCTCTGCCTGACGCCGTGCCTGTTTCGCTTGGTCCGCGCATCCTTCGCGCGGAGACTGCAGCCATCGCCGCGACCGCTGTCTGGATGGCGGATGCAGGCGATTGGACGGTTGTAAAATAAAATCCATTTCCACCCGGGCCATTTAAGCACTAGAGGCGCGCCATGAGCACCAGAGAGGAATCGAGCGTCGACGAGCCGGTGATCGAAAGCCGGGACGAACTTGTCGGCTATTTTGCAAGCGGCGAGAAGCCGGCCGAGCGCTGGCGCATCGGCACCGAGCATGAAAAGTTCGTCTATTGGAAGGACAGCCACCGCGCGCCTTCCTATGAGGAACCGGGCGGCATCCATGCGCTGCTCATCGGCCTCACCCGATATGGCTGGAAGCCGGTGGAGGAACGCGGTCCCGACGGCACGATGAACATCATCGCGCTATCCGGACCCGACGGCACCGTCAGCCTCGAACCCGCCGGCCAGCTCGAACTCTCGGGCGCCCCGCTCGACAATCTGCACGAAACCTGCGCCGAAACGGGCCGCCATCTCGAACAGGTGAAGGCGGTGGGCGATCGTATGGGCGTCGGCTTCCTCGGTCTCGGCATGTGGCCGGACAAGACGCGCCAGGACCTGCCGATGATGCCCAAGGGGCGCTACGTCATCATGAAAAACCATATGCCGCGGGTCGGCTCGATGGGCCTCGACATGATGTTCCGCACCTGCACCATCCAGGTGAATCTCGATTACGCCTCCGAAGCGGACATGGCGAAGAAGTTTCGAGTCGGCCTCGCGCTCCAGCCGCTGGCGACGGCGCTGTTCGCCAACTCGCCTTTCACTGAAGGCAAACCCAACGGCTTCCTTTCCTACCGCAGCCATATCTGGTCGGATACCGATCCGGCGCGCACCGGCATGTTGCCCTTCGTTTTCGAGGACGGGTTCGGCTATGAACGCTATGCCGATTATGCGCTTGATGTTCCGATGTATTTCGTCTTTCGCGACGGCAAATATATTGACGCCGCCGGCCAAAGCTTCCGCGACTTCCTGAAAGGCGAGCTGCCCGCGCTGCCCGGCGAGAAGCCGAAAATGTCCGACTGGGCGGATCATCTGTCGACCGCCTTTCCCGAGGTCCGCCTCAAGACCTTTCTTGAGATGCGCGGCGCCGATGGCGGCCCGTGGAACAAGATCTGCGCGCTGCCTGCCCTTTGGGTCGGCCTGCTCTACGATTCCGGCGCGCTCGACGCGGCCTGGGATCTGGTGAAGCACTGGTCGCTCGACGAGCGTCAGGCGCTCCGCGACGCGGTGCCGAAGCTGGCGCTGGATGCGCCCCTCCCCGGCGGCGGCAAGCTTCGCGACATCGCTGGCGAGGTGCTCGACATCGCCGGCAGGGGGCTGAACGCGCGCGCGCGCCTCAACAGCGTCGGCGACAGCGAGGCCGGCTTCCTGGAGCCGCTTCGCCAGATCGTCGCCACAGGCAAGGTTCCCGCGCAGGAACTGCTCGACCATTATCATGGCGACTGGAATGGAGACCTGTCGAAGGCCTACCAATATTACAGCTTCTGACGCGCCTTATTCGGCGGGCTGAACTGCGGCTCGCCCGCCGCCGCGCAGTCGCCTGAGCATCCGAGGGATGGGCGCATTGCGCTCCATCCACCCGGCATAGGCGCGATAGGCCGGGTCGGCGCTCAGATGCGCTTCCTCAGTCCTCGCGCGCCACCAGTAGACGCCAGCCACCGCCGCCATCAGCGCACAGTTGCGCGCCGCATCGGTCAGGCTGCCGCTGGTCGTGAGGAAGGGCAGCGTCGAAAGCCACCAGAAGATATTCTTCGACAGATAGGCCGGATGCTTGGTGAAGCGATAAGGCCCATGCGTCAGGATGCCGCGATGCGTTAGGTTGGAGAATCGGATGCCGAACGCCACCGTCGCCCAGGCATAGACTGCGGTGAGGGCGACGAGCACAGCCCCCAACGCCGCCTGCGCGACCGGCCAGCCCTCGAGCCACAGCGCCCAGTCCGCCGTCGCGGGATGATAGTCGAGCGGACCGCCGTTCGCCATCAGCACGAAAGGCGGGTAGCAGATCAGCGCCGCGACCCATCCGGCCATCGTCGGTTCGGCCGATCGGATATGTGCGTCGAGCGGCTTGAGCGTCAGCATGTAGCCGACAGTCGCGATCTGCACGTCGATCATGAACATCAGCGTGATAAGGAAGCGTGACAGGGCGACGGGACTGGCGATGATCTCGGCCCACGGCGCGCGCACGGCATCGGCGAAGCCCCCCGGCACGATCGAGAGCATGAAGGCGAGGAAGAAGCCCTTCACCGCCCATTGGCGCAGATGTTCGGCGATCGCCGCTTTGTCCCCGCCCTGCCCGATCAGCCACATGCCGAGCGCCCAGGCGCCATCGCGCGGCTCCCTCAGCCGCCGGTCAAGCCAGATCACATAAGGGGCCGAAATCAGGATCAGGAAAGGCGCAACCGCGCCCAGCACCTGCATCGCGAAGGCATAGCCCCCGGTCCAGTACCAGCGTGCGACCATATAGACGATCGCTATACCGCCCCATGTCGTCCACAGCCCCGCCAGCTTGGTGAGGCTGAGGTCGATCGTCTCCGACAGCGGCCGGGCAGGCTGGTTCCAGTCTATTCCCGTGCTGGGGCTGCGGTGAACCTTGTCGACCGCGATCGACCAGATGAGCATCGGCAGCGCGCTGCACGCCAGCCCCGCCAACGCGGAATAAGGCCCGTCCATGCCAAACCACCGCGCGAGCGCGAACCACAGGCCAAGCCCGCATAGCCCCGCAAGGCCCACCGCGCCGCTGACGGCGGATTTCGGTCTGGGATCGCGCACATCGGCCATGGCCAGCGCCTAGCCGATATTGGTAAGCATCGTGTGAAGCCGGGCGGATGCTTCAAAACACCCGCCCGCACATTTCCCGCCGTCAGCCAGAGTCAGGCTGCGCTGACCCATTCCGCCCTGATCGGGGCCGATGCTTCCAGCGAGACGGGCGCGCCTGTCCGGCGCGCACCGTTCCAGCTCAGGCGCGCGCGCCTTCGATCATGCCGACGCTGTTCTTGCGCAGCGCTTTCAGCACCGTGTCGACGATCGCGTCCGCATCCAGCCCTGCTTCGGCATATTGCGCTTCGGGCTTGTCCTGATCCTGGAATATATCAGGCAGGCGCAGCGTGCGGATCTTAAGCCCCGCATCGGTCAACCCGTTGTCGCTGGCGTAGGTCAGCACATGCGCACCGAGACCGCCGATCGCGCCTTCCTCAATCGTCACCGCCACTTCATGCGTGGTGAGCAGGCGGCGGATCAGCGCCTCGTCGAGCGGCTTGGCGAAGCGCAGATCGGCGACGCTGGTGGAAAGGCCCTGCGCCTCGAGCCGGTCGGCGGCCTTCAATGCTTCCTCGAGCCGCGTGCCGAGCGACAGGATCGCCACGGTCTTGCCTTCGCGGACTATGCGGCCCTTGCCGATCTCCAGCACTTCCGGCGTCTCGGGCAGATCCACGCCAATGCCGCCGCCACGCGGATAGCGCACCGCGATCGGCCCGCTGTCATGCCTGGCGCAGGTGTGGACCATGTGAACGAGTTCGGCCTCATCCGCCGCCGCCATCACCACGAAATTGGGCAAGGTGGCGAGGTAGGTGACGTCGAAGCTGCCCGCATGAGTCGCGCCGTCCGCGCCCACCAGGCCGGCGCGGTCGATGGCGAAGCGAACGGGCAGATTCTGGATCGCCACGTCATGCACCACCTGGTCATAGGCGCGCTGCAGGAAGGTCGAATAAATCGCGCAGAAAGGCCGCATGCCTTCCGCGGCAAGGCCAGCCGCAAAGGTCACGGCATGCTGCTCCGCTATGCCGACGTCGAACGTGCGGTCCGGGAAGGCCTTGGCGAAGCGATCGAGCCCGGTGCCCGAAGGCATGGCCGCAGTGATCGCGCAGATCGTGGGATCGGCCTCCGCTTCCTTGATCAACTGATCGGCAAAGACATTCTGGTACGCCGGCGGCCCCGGCGGGCCCTTCACCTGCGCGCCGGTGATGACGTCAAACTTCTGGACGCCGTGATATTTGTCCGCCGCAGCTTCGGCCGGGGCATAGCCCTTGCCCTTCTTGGTCACGACATGGACGAAGATCGGGCCTTCCTCGGCGTCGCGGACATTTTCGAGCACCGGGATCAGGTGATCGAGATTATGGCCGTCGATCGGGCCGACATAATAAAAGCCCAGTTCCTCGAACAAAGTCCCGCCGGTCACGAAACCGCGCGCCAGCTCTTCGGCCTTGCCCGCCGCCGCCGCCGCACGGCGCGACAGCTTGCGCGACCAGCGCCGCGCAAGGCTGCGCAACCCCATATATTCGGACGACGAGATCAGCCGCGCGAGATAGGCCGAAAGGCTGCCCACCGGCGGCGCGATCGACATGTCATTGTCGTTCAGGATCACGATCAGGCGATTGCCGGCCTCCTGGGCGTTGTTCATCGCCTCATAAGCCATGCCGGCGCTCATCGCGCCGTCGCCGATCACAGCAATGCCCTTGCCCGGACGGTTCGCCAGCTTGTTCGCGACGGCAAAGCCCAGCGCCGCCGAGATCGAAGTCGAACTGTGCGCCGCGCCGAACGGATCATATTCGCTCTCGGCGCGCTTGGTGAAGCCCGAAAGGCCGCCGCCCTGGCGCAGCGTGCGGATACGGTCGCGGCGGCCTGTCAGGATCTTGTGCGGATAGCATTGATGGCCCACGTCCCAGATCAGCCGGTCGCGCGGGGTATCGAACACGTAATGGATGGCGGTCGTCAGCTCGACGACGCCAAGCCCCGAGCCCAGATGCCCGCCCGTGCTGCCCACTGCCGAGATGGTCTCGGCGCGAAGCTCGTCCGCAAGCTGGCGTAACTGTTCAGGATGAAGGCGGCGCAGGTCGTCAGGGGTCTTGACGGTGTCAAGCAGCGGCGTCGCGGGTAGATCGGCCATGTAATTCCTCTTTGAACCGGCTCTCTAGCCCAGAGGAAAAGGCGTGTCGATTCCTACGCTGGTTTGATTGCATTTCAATGGCAATCAGCACAGCGACCGCGCACCTCGATCACCGGCCGTTCGGGCGCAAAACCGCTCTTCTCCGCGACATGGCGCACGCCGTCGGCCAGCCGGTCGTCATCGATATGAGTCGTCTGCCCGCAATTGTCGCAGACGAGGAAGATGCAGTCGTGCAGGCAACCCGGATGTTCATTGGCGACGTAGGCGTTCGCGCTTTCGACGCGCCGCGCCAGATTCGCCCCCACGAAAAGATCGAGAATGCGATAGACGCTGTTCGCGGCGATGCGTCGTCCCTCTGCCTTCGATACGGCCTCGGCGATGTCATAGGCCGACGCGGGATGGCCGAAGCCGGCCAGCGCCTCGAAAATGCTCGCGCGCATCGCGGTCCATTGCTCGCCCGACTGCTCAAGCACCACGCGAGCAGCAGCGGCCAGTTCCGGCCCCGCATGGGGATGATGTTTGTGCGGATGCGCCATCGCCGGAATGTAGGGCGTGGGATCGCCGCCCGCAATAAGGGGTTCAGCTTACCGCGCGGCGATTGAGGTCGTGGCCAAGGGCAAGGATGAGAACGCCGATCACCGTATAGACGGCCTCGGTTCCGTCGTGCGGCAGCGCCAGCGCGCCGGCCATCACGCCCAGTCCCAGCCCGCCGATCGCCGCCGGAATCATCATGCCGTGCGACAGCACTCCGCGCACCAGCGCGAACGCGCCGAGCATCATCGCCAGCAGCAGGCCGATTTCGTGAATCTCATGGCTGAACAGGCTGCCGCCCGCCGAGACCAGGCCGAGGAAAACCGCAGTGCCAAGGCAGTGAACGACGCAAAGCCCCGACAGGCCGATGGCCAATCGGTCGAGCATCCCCTCCCGCGACAATATCTCGTTCATCCGCGACTCCACAGCGGCGCCTATGTGGCACGGATGAAGTCAGGATACAACATAACATGACGCGATATTTGGCATCATCGCGCTACGCCGGTTTCAGTCCCGCACTGATCGCTGGCGATCAATGCGATCAACCCGGCGCGGATGAGGCGCTTTTATACCGGCGCATCCCTGGCCTGGCCGGCGAACAGCTCCGCCGCGAAGGCGTCTATCGCTGTGCGCGAGCGGCGATCGGCCGCCGCATCATAGACGACCCCGCGCTCGGGCGCGTCATACCCCTGATTGGCGAAGCCGTGCTTCACATGGCCATAGGCGTGTATCTGCCAGTCCGCGCCGGCATCGGTCAGTTCGCCGGCCAGCGCGACCATCGCCTCCGGCGGAGCATGCGGATCGGAATAGCCGTGGCAGATCAGAATCCTGGTCGCGATCGGCTGCGGCGGCAGTCCGTTGGGGTGGAATATCCCGTGGACGCTGACCACGCCCGCGACATCCCGAGCGCCGCTCCGCGCTATATCGAGCGCGCACAGCCCGCCGAAGCAATAGCCCACCGCCGCGATGCGCGCCGGATCGACGCCTTCCAGCCCCTTGGCGAACGCCACCGCGGCGAGCAACCGACGCGACAACATCGCGCGGTCGCCCAGACATTCGCCCATCAACGTAAAGTTGGTCGCCGGATCTGCCCCTGCACGTCCCTTTCCATAGACGTCGATCGCGATCCCGACACAGCCTTTCGCCGCCCACTGGTCGGCACGTTCGCGCTCGGCGTCGGTCTGGCCGCGCACCGTGTGGATTACCAGCATCGCGGGCGCGACGTCGCCCCCTGCGGGCCTCGCGACATAGGCCTGAAAGGTCCGATCGCCGTCGGAATAATCGATATACACGCCCACGTCCGCACTCCCCGAAGAGGCTCAGGCGGCGATCGCCTGTCCGTCCGCTTTGGGATCGATCGGCGCGAGAGGCAAGGAACGGCGCGAAAAGCGTATCTCGCGGTCGCCCCGGCGATAGGCGCCCGGCGTCATCCCGGTGGTGCGCTTGAACGCCTTGGCGAAGGCCGACTCATTTTCATAGCCGACACGGATCGCGATCTCGGCGATGGACAGCCTCCCGTCGCGCAGCAAGGCGCCCGCGCGAAACATCCGCCAGCGCGTGACATATTCGAGCGGAGACAATCCCACCCGTTCCTTGAAGCGCGCGGCATAGGCCGAGCGCGACATGCCCGCCTCCTGCGCCAGTTCCTCGACCGTCCAGGCGCGGTCGACATGCGCATGGACCGCCGCGAAGGCGCGCGCCAGCTTATGGTCGCCGAGCGCGCCGATCCAGCCCTTGGCGGCGTCGCCCTCCGCCTCCGCATGGGTGCGGATCGCCTGGATGAACAATATGTCGGCCAGCCGGCTCACCACCGTCGTCGACCCCAGCGTCTGGCGCGCCGTCTCGATCGCCAGCAATTGCAACGTGCGCTGGAGGATCTCCGCCCCCGCCGCATCCATCCGCGCATGGATCAAAGTCGGCATCAGATCGACGAGCGGCTGGATCGAAACCGAGTCATAACGGAACCAGCCCGTCACCACCGTCGCGGCCTCGCCCCCGCCGTCGAGACGCACGACATGGCTGGCATTCTGGCGCAGGGCGTCATAGCAGAAGCGCGTCTGGCTTTCGGGGCGATCCTGTAGCGCATATTGCGCGCCGTTGACGATGACGTAGCAATCGCCGGCGGCCAACGCGAGCGGCTCCTCACCCTCGACGGTCAGCCAGCACCCGCCACGCACGACCAGCCCGAAGCGCGCCGCCTTCCCACGCACGAAGGCGACGCCCCATGGCGCAGTCGCCTCGATCCGGCAGTAAAGCGCGTTTCTGACGCGCATCGCGCTGAACACGTCATCAATCGGGTCCAACGTCTCTCTCCTCTGGACGATTGGAATATTATTCTGGCCTGTTACCGCTTATTCGTCTAATCGGCAAGGCGTAGGAGAGTAACATAGCCAAAGTCTATCTATAACCGGAGACCTTCGATGACTCGCTTTCTTCTCCTCCCCATGCTCCTGGTCGCGGCCCCCGCGATCGCAGCACCCGGCGCGCAGGCGCAGTTCGGCGCCGATGCCCGCCTTCCCGCCAGGATCGTCGTCGGCGACTCGCTGTGGAACTGCAGCGGCACGACCTGCACCGGCCCCGGCGACGCGCGCCAGGTCGCGATGCAGCGCGCCTGCGCGATTTTGTCGCGCACCGCCGCAGTCACCGCGCTGAGCGTGGGCGATGCCAGCCTCGATGCCGAGAGCCTCGCACGCTGCAACGCCAAAGCCGGCCACGCCAGCGGCGAAGTCGCAACCAAATAAATCCCGGCCACTCCGGTCCCCGACGCACGGCGCGGGGATCGGAATGGCTGGCAGGACGCAGCTTCCAGAGCGGCTGTCCCGCGCTTGACCATCAACCTCGCAAGCCCTTAAAATCCGGCCGGATACGGCGAGGAGTCGGTTGTGAGCGTACTGCTTGGTTTGATGCTGGCCGCGACAGGCGCCGCCGTCGACGTCACCCCCAAAGACCCGGCCGAAGCGATCGCGCTTGCCGACGCCCATCCGGAGCGCAGCACACGCGGCGTTTACCGGATGACGGTCGCGGCGGCGGAGCGCAATCCCAAGGCGCTCTACCTCAACTCGTCGACCGATTATCGCGCGCCTGACGACATGACCTTCCGCCTCACCTCTTCGGCCGCCAGAACGCTGGAAAAGCGGCTCGGCGCGAAACCGGAGGTCGCGCTCATCGGCAGGACGGTCACGGTGCGCGGCGACATCAGGGCGGTGCCGATCGTCAATACGTTCGGCGGGCGGCCGAGAAGCTTCAACCGCTACCAGCACAGCGTGCTGGTGCACGACGCGAGCCAGCTCAGCGTCGAATAACCCGCCTAGTTCTTCAGCTTCCACCCGCTGCGCAACAGCGCATAAGCGATGCCGAGCATCACGATGTTGATGACGAGCAGCAGGAACGCGCCCACCGTGATCGGCGAGTCGGCCTCGCCAAGGAAGCCGTAACGGAAGCCCGAGATGATATAGAAGAACGGGTTGGCGTGGCTCACCGCGCGGAACGCCGGGGCGAGATGGTCGACCGAATAGAAGGTGCCTGAAAGCAGGGCGAGCGGCGCGACGACAAAGTTGCTGATCGTCGCGGCATGATCGAACTTCTCGGCCCAGATCGAGGTCATCACGCCCAGCGTCGCGAGGAACAGCGCGCCGTTAAGCCCGAACCAGAAGATCGCCCAGGGGTGACGCGGGGTCACATGCACCCCGGGCCACAGCGCCATCGCCGTCCACAGCACCAGCCCGACCAGCGCGGCGCGCGTCACGGCCGCGCCCACCAGCCCGGCCAGCACTTCCGCATTGGACAGCGGCGGCATCAGATAATCGACGATCGTGCCTTGAATCTTGCCGACCAGCAGAGAGAAGCTGGCATTGGCGAAGGCATTCTGCATCATCCCCATCACGATCAGCCCGGGGGCGACGAAATCGGCGAAGGGATGGCCCAGCACCGTCTTGCCCGCGCCGCCCAGCGCGACGGTGAAGATGATGAGGAAAAGAAGGTTGGTGACGGCCGGCGCCCAGATGGTCTGGAGCTGGACCTTGAAGAAACGGCGCACCTCCTTCACATAGAGGGCGACAAGGCCCGGCCAGTTCACACGCTTGATCGACGCTTCGCCGGGAGCGAAGCGGATTCCGGATTGGGACTGGTCGCTCATGGTCCGATCGCCTATCGGCTGTCGGCCTGGCCTGCAAGATTTCAGATTGAAGGAACGTCATGTCCTGGACCGACGAGCGTATCGAACAGCTCAAGAAGATGTGGGAAAGCGGCCTGACCGCCAGCCAGATCGCCGAGGAACTCGGCGGGGTCAGCCGTAATGCGGTGATCGGCAAGGCGCATCGCCTTGGCCTCCAGTCGCGCCCTTCGCCCGTGAAGGAAAAGGAAGCCGCGACCCCGGCGCCCAAGAAGGCCGCGCCCAAGCCCGCCGCCGAAGCGCCGCCGCCGCGCCCGGCCGCGCCGCGCGCCGCATCCCCGGCCCCGGCCGCACCCGCTCCAGCCCAGCCCAAGGTCGCGGCCGCGCCTGCCGCCGCCGCCCCCGCAACTCCGGCCGAACCGGTGCTGCGCTCGGTCGGCCCCGGCGGCTTCCTGCGTCAGGGACCGGGCGACCAGCAGGCGCCGATCCCGCCCGCGCCACCGCGCCGCCTCGTCCCGGCCCGCCCCGGCGCAGAGGTTGCGGGCAAGACCAGCCTGCTCGATCTCAACGACAAGATCTGCAAATGGCCGATCGGCCATCCGGGCGAACCGGATTTCCATTTCTGCGGCCAGCCGGTGAACGCCGGCTTCCCTTATTGCATCGATCATTGCGGGCAGGCCTATCAGGCTCAGCTTCCGCGTCGCGATCGCCGCGCGCCGCCGCCCATCTCGTTCGGCGGGCCGCGCGCCCGGTGAGGCCGCTCAGGGGGGCGCTTGCGCTGGGATTTTTCGCGCTGCTCGCCGGCGCGACGGATAGTCCTGAGTCAAGCAGCCCTCCGCTGCCGCCTGTCCTCACACTGCGCGAACGCGCGACGCTTCAGGATGCCTGGCTGGCCGACCGGCTCGACACGATCGTGCCGCAGCTCATGCGCGCCGAAGGCGTGGACATGTGGGTGCTCGTCGCGCGCGAATATTTCGAGGATCCCGTCGTCCAGACGATGCTCGATGCCGAAAGCATGCACGCGCGGCGGACGACGATCCTGATCTTTTTCGATCCCGGCGACGGCCGCCCGGTCGAGCGCTTGACGGTCAGCCGTTATGGGCTTGCCGGGCTTTTTTCTCCCGTCTGGGATCCGAACAGGCAGCCCGATCAGTGGCGCGCCGCGGCTGAGATCGTCGCCGCGCGCAACCCGAAGAAGATTGCGATCAACAGCTCGGCGCTCTCGGCCTTCGGCGACGGGATGACGCTCAGCCAGTATCGCGCCTTCACCAATGCGCTCTCGCCCGCGCTTCGCCAGCGCGTGGTAGAGACTGATGCGCTCGCCATCGGCTGGCTCGAACGCCGGACGCCGGCCGAACTGAAAGCTTATCCGACGATCGTCCGCATCGCCCACGCGATCATTGCCGAAGGGCTTTCGGCGAAGGTCGTCAAGCCCGGCAAGACGACTGCCGCCGATGTCGTCTGGTGGTATCGCGAGCGCATCGCCGCGCTTGGCCTGTCGACCTGGTTCCAGCCCTCCGTCGCCATTTTCCGCAATGGCGAGGCCGGGGAACTGGAGGGCGATCATGTCATCCGCAAGGGCGACATGCTGTGGACCGATTTCGGCATCACCTATCTCGGCCTCAATACCGACACCCAGCATCTCGCCTATGTCCTGCGCGACGGAGAGCGCGATGCGCCGGCCGGGCTGAAGGCGGGCCTGGCGGACGCCAACCGCGTGCAGGATGCGCTGATCGCCGCCTTTCGCCTTGGCGACACGGGCAATCAGGTGCTGGCCCGCGCCCGCGCTGCGGCGATCGCCGACGGCCTGGAGCCGACCATCTATTCGCATCCGATCGGTTTTCATGGGCACGCAGCAGGCCCGGCGATCGGCTTCTGGGACAATCAGGGCGACGACCCCAAGGGCGCCTATCGCATCCACCCCGACACCGCCTGGTCGGTCGAGCTCAGCGCGATGCGCGCCGTGCCGGAATGGGGCGGCCGGAAAATCCCCTTCCGGCTTGAGGAGGATGCCTATTACGACGGCCAGTCGCTCCGCTTCCTCGACGGCCGCCAGAAGAACTTCTTGCTGATTCCGCGCTAGGCCGCTTTCCGTTCGGGCGGAGCGGACGGGATGCCAAATGCTGTCCTACAGCGACCCCGTTTTGCTAGACTGGCGCCTGCGCCCGCCGCCCGCTCTTTGACATCGCCCCAACTCCGAAGTTGAGAGAAACGCTCCAGCCTCTCAACTTTGTCAACTTCCAGCGGCGGGAATGGCGATTTTCCGCCATTCCCTACACCGGCCAGCGTGACGATGCTGGCTACAGCAAAGTGCCCTTGAGGATCATCAGCGCGACGCTGAAATAGATCACCAACCCGGTCACATCGACCAGCGTCGCAACGAAGGGAGCCGAAGCGCTGGCCGGATCGAAGCCGAGCCGCTTGAGCGCGAAGGGCAGCATCGAACCCGCGAGCGAGCCGAAGGTGACGATCCCGATCAGCCCGACGCCGACGGTCAGCGCGATCAGCGCCCAATGCTGGCCGTAATCGAAGATCCCCAGATTCTGCCAGATCGCGATCCGGATCACGCCGATCACGCCAAGGCTCGCCCCCAGCGCGACGCCGATCGGCAGCTCGCGGAGCGCCACGCGCCACCAGTCGCGCAGCCGAAGCTGCCCCAGCGCGAGTGCGCGGATGAGCATCGAGGTCGCCTGCGATCCCGAATTGCCGCCAGAGCTCATGATGAGCGGAATGAACAGGGTGAGCACCACGGCCTTGGCCAGTTCGTCCTCGAAATGCTGCATCGCGCTCGCGGTCAGCATCTCGCCGATGAACAGCGCGCACAGCCAGCCGACGCGCTTCCTGTACATGCCGACAAAACCTGTATCGAGATAAGGCTCAGCGCTCGCCTCGACGCCGCCGAACTTCTGCACATCCTCGCTGCTCTCGACGACGATCGCGTCAATCACGTCGTCGACCGTGACGATCCCCAGCACTTGCCCGCGCTCGTTGACGACCGGCACCGCAAGCAGATCGTGGATCGAGATCAGCCGCGCCACTTCCTCCTGATCGGTATCGGCCTCGACGGTGATCGGCTCGCGATCGGGGGCGATATCGAGGATCGGCTGCTCCGGTTCGCCCATGATCAACTGGCGCAACGTCACGACGCGGATCAGCGCGCGCGTCACCGGATCAATGACATGGATGGCGTAAACGGTCTCGCGCATATGCTCGACCTCACGGATATGGCGCAGCGTCTCCGCCACCGTGAAGCTCGCCGGCACGCTGACGAACTCCGTCGACATGATGCTGCCGGCGCTGTGTTCCGGGTAGGAAAGCAGGCGTTTGAGCGGCCAGGCGCTGTCGAAATCGACAAGTCGGAGCAGCTTGCTCCGGTCCTCGCCGTCCAGATCGCGCAGCACGGCGGCGGCCCGGTCGTCGGCCATGCCTTTCAGGATCTGCCCGGCGCGATCCTGCGGCAGATCGAGCAGCAGTTCGCCCGCGCGCGTCAGTTCCGGCCGGTCGAACGCGTCGATCGCGCGCTCGATCGGCAGATAGGACAGCATCGTCGCCGCCGTCGCCTCGTCCTCCTCATTGAGGATGGCGACGATGTCGGCGGCATGCGCGTCGATCAGATTGGCGAAGAGCGCGACATCCACCGATGCGCCGCTCGCGACACGAACATTTTCCATAATCTCACCTCACGATCCGCCGCCACGGGCGCATCGCGGTGAGCCAACCCCTGGAGGATCAGGCCGCGATCAGCCGTGACGGCAATGACAATCGACCAGCGTCGCTCGGCATCGGGGTTGGGTTTCCTTGGGCGCGTCCGGGCGGAATGCCGGGTCGCTACGCAACCGTAATGGGGTGCGCGCCTTTCCCGGTCAAGCGGCGCAAAGATGAAAAATCGGCCACGTCCGGCGCGGTGAGTGGTCCGCGAGCGGCATGGCGTGCGCCCCGCCCTTGTCACCGGCGCCGGCTGCTTCCTATAGCTTGGCGCATGTCCGACGACCTCTTCGCGCCCGGCGGCGCTTCGCAGACCAGCAACGCCTATGACGCTTCGTCGATCGAGGTTCTCGAAGGGCTCGAGCCGGTTCGCCGCCGCCCCGGCATGTATATCGGCGGCACCGATGAGCGGGCTTTCCACCATCTCGCCGCCGAAGTGCTCGACAATGCGATGGACGAAGCGGTGGCCGGCCACGCGACGCGGATCGAAGTGTCGCTGGAACCCGGCAACCGCCTGACCATCGTCGATAATGGCCGCGGCATCCCCGTCGACCCGCATCCGAAGTTTCCGGACAAGTCGGCGCTCGAAGTCATCATGTCGACGCTCCATTCGGGCGGCAAGTTCACCGGTAAGGCCTATGCGACCTCGGGCGGCCTCCACGGCGTCGGCATCAGCGTGGTCAATGCGCTGTCGAGCGATACGATCGTCGAAGTCGCGCGCAACAAGGAGCTTTTCCGGCAGCGCTTCTCGCGCGGCGTGACCCTCGGCCCGCTTGAGCGGCTGGGCGCAACGCCCAACCGGCGAGGCACCAGCGTCTCCTTCGTCCCCGACACCGAGATCTTCGGGCCGGAGATGCACTTCAAGCCGGCGCGCCTCCACCGGCTCGTCCGCTCCAAAGCCTATCTCTTCGCCGGCGTGGAGATACGCTGGAAATGCGCGCCCGAGCTGATCGGCGATGATACGCCTGCCGAGGCGGTGTTCCAGTTCCCCGGCGGTCTTGCCGATCATCTGAAGGAACAGGTCGGCAATCGCGAATGCGCGACGACGGACTTCTTCGCCGGCAGCCAGGACTTCCCCGATGCGCAGGGTCGCGTCGAATGGGCCGTCGCCTGGCCGCTTTGGAGCGAGGGCAGCTATAGCTGGTATTGCAACACCATCCCTACGCCCGACGGCGGCACGCATGAAGCCGGGCTGCGCGCCGCCCTGACCAAGGGCATCCGCGCTTTCGGCGAGCTTGTCGGGCAGAAAAAGGCGAAGGACATCAGCGCCGAGGATATGATGACGGGCGACGAGCTGATGCTCAGCGTGTTCATCCGCGATCCGCAGTTCCAGAGCCAGACCAAGGACAGGCTGACCAGCCCGGAGGCCGCCACGCTGGTCGAGCGCGCGGTGCGAGACCATTTCGACCATTATCTCTCGGACAATATGGATCGCGGCCGCGCGCTGCTCGGCTTCGTGCTCGACCGCATGGACGAGCGCCTCCGCCGCAAGGCCGAGCGCGAGGTCAAGCGCAAGACCGCGACCTCGGCGCGCAAGCTCCGCCTCCCCGGCAAGCTCACCGATTGTTCGGCCGACGATCCTGCCGGCACAGAACTGTTCATCGTCGAGGGCGACAGCGCGGGCGGATCAGCCAAGCAGGCGCGCGACCGCAAGACGCAGGCGATCCTCCCCATTCGCGGCAAAATCCTGAACGTCGCCTCGGCCAACAGCGCCAAGATTTCGGCCAATCAGGAAATAGCCGACCTGATCCAGGCGCTCGGCTGCGGCGCGCGCGATCGCTTCCAGCCTGACAATCTCCGCTACGAGCGCGTCGTCATCATGACCGACGCCGATGTCGACGGCGCGCATATCGCCACGCTGCTGATGACCTTCTTCTTTCAGGAAATGCCAGACCTCGTCCGGCGCGGGCATCTTTACCTCGCCCAACCGCCGCTCTTCCGCCTCGTCGCGGGAGGCAAGAGCGCCTATGCGCGCGACGATGCGCACCGCGCCGAGCTGGAGGCCTCGCAGTTCAAAGGCAAGAAGGTGGAGGTCAGCCGCTTCAAGGGCCTTGGCGAGATGAACCCCCAGCAGCTTCGCGAAACGACGATGGATCCGGCATCGCGCAGCCTGATCCGCATCACCCTGCCGCAGGAATATGAAGAGCGCGCAGGCGTGCGCGACCTGGTCGATCGGCTGATGGGCAAGAATCCCGAGCACCGCTTCCAGTTCATCCAGGAAAATGCGGCGCGGCTCGACGAGGAAGCGATCGACGCCTGATTCCCCTCGAATCAGGCGTCGGCGCGCCAAGCGCCGCGGCTTCCCGGCCTGATTTCCGGTTGCGCAAATTGCACCTGACCGGGCATATGCGCGGCTTGTCCCAAATGAGGACAAGCTTTTGCATTTGGTAACCATTTTCCTCCCATCAGGTTGAATATTCGGAGGCGACAAAAGTTACCAAGCCGTTAATAAGGGGGCATCCGGAGGGGTCGCTGTGATTCGGCTTCGGACTGCTACGTACATGGGGGTAGTGTATGACCAAGTATCTCATCAGCGCAGCGCTCCTGGCGACCGCTGCCATCGCCGCGCCTGCCAGCGCTGCGGTTGTCAATCTCAGCGTTCCCGCCACGGGCGGCTCGGTCGACTTCGGTCAGTCGAGCCCGACTTCGGGTGCGATCGCCGATGAATTCGTGTTCACTGTGCCTTACGCCGGTGACGCGAGCGGCTCGGTGGTCTCGATCGATCTCACCGGTTTCTTTGATGTCGCCATCAGCAGCGTGAAGCTGGACGGTGTCGATTTCGTGCAGAACTCGTCGGGTGCCGTGGAGCTGTGGACGCTCGCGAACACCGCGATCAGCGCCGGCACGCACACCATCTACGTCACGGGCAACTGGGGCGTCGAAGGCGGCGCTTACAGCGGCACGCTCAACTATCGCCCGACTGCGGTTCCCGAGCCGGCGACCTGGGCTCTGATGATCGGCGGCTTCGGCCTCGTCGGCGGCGCGATGCGTCGCAAGGCGACCAAGATCGTTCTCGCCTGATC
>QFNN01000180.1 GCA_003240855.1 Sphingomonas sanxanigenens
CCCGAGATCGCCAATATGTGGAAATGGCATGCGATCGAGGAGATCGAGCATAAAGGCGTCGCCTTCGATACCTGGATGCACGCCACGCGGGACTGGAGCCGCTGGAAGCGGTGGAAAGTCAAATCGATCATGATGCTGCTCGTCAGCCGCAATTTCTGGATCCATCGGATTCAGGGGACGCTGGAGCTGTTGCGACAGGACGGGATCACCGGTGCGAAGGCCAAATGGGGGCTGGCTTGGTATCTGCTCGGCAATCCGGGCGTGGTGCGACGGATGATCCCAGCCTGGCTGTCCTATTTCATGCCGGGCTTTCACCCTTGGAATCATGACGATCGCAAGCTGATCAAGCTGGCCGAAAGCGCCTATAGCGACGCGGTGATGCCTCAGGCCGCCTGATCGCGGGACGTTTCTTGCACAGGAAAAGGGCGGTCATCCTGTGATGGCCGCCCTTTTCATTTATATTCGGGCGCGTTCAGGCCGCCGCTCGGGCGCGCATCGAATCCCCGTCATCGTCCGCGCCACCGGCGTCGTTCGCCTCGCGATAGAGCGCGCACGCCGCCGCTCCGCCGCGCCCCGCGCTGTGGCGCTCCGCCACCTTGCCCGTCGCCTTGAAGCCCAGCTTGCGGAGCACGCGGCCCGAGGCCGGATTGTCGATGAAATGCCACGCGCCGACCGGGCCGAGCCGCAGCGTATGGCGTGCGGCGGCGAGCAGCGCGCTCGCCCCCTCCGTCGCATAGCCCAGCCCCCAATAAGGGCGCGCCACCCAATAGCCGAGCGAGGGATTGCCCGCCTCGTCCCCGTGAAGCGCGACCCCGCCGACGAGGCGCGGCGCCCCCGCCGTGCGCGCAAACATCAGGCAGGTCGGAAAGCGCGGATCGTGGTCGATGGCGAGGAAGTCCTCGGCGTCGGTAACGCGATAGGGCCAGGGAGCGCGAGCGAGGTTGCGGACGATGGCCTCGTCGGCGATCGCCCGGAACAGCGCGGGGGCGTCTTCCGCCCAGCCGGGCCGCAGTAACAGTCTGTCAGTACGCGCGAACATATCTCTCTCCATTTTTTCGCCGCCATTGCCCGAAGGCGATGACAGCGACGCGACAGGGCGTGAGGGAGATATGAAAAAAGGGAGCCGGGGCTACCCGTCTCCCTCGTCACCTGCCGCAGCAGGCTTTCGGGTCGCCCCAGAGGCGACCCGATCAAGGACGCCTTTATTCGGCCGCTTCGGCCATAATGTCCACGGACACATATTTGCGGCCGAGCTTGCCCTCGTGGAACGTCACGCGGCCCTCGGTAAGCGCAAACAGGGTGTGGTCCTTGCCGATGCCGACGTTGCGGCCCGGATACACCTTGGTCCCACGCTGACGGATGATGATGTTACCGCCGACCACTTCCTGGCCACCGAACTTCTTGACGCCAAGGCGACGGCCGATCGAGTCGCGACCGTTGCGCGACGAGCCGCCTGCTTTCTTATGTGCCATTGTTCGTTACTCCTTGTCGGCGGCCGGCGTTTCGGCAGGCGCGGCTTCGGCCTTCTTGGGCGCAGCCTTCTTATTGGCTTCGCCGCCGATGGCGAGGATCTTCAGGATCGTGTGCTGCTGGCGATGGCCGTTGCGACGACGATAATTGTGACGACGACGCTTCTTAAAGACGATGACCTTCTCGCCCTTCGCCTGCGCGACGATTTCCGCCGACACGGTCAGCCCGGCGGTCGGCTTCAGCTCGCCGCCTTCGCCCGCGAGCAGAACGTCGCCCAGCGCGACGGTATCGCCTGCCTCACCGGCAAGCTTCTCAACGACGATCTTGTCTCCTGCGGCAACGCGATACTGCTTGCCGCCCGTGCGCACGACTGCGAACATGGCCCTCATCACTTCTTCAAAGCTGGTCGCCGCGCCAGGAAACCCAGCGCGGAAAGCAGGTCCGCTACGGGAGTCGGCGCTTATTGTCAACCAAAAGCCGATCGCGAAACGGCTGGTCGGGCGATAAAGTTGGGGATGGCGCACGCCCCGCGCAACCCAGGGCGCGGCGAGGCGAGAGGCCAGATTTCCGGGCCTTTGTCGTCCGCGCCTCAGCTCTCGGGAAAGGTGTGGATCAGCTCGCTGCCGGTCTGGCGGCAGCGCCTGCGCGCGAGCACGCGGTCTCGGAAGGCGAGGCGCTCGTTAATCGTCGAACGCGGTGCATAAAGTGCATAGCGATTGATGAAGCGCTTCATCGACGCGATTCGCGCTTCGTCGCCAGGCAGGCTGGCGGGGCAGGCGATGTCGCGCTCAAGCGCGTGGCGCTGCGCAGGGGTCAGCGCGGCTGCCGCCGGCGCGGCCTGGGCGAGGAGGGCGATCAAGATCAGCATGGACCCGCCGGCATATGAATCGAAAAGGCGCCGCCGGCAATGATGCCGGCGGCGCCCCGTCGTTCGATCAGGCGAAGGCGACGGTGGTGCGGCGACGACGCATCGCCCCGCCGACCATGCCGAAGCCCGCGATGAGCATCGCCCAGGTCGTCGGCTCGGGAACCGCGGAGCGGAAACGATCCATCATCTGCGAGGTCGACATATGATAGTCCAGATTGTCCAGGACATCGACGTTGAGGTTCCAGCCCATCGCGTCGAAGATCGCGAGATCCTGCGCCGTTACAATGCCTTCCTGGCAGATGCCGCCCGTCGGATCGAGGATGCCGACCTGCGGCTCGGTGAGGATGGTGCAACTCACGCCGTCATGGATGCGCGTGCCTTCGCGCCAGTGCGAGGTCTGG
>QFNN01000030.1 GCA_003240855.1 Sphingomonas sanxanigenens
GATGCTGGAGCTGCTCTCGCTCCGCAAGGGCACGACGCTCACCAAGGAAATGTTCCTCAACCATCTGTACGGCGGGATGGACGAGCCCGAGCTGAAGATCATCGACGTCTTTATCTGCAAGCTTCGCAAGAAGCTGAGCCTCGCCTGCAGCGGCGACAATTATATCGAGACCGTCTGGGGCCGCGGCTATGTGCTGCGCGATCCGGACGAAGAGTTCGTGGCGGAGCCGATCGCCGCGGTCGCCTGATCCGTCATTCAAAGCATCCAGAGCAGAAGGCCGGCGGGAAATCGCCGGCCTTTTTGCATCTCCATCGCGCGTCTTAACGCTTTGCTCAGCGCTGACCGGCTAGGCTCGGGCCGACAGAAGAGCGCCCATGCAAGCCGCAATCGCCTCGATTTTTCAGACCATGCACCCGATCGCCGAAGCCGTCGTCGGGCGAGCTGCCGCCATGTTCCTGTCGCCCGCGTCGCTGCTGTCGGTTCAGGCGATGGGGTGCGCGCTGCTGATCGCCCTCATCTTCACCGTGTCGCGCAGGCGGCGTGACAGGCCGCTGCGCCTGCGCGTCATCCGCAAGGCGCTGTTCCCGCGCCGCCTGATCGCCAGCCGCTCCGGGCGTGCGGATATCAAGATGTTCCTGTTCAACGCCCTGGCCGCGACAAGCCTGTTCGGCTGGGCGATCATTTCGGCAGGAAGCGTCTATCGCGGCGTCGGCCTCATGCTGACGGCGCTGTTCGGATCAGCGCCGGCCGCGCCCATTCCCCATTGGCTCGGCATGGGGATCGCCACGATCACGCTCTTTCTGGCGTTTGAATTCGCCTATTGGCTCGATCATTTCCTGTCGCACAAGATTCCGCTGCTCTGGCACTTCCACAAGGTGCACCACAGCGCTGAATCGCTTTCGCCGCTGACCAATTACCGCATCCATCCGGTCAACAGCGTCATCTTCATCAACATCGTCGCGCTGGTGACGGGAAGCGCCGGCGCGGCGCTGACCTTTCTGCTCGGCGGCGAGCCCGGGCTGCTGACGATCGGCGGCGTCAACATTCTCCTCGTCGCGAGCACCTGGCTGCTCACCCATTTGCTCCACACGCATTTGTGGATCGCCTTTCGCGGCCCGGCGGGCCGGCTTTTCCAGAGCCCGGCGCATCATCAATTGCATCATTCCTCAGCGCCCGCGCACCATGACTGTAATTTCGGCGCCAGCCTCGCGCTGTTCGATTGGCTGTTCGGCACGCTCATCATCCCGCCGCGCAAACGCCCAGACTTCCTTTTCGGCGTGACCGGCGAAACCCCGCCGGTCTTCGCCCAGGCCGCCGGCGCCTCGCCCGCTGCGGCCCCGGCGCTCAAAAGGCGCACGCTTTCCTGAACCCCGATCGTCCAACCCCTTGTGCGCTGCAAAAAATCGTCGCAGTCTGACGCCAATCAGCAGTGGCTGTTCGTTCGGGAGCGTGAATGGCGGGACGTAGGGCGTTCGACGAAATCTGGGGCTCGGGCAAAAGCGCGGCGCCCCGACCGCAATTTGCCTCGCTCGCGCGGTGGATGGAGGAAACCTCGACGACCGAGCTTCTCCGCCGCCAGCAATCCGCCGAACAGACCTTCCGCCAGCTCGGCATCACCTTCGCCGTCTATGGCGATGCCGACGCGGCCGAGCGCATCATTCCCTTCGACATCGTTCCGCGCGTCTTTACCGCATCCGAATGGGAACGCCTCTCGGTCGGGCTGGTCCAGCGCGTCGAGGCGATCAACGCCTTCCTTGCAGACATTTACGGCCCGCGTAAGATTCTCGCGGACGGGATCCTGCCGCCCGATCTGATCCTCGGCAATCCACAGTTCCGGCCCGAGATCGCCGGCGCTCATCCGCCGCACGGCATCTATGCGCATATCTGCGGCATCGATATGGTCCGCACCGGCCCCTACGACTTCTTCGTGCTTGAGGATAATGCGCGCACGCCGTCGGGCGTGTCCTACATGCTCGAAAATCGCGAGGCGATGATCCGCCTGTGCCCCGAGCTTTTCCGCCAGTATCGCGTCGCGGCGGTCGACAGCTACCCCGATCTGCTGCTGGAAACGATGCGCTCGGTCGCGCCGCCGCACACCGGCGCCGATCCGGTCTGCGTCGTGCTGACCCCCGGCCATTTCAACTCGGCCTATTACGAACACAGCTTCCTTGCCGACACGATGGGCGTGGAGCTGGTCGAGGCCGCCGACCTTGAGGTGGACGAGGACATGGTCTGGATGCGGACCATATCGGGCCGCGTGAAGGTCGACGTCATCTATCGCCGCGTCGACGATGACTTCCTCGATCCGCTGGTTTTCCGCCCCGATTCGATGCTGGGCGTGCCGGGGCTGATCGCGGCCTATGCAGCGGGCAATGTCACGATCATCAACGCACCCGGCACCGGCATTGCCGACGACAAGGCGATCTACAGCTATATGCCGGAAATCGTTCGCTATTATTCGGGCGGAGAGGCGACCCTGCCCAATGTCGAGACCTGGCGCTGCCGCGAACCGGAGGCGCTCAGATATGTCCTCGAACATCTGCCCGATCTGGTGGTGAAACTGGTCGACGGATCGGGCGGCTATGGGATGCTCGTCGGCCCCACCGCGTCGAGGAAGGAGATCGAGGATTTCCGCGCCGCGCTGATCGCCGAGCCGCAGCGCTATATCGCGCAGCCAACCCTCGCCCTGTCGACCGTGCCGACGCTGACGCAGGATGGCGTCGCGCCGCGCCATGTCGATTTCCGTCCCTTCGTCCTTACCGGATCGAAAGGCGTGAAGATCGTCCCCGGCGGCCTCACCCGCGTCGCGCTGCGCGAAGGGTCGCTGGTCGTCAATTCCAGCCAGGGCGGCGGCACCAAGGACAGTTTCGTGTTGCTCGACGAAGGCGAATGTCCGCCGGCGTCGCCGCCCGAGGCGCAGACTCAGGTGCAGCAATAATGCTCTCGCGCACCGCATCCTGCCTGTACTGGCTCGGCCGCTATGTCGAACGCGCCGATTTCACCGCCCGCCTCGTCGAGGCGACCGTCCGGCTCGACGCCTTGTCCGCGCGCCCGGCCGGCGAAGCCGCCTGGCAAAGCGCGCTGATCGTCACCGGCGCCGACGAAGCTTTCGCCGCGACCGGGGAGACGCTGACCGCACACAGCGTCGCGCGCTTCCTTACGCTGTCGGACACGCATCCGGGATCGATCGTCAGTTGCCTGTCGATGGCGCGCAACAACGCCCGCGCCGTCCGCACCGCGCTTACGCGTGAAGCCTGGACCGCGATCAACCGCGCCTGGCTGATCTTCAGCAACAGGTCGAGCCCCGGCGGCACGCAGGCCACGCTCAACCTTGCCGAGCAGACCAAGGCCGAGACGCGCGGTTTCGAGGGCGCGATGCACCGCATGATGCGCGATCAGGCGAGCTGGTTCGTCCAGCTCGGCTCGGCGATCGAGCGCGCCGACAACACCGCGCGCCTGCTCGACGTCAAATATCACCTGTTGCTGCCGGCGGGCGAAACGGTCGGCGGCACCGTCGATCGCGATCAATGGACGACGATCCTCCAGACCGTCTCCGCCGTCACCGCCTACCGCTGGCTCTACCGCGAGGGATTGCGCCCCGCCGACGTCGTCGAGCTGCTCGTCGTCCGGCGCGAGCTGCCGCGCTCGCTCGCCGCCGCCTGTGAGGAAGTGGTCAACCTGCTCAACGCGCTCGCCAAGCGCATGGGATTGCAGGGCCAGGCCGACCGCATGGCGCGCGCGCGCCTGTCTCATTTCGCGCGGCTCACCGTCGAGCAGATCTTCGCGCAGGGTTTCCATGAATATCTCGGCGCGTTCATCGATGAGAATGCCGAGCTGGACGGCGCGATCGCCCGCCAGTTCCGGTTTTTCTGATGCGCATCGCGGTGGATCATCGCACCAGCTATTGCTTCACCGAGCCGCAGGCGCGCGTCGTCCAGTTGCTGCGCATGACGCCGCAGGACCATGAATCGCAATCGGTGATCGACTGGCGGATCGATGTCGATTGCGACACGCGGCTGCGCGAGCATCTCGACGGCTACGGCAATGTCGTGACGATGCTCTATATCGACGGGCCGATCGATCGAATCGACATCACCGTCCATGGCGAAGTGCTGACCGAGGACCGCAACGGCATCCTCGCGGACACTTATGAGCCGCTGCCGCCCTCGCTCTATCTGCGCCTCACGCCGCTTACTGCCTATAATGATCGCATCTGCGAGTTCGCCCGCGCCAATGCGCGCGGCGGCGACCGGATAGAGAGGCTTCACGCGCTCAACAAGGCGATCCGCGTCCACGCCGCCTTCGTCGATTGCCGCGTCGATCCCCAGCGCACCGCCGCCGACCTTTTCCGCCAGCGCCGCGGGGTAGCGCGCGATTTCGCGCATCTTTTCATCGCCGCCGCGCGCGGCATCGGGGTGCCGGCGCGCTACGTCTCGGGCCACTGCCTCAGCCTCGGCGCGCCCAGCCGCATGACGGCCCATGCCTGGGCCGAGGCCTATCTCGACGATCTCGGCTGGGTCGGTTTCGATCCCGCAGTAGGCCTCAGCCCGGACGAGACCTATGTCCGCGTCGCCTGCGGGATCGATGCGACCCACGCCATGCCGATCAGCGGATCGCGCGTCGGCGGCGGCGCCGAACTGCTCGATGTCGATGTCCGCGTCGGGCGGGCCTAACCCGCCGTTCATGTCAGGCGCCGGCGAGACGCGCCTCCCGCCTTCGCTCCATGCGAACGCTTCGCTATAGACGGTCGGTGATCGGGCAGCTTGCCCTAATCGGGGAACGCCAATGACTTATTGCGTCGGATTGCGCCCGGCCTCCGGGCTGGTGATGATCGCCGATACGCGCACCAATGCGGGCGTCGACAATATTTCCACTTATCGCAAGCTGCACATATTGGTGGAAAGCGAGGATCGGCTGATCGTGCTGGCCTCGGCCGGCAGCCTATCGGTCACGCAGGCGATGCTGGCCCTGCTCGGCGAAGGGCTGGCGCCCGAGCATAGCGACGAATGTCCGCGCACGCTTTCCACCGTCCCCACCCTTTTCCGCGCTGCGCAGCTTGTCGGCGAAGCCGTCTCGCTCGCGCGCAAGCCCATCGACCAGACGCTTGAGGGCACGGGGATCAACGCCGATGTCACTTTGCTCCTGGGCGGCCGCATCGGCAACGCGCCGCTCGGCCTCTACCTCATCTATGGCGAGGGCAATTTCATCGAATATAGCGCCGACAGTCCCTTCCTCCAGATCGGCGAACGCAAATATGGCAAGCCGATGCTCGATCGCGCGCTCGACTGGGATACGCCGCTCGACGAGGCGGTGAAGATCGGCCTCATCTCCTTCGACGCCGCGATGCGCTCCAACCTGTCGGTCGGTCGCCCGCTCGATCTCATCGCCATCCCTGCCGATCGCGCCCGCCCCGTGGTGAAACGCCGGATCGAAGAGGACGACGATTACTACAACATGCTCTCGCACCGCTGGGGCGAACTTCTCAACGAGGCGCGCAATGCAATCCCCGACCCGCCCTTCATGAAAGGCTGAGGCAGCGCCTCACACGCAGATCAGGCCCGCGCCAGCCCGGCCCGCCGCCGCAGCGCAGCGCCGGCCAGCCCGAAACCGCCGATCATCATGGCCCAGGTCGCGGGCTCTGGAACCGTCGTTGCGTTGGTGGTCACTGTATAATTGATCGGCAAATTCGCGCCATCGGCATAAATTACGAAGCCAAGGGAATAGGTATAATATTTCGTGATCTCGCTACCCTTGATTATTGCGAAGTTGCCTGGGTTGAAAAAGCTGTATTGCACGAACCCGTTAGATCCATGAATAAAGAAATCACTCGTCGTGTCATTGCCGCCGGCCCATCGTATAGGGTCGAGTTCATATGTATTGTAGCTTTGCGTGTAAACGACCCAGATTTTAAGACTGTCTGGCACACTATCGAACTGGATCGACATCGAATAATAGGTCGGACGTTTCAGGTCCGGTGTCGGCTCGAAACGGATACTTTCACTCAGTTGGCCGCCAGCACCCAATGTCCCGGTATAGGTTAGTGCCTGTCCCGGCCCCGCGGTCAGCAGCACTAGTGCTGCCGCCAGAATCGAAGCAAATCGCATATCGCTCCCCTGATTTAGAAGAGAATTACGCCTTTACTGCCTGGCGACCCTTTCGGCCCGCCTCGATGCCGTGCGGGTTTGTACCGACACGCGGGGATTCCCGCTTCAGTTCATCGACGACGCGCTCAAGCCCGCGCCGTCTTGACGTTCGCCCGCCGCCGCAGCGCAGCGCCGGCCAGCCCGAAACCGCCGATCATCATGGCCCAGGTTGCGGGCTCGGGCACTGCCGTAATTGACGAAAACAACCGGACGGTATCCGACGTCGTGTTGAAATACAGGTCGACGCCGTTGCCCCAGACATCGAATCTCTCGGCGCAGATCTCGCCGATCGGGCCGCCCGACGCGCAGTTATTGTAGCTTTTCGGGGCCCAGACCGTGATCGTCGTGAGCAAGGGCGTGATCACCTGCTCATAGCGGAACGGAAAATCGCGCGATGCGAAGGTCCATCCTCCGTCGAAATAGCGCGTCGTGTGATCCGCCTGGTTTGGCGGCGAAAGGGAGACCGTCGTGTTGGGATCGTCCGCTTCGAGACGGAAGGTCCAGACATAGGTGATCGCATCCGAGGGAAGCGAATAGTCATCGAAAAACGGCGCGAGATCGATCGGATAATCACAACCATTCTGGCAGCCAAAAGGCCCTGCCTGCGCCGGCATCGCAAACAGCAAAGTGGCCGCCGCGCCTAGGATCGTAGCGAATCGCATCCTGTATCCCCCTGTTGCGAATACAATGATGCCATGACGTCATTACTGTCCAGCGAAACCCGAGGCCCGTCTCCATTCCGGACATGTCTCTGGTCGCGCTTGTCGGATTCCGGCTCGGGTCGTTCAGCCGATGGCGCCCGCAGCCAGCGCGACCCCGTCTTTTTCCCGAGCCTCGGGCGGCGTGAAGCGCTCCCAGCCGCCTGCGTTCAGCCGCTCGATCGGCTGGAAGCGCGTCTTGTAGGCCATGCGCGGTGAGCCATCGACCCAATAGCCGAGATAGACATAGGGCAACCCCGCGCGCCGCGCGCGAAAGATGTGATCCATGATGATCAGGTTGCCCATGCCGGGGCGCACATCGGCGTCAGGCTCGAAGAAGCTGTAGATCATCGACAGCCCGTCGCCCTGATGATCGGTCAGGCAGGCGCCGACCAGCCGCCCCTGCCGCCCGTTCTCCGCCGGCTCGCGATATTCCATGACATAGCTGCTCACCGGCGTCTGCTCGACCATGTCGGCATAGTCCATCTCGTCCATCCCGGCCATGCCGCCGCCGGGATGGCGGGCATCGAGATAGCGGCGGAGCAGGGCGAACTGCTCCTCGGTCGACCAGGGCCGGCAGGCCGCGACCTCAAGATCGGCATGGCGGCGCAGCAGCTTGCGCTGCGTCGCATTGGGCCGGAACTCATTGGCGAGCACCCGCACCGAAACGCAGGCCTGGCAATCGACGCAGCTCGGGCGATAGGCGACGCTCTGGCTGCGGCGGAAGCCGATGCGCCCCAGCGCGTCGTTCAGCTCGGAAGCGTGCGGCCCGCTCAGCTCGGTAAAAACCTTGCGCTCGGTGCGCCCCGGCAAATAGGGGCACGGCGCAGGGCTCGTCACGAAGAAGCGTGGAAATCGAAACGGCGCGGTCACCTGACGTCAAAGCCCCGAATATCGCTCAACAGGAAGATGACTCCCTATGCGCGCGCGATTCAAGGGCGAAAAGCGGGTTTACCATCAAAGGAGGTTAAGAGGCGCGGTTACCGCCCTCCGCCGCTCTTACGCCAGCTCGACCATGCTCACTTCATAACCCGAATCGCGCAGCGCATCGATCAATCGGTTGAGATGATCGCGGTCGCGCGTCTCGCATTCGATGTCGGTTATCAGGCCCTTCGCCGGCAGGGTCGTAAAGACGCGCTGGTGATAGACCTCGATGATATTCACCTGCTGTTCGTGGAAGATGCGCGCGACATGATAGAGCGCGCCCGGCCGGTCCTGCAGGCGGACGCGCAGCCGCGCCAGCCGGCCCGACCGGGCAAGATCGCGCAGCAGCACATTGGCGAGCAGCCGCGTGTCGATATTGCCGCCGCACAGCACGATGCCGATCTTGCGCCCCGTGAACCGCCCGGGGTGCGCGAGCAGCGCGGCAAGCCCCGCCGCGCCCGCGCCTTCGACCACCGTCTTTTCGATCTGCAGCAACAGCGCGACCGCCTTTTCCAGATGCCGCTCGCCGACCAGCACGATGTCGTCGGCCAGCCGCTCGACGAACTGCGACGTGATCGCCCCCGGCTGCTTCACGGCGATGCCTTCGGCCAGCGTATCGCCCTCGCAGGGTAGCTCGATCTGCTTCAGCCGCGCATACATGGACGGGTAAAGCTCGGCCTGGACGCCGACCAGCCCGATGCCGGGCTTCAGCCCGCGCGCCGCAACGCCCATGCCCGAAAACAGGCCGCCGCCGCCGATCGGGATGATGAGCATGTCGAGATCAGGCGCATCCTCGAGCATTTCGAGCGCGACCGTCCCCTGCCCCGCGATGATGTGCGGGTGATCGAAGGGCGGCACATAGGTCAGCCCGCGCTCGACCTCCAGCTCGCGCGCATAGGCGTTGGCGGCGTCGAACGTCTCGCCATGGAGGATCACGGTCGCGCCGTGGCTTTCGGTCTGCGTCACCTTCACCGTCGGCGTCGGCCGCGGCATCACGATCGTCACGGGGATGCCCAGCCGGTTGCCATGATAGGCAAGCCCCTGCGCATGATTGCCGGCGGACGCTGCGATCACGCCCTTGGCGCGCTGTTCGACGGGCATCAGCAGCAGGGTGTTGAGCGCCCCGCGCTCCTTGTAGGCGGCGGTGAACTGGTGATTCTCGAACTTCACCCACACTTCTGCGCCGGTCAGGTTCGAGAGCGTCTGGCTCCTGAAGGTCGGCGTGCGCACCACCGCGCCCGCAATGCGAGCCGCCGCCGCGCGCACATCGTCGAGCGTTACGGGAAGGGGCGAGTCTGTTTTTGCTGCGGTAGCCATGCCGCGCGCCTAGCGCATCTGGCGCTCCGGGGAAACACAGGTTAACCCGCTCGCCATGGCTCGCATCGCATTCATCGGCCTTGGCGTCATGGGCGCCCCCATGGCCCGCCACCTCGCCGCCGCCGGCAACGATCTCATCGTCTATAACCGCACCCGCGCCAAGGCGGATGCCTGGGTCGCGGCGCATGGCGGCCGGGCGGCGGGCACCCCGGCCGAGGCCGCAGAGGCCGCAGACGCCGTCATCTCCTGCGTCGGCAATGACGATGATCTGGCGCAGGTCACGCTCGGCCGCGATGGCGCGTTCGGCGCGATGAGGAAAGGCGCATTGTTCGTCGATCACACCACCGTGTCGGCGCGAATCGCCCGCCAGCTTGCGGTCGAGGCGAAGTCGCGCGACCTGCTCTGCGTGGACGCCCCCGTTTCGGGGGGGCAGGCCGGCGCGGAAAATGGCAAGCTTTCGATCATGTGCGGCGGGACCGAGGCGGCGATGGCCGCCGCGACGCCGCTGATCGGCGCCTATGCGCTGCGCATCGTCCATGTCGGCCCGGCCGGTGCGGGCCAGACGACCAAGATGGTCAACCAGATCGCGATCGCCGGCGTGGTGCAGGGCCTGTCGGAGGCGCTTCGTTTCGCGCAGGCCGCCGAACTCGATCTCGACAAGGTGTTCGAGGCGGTTTCGGGCGGCGCTGCGTCGAGCTGGCAGATGCTCAACCGTTGGAAAACGATGGCCGAGGACAGTTTCGACTTCGGCTTCGCGGTCGACTGGATGCGCAAGGATCTCGGCCTCGCCTTCGAGGAAGCGCGCGCCAATGGCGCGACGCTGCCCGTCGCCGCGCTGGTCGACCAGTTCTACGCCGACATTCAGGCGATGGGCGGCAACCGGCAGGATACCAGCGCGCTGGTGCGGAGGCTGCCACGTTGAAATCCTGGCTGCTGGCCGCCTGCGCGCTGCTCGCTTCCCCCGCGCTCGCCGATGGGCTGATCGACAATGTCGACGGCGTCACTCTGGATGAAGTCGGCCATATCGTCCGGTTCAGCGGCCTGCTCGTCACCCCCGACGGCAAGGTCGCCAGGCTGCTCGATCGCGGGGAGAAGCGCCCCGATCGGCTCGATTTCAAGCTCGACGCCGGCGGCAAGACGATGATCCCCGGGCTGATCGACGCGCACGGTCATGTCATGGCGCTCGGCTATCAGGCGCTGACGCTCGATCTGTCGGACACCGGTTCGCTGGAAGAGGCGAAGGCGAAGATCGCCGCCTATGCAGCCGCCAACCCCGGCCGTTCGTGGATTCTCGGCAGCGGCTGGAATCAGGAGAAGTGGAAGCTTGGCCGCTTCCCCACCGCCGCCGATCTCGATGCGATCGTCGCCGACAAGCCGGTGTGGCTCGCGCGCGTCGACGGCCATGCCGGCTGGGCCAACAGCCTCGCGCTCAAGGCCGCCGGCGTCACCGCCAGAACGACGACGCCGCCCGGCGGGCGTATCGAAAAGGTCGGCGCGCAGCCTTCCGGCATATTCGTCGACAACGCGATGAGCCTGATGGAGAAGGTGTTGCCCGCGCCCAATGCGCGCGACCGCGACCTTGCCTTCGCCAAGGCGCAGGCGATCCTGCTCTCCTTCGGCGTCACCACGACCGAGGATATGGGCGCCAGCATCGAGGACTGGATGACTTTTCGCCGCGCGGGCGACGAAGGCAAGCTCAACATGCGCATCATCGCCTACGCCGCCGGCGTCGATGCGATGCAGATGATCGGCGGCCCCGGCCCCACGCCCTGGCTCTATGCCGACCATCTCCGCATGGCTGGCGTAAAGCTGCTCGCGGACGGCGCACTCGGCTCGCGCGGGGCATGGCTCAAGAAACCTTATGCCGATGCGCCGACGCAGACCGGCCTCGGCTTCATGGACGACGCCAAGCTGCGCAACCTGATGAGCCGCGCGGCGATGGACAATTTCCAGGTCGCGGTCCACGCCATCGGCGACGCCGCCAACGCCCAGTTGCTCGGCGCGATCGAGGAATTGTCCGAGACTTACAAGGGCGATCGGCGCTGGCGCATCGAACATGCCCAGATCGTCGATCCGGCCGACATCGCGCGTTTCGGCAAGAATGGCGTCGTCGCGTCGATGCAGCCCGTCCACGAGACGTCGGACCGGCTTATGGCCGAAACGCGGCTTGGGCCTGATCGTCTCACGGGCGCCTATGCCTGGGCGTCTATCCGCGCGACGGGCGCGCATCTCGCTTTCGGGTCGGACTTTCCGGTGGAATCGCCCAATCCCTTCCCCGGCATGGCCGCGGCGATCACGCGTGAGGGCGAGGATGGCGAGCCGCTCGGCGGCTGGCAGCCGCAGGAACGGGTGAGCCGTGAAGTCGCTTTCGCGGGTTATACGACCGAGGCGGCCTATGCAGGCTTCGCCGAGGATCGGCTGGGCAGGCTCGCGCCCGGCATGCGCGCCGATTTCCTGCTGCTCGACGCCGAGCCGCTCGAACTGCCGCCGGGCGAACTGCGCAGGCTTAAGGTCCGCGAGACCTGGGTTGGAGGTAAGCGTGTCTATGTTCGGAAATAAGGCCGCATTCGCCGCCATCGCGCTGCTCGCGCTGCTGTCCGGCTGCGAGAAGCCCAGCGTGCGCGGATCGGGCAACGTCTCGGCCGAGAATGTCGATAACAGCGTCATCGACGACGGCAGCGGCAACCTGACCAACAGCAGCGAGCCGCCCCCCGGCGCCTGGACGATGAAGATCGATTCAGTCGCGCCCGTGGCCATGTACGGCCCGTCCGATACGCAGGTCGATTTCGCGGTGCGCTGCGATCCCAAGGCGCAGACGATCATCGTCCAGCGTCCCGGCCCGGGTTCCACCGTGACGATCGGCGCGGGCGGCGGGCAGAGCCAGACCTTCCCGGGGCAGAATATCGACGGCAAGGTCGATGCGCGCATCGCGCTCGCCGATCCCTTCCTCAACGTGCTGACCGGGCCTGCCGGGCGGATCAGCGTTTCGGCAGGCGGCGACGCGGTCGAGGTGCCCACGGGCCGCGCGATCCGCCGCGTGATCGAGGTCTGCCGCAATCCCGCCGCCGCGCCCGCCAATGGCGCGACGATCGCCGGCAGCGTTCCCTGCGCCGATTGCGACGGCATTGATGTGACGCTGACCTTCGCGGGCGAGCCCGGCCCCGGCCGCTACCGGCTGGTGCAGGATTTCCGCGGCAAGGGCACGGTCACGCTCGACGGGCTGGCCAGCGTGACCGACGCGGCGGGCAAGGTGCTGCGCCTCCAGCCCGATACGCAGGGGCCGCCGGTCATGTATATCGAGCGCGTCGGCGCGGATAGCTGGGTATTCCGCACCACCGACAACAAGCCAAACGACGCGCTCAAGGCCTATCCGCTGTCGCGCCAGCCCTGAAGCCCGCTTCCGGGCGTCGTCGTTCGCGGACGATCCTTCAGCAAAGCGCGCGCTGAAGGATCAGGAGGCCAGTCCCGCCAGCAATCCGGGCGTCAGCACCTGCGGCAGCACCTGCGGCTCAGACGCGCCGGGCGCATAATAGAGGTAGAGCGGTACCCCCGACCGGCCATGCGTCTCGATGAAGCGGCCCAGTTCCGGGTCGCCATCGGTCCAGTCGCCGACGAGCACCGCCACCTTCTTCGCCGCAAAGGCCTGCCGGGCGGCCGCGCTGTCGATCGAGACCTTCTCGTTGACCTTGCATGACAGGCACCAGTCGGCCGTGAAATAGGCAAAGACCGGCCGCCCTTCCGCCCGCAGCGCGGCAAGCCTCGCCTCGCTGAACGCCTCATGCCCGTCGGCCGACGCCGTCTGCGCTGCGGCGGGGGCATCGCGCGGCAGCGTCAGCGCGATCGCCAGCCCCGCCGCCAGCGCGGGCAGCAGCACGGGCCAGAGCGGCTTGCCGCCGATCTGCCGCCGTCCCGCCCACCACAGTCCAAGCGAGAGGATCAGCGCCGCGACAAGGCCCAGCGTCATCGCGTTGACCCCGGCCTGCCGCCCGAGGATCCAGGCAAGCCCGATGGCGGTCAGGAACATTGGCACTGAAAGCACGCGCCGGAACAGGTCCATCCACGCCCCCGGCCGGGGCAGCAGCCGCCGCAGCGCCGGCACGAAGCCAAGCAGCAGGAACGGCAGCGCCAGCCCGAGCCCGAGCCCGGCGAAGATCGCGATCGCCGCAACCGCCGGCAGCACCAGCGCCGCGCCTAGCGCCACGCCCATGAACGGCCCGGTGCAGGGCGTGGCGATGAAGGCGGCGAGCGCGCCCGTCCAGAACGCCCCCGCCGCGCCCTTCTTCGCCGCCAGATCTCCGCCGACATTGATGACCCCAAGCTCGAACAGCCCGGCAAGGTTGAGCGCGATCGCCGTCACCAGCAGCAGCAGCACCGTGATGACGCGCGGATCCTGCAACTGGAACGCCCAGCCCGCCGCGATCCCGCCGGCGCGCAGCGCCAGCAATATCCCGCCCAGCACAACGCAGACGAGGATGACGCCGGCGGTATAGGCCAGCCCCTCGCGCCGCGCGGCGTGCTCATCGACGCCGGCCTTGGCGAGGCTCAGCGCCTTTAGGCTCAGGATCGGAAAGACGCAGGGCATGATGTTGAGCACCAGCCCGCCGAGGATGGCCCCGCCCAGCGCGATCAGGATCGTCGCGATCATGCCATGCGGCGCGGCGCTTGCTTCGGTCACCGCTATGTCGCCCGCCGCCGGAACGGCGCCTGGCGTCGCGTTGAGCGAGAGGCCGCTATCCGGCCCGATCGCCAGCACCCCGTCGATGCTGCCGGGCTTCTTCGCGCCCGCCGCCGCTCTGGTCTCGACGATCAGCATATCGCCCGCCCGCGAGATTTTCTGCGGCGCGGCATAATCGATCGCGTCCAGCGTCTGCGGATAGAAATATGCGTCCTTCGCCGCCGCGCTCGCGGGCAGCGGGATCGCGATGCGCAGCTTGTCGCCCGCGCGCTCGAAATGCGCGGCGCTCCCGAGCGGGCGAGGCAGCTTCGCGCGCCAGCCGTCGAACATCGCGCGCCGCGCCGGCTCCACCGCGCCGTCGCCGACGACGAGGTCGATCGACAGCGTCGCCTTCGCGGGAACGCAGATTTCCTTGGTGCATTCCAGCCAGTCGGCGAGCAGCGTGATGGGCAGCCGGGTTCCGGGCGCGATCCCCGCCGGGATCTTCAGATCGACAAGCTGGGCATAGTCGCCTTCATAAACATATTGCATCAGCCCGGCGAACAGCAGTTGGCCCGGCACCGGATAGCGCAGATCGCCGGCCGCCACGCCGGCAGGCAGCGTCCAGCTCAGCCGCGTCTCGACGCCCGCGTCGCCCGGATTCTTCCAATAGCCGTGCCAGCCGGGCATGGGCTTCATCGCGAGCGCGAGCGTGACGCTGCTTCCCGCCGCCGGCCGCTCGCTCTCGGCGATCAGCGACGGTGCGATATGCGGCGCGTCGTCACCCTGCGCGCGGCCCGCCGCAGGCAAGATCGCCAGCAGCAAGGCCGCCATTGCCATGATAACGTAACGCTGGGCTTGCATCGGCATCGTCTGTCCTGAAAGGGATTGATCCTCATTGCCGCACGGGGGCGGCCGCCGACAAGGAGACATATGTGTTTCGCTCGCTGATGGTTACAGCCCTCGCCGCGCTTTCGTCCACCGCGCTGGCCCAGCCCGCGCCGCCTCCGCCGCCGGCCGCCACTGCCCGGCCCGCCTTTCCGGCCAAGCCGCCGACGCTGATCGTCGCGATTTCGGTCGATCAGTTCTCCGCCAATCTCTTCGCCGAATATCGCGCCGTCTTTGACGGCGGCTTCAGGCGGATGGAGCAAGGCGCCGTCTTTCCATCGGGTTACCAGACCCACGCCGCGACGGAGACCTGCCCCGGCCACTCGACCATTCTGACGGGCAGTCACCCCAGCCGCACCGGGATCATCGCCAACAACTGGGTCGATCAATCGGCCAGGCGCGCCGACAAGATGATCTACTGCGCCGAGGATGAAACGCTGCCCGGCAGCGATTCGGGTAATTACACCGCCAGCAACGTCCACCTCCTCGTCCCCACGCTCGGCGAGCGGATGAAGGCGGCCAATCCGGCGACGCGCGTCGTCTCGGTCGCCGGCAAGGATCGCGCGGCGATCATGATGGGCGGCCATAAAGTCGACCAGCTTTGGTACTGGGATGCGCGCGCGAAGGATTATATCGCCCCTGCCGGGCAAAAGGCCGATCCGGTCGTGGCGCAGGTTCGCGCCGCCGTCGCCGCCGCTATCGCCAGGCCGCGCGACGCCATGCCGCTCCCCGCGCCCTGCGCGCCCAAGGCGGCGGCGGTCAAGGTCGGCGATTTCACCGTCGGCGACGGCCGCTTCGCGCGCAAGGCCGGCGATTACAGCGCCTTCCGCTACTCGCCGGAGTTCGACGCCGCAACGCTGACGCTCGCCGAAGCGCTGATCGAAAGCATGAAGCTGGGCAAGGGCGACGCGACCGACATCATTTCGATCGGCCTCTCCGCGACTGATTATGTCGGCCATGCCTATGGCACCGAAGGCAGCGAGATGTGCCTCCAGCTCACCACGCTCGATTCGGATCTCGGCGCCTTCTTCGATCGGCTCGATGCGACGGGAGTCGACTATGTCGTTGTGCTCACCGCCGATCATGGCGGGCTCGACCTGCCCGAGCGCAATCGCGAACATGCGGCGCCCGATGCCGCGCGCGCCGAGGCGCGCCTGCTGCCCGCCAATGTCGGCAAGGCGATCGGCCAGACGCTGGGCGTCGCCGGCCCGGTGCTGCTGGGCGACGGTCCCTTCGGCGACATCTATATCGACAAGGCGATCATCGGCGATCAGCGCAAGCGCGTGCTCGACGCCGCCGTCGCCGCCTATCGCGCCGATCCGCAGGTCGCGGCCGTCTTTACCGCCGAAGAGATAGCGGCAGGCAAGCCGCCCGTCGGCCATCCCGAGATCTGGACTCTGCTCGATCGCGCGCGCGGTTCCTACAAGGCCGGTCGCTCGGGCGATTTCGTGGTGATGCTCAAGCCGTTCGTCACGCCGATCGTGACGCCGCGCGTCGGCGGCACCGCGACCCACGGCAGCGTCTGGGACTATGACCGCCGCTTCCCCATCGCCTTCTGGCGCAAGGGCATGACCGGTTTCGAGCAGCCCGCCCCCGTCGAGACGGTCGACATCCTGCCGACGCTCGCCGCGCTGATCGGCCTGCCCGTCCCCGCGAGCGAGATTGACGGCCGCTGCCTCGATCTCGACGCCGGCCCCGGCTCGACCTGCCCGGCGCAATAGGCCGCCTCCCTGCGCTCCGGCGAAAGCCGGAGCCGGGGAGCGGTGGCGAAACTCCAAGGCTCAGCCCGAACGGCGCTGCTTCCAGGCCTCAGCGCGTCGCGAAGTTCGCAATCCCCGGCCCCAGCCGGTTGGCGCCGATCTTCAGCGCCTCGTGGCTCCAGTCGACGACGAAGGTCGTGCGCCGCTCCACTCCCGGCGCGATCGTCGCGATATTGTCGGCGATCGCCAGCCCGGCCGAACTATTCTCACGCGCTTCCGCCGCCACGGCGATCAGCGCGGAGTAATTTTCCTTGTCGCGCCCCTGGACGAAGATGTTGCGCACGATCGTGCCCGTCGCCCCGGCGGGCAGGTCGATCATGTAATTGGTCGCCCGCCCGGCGCTGTCGTCAAAGCTTGAATCGCTCACCGTCACGATCGGCGCGCGGCTTTTCACATAATGGCCGCCCCGCCCGCGTTCAAAGCGCGACGCGGTGACGCTCAGCGCGCCATAATGGCCGATATAGATGGAATGGGCGCAGCTCAGCCCCCGGTCGCAGCGCCCCAGCCCCGCGAAGGTCGACCGATCGATGCTGATCGTCGCGCCCGGATCGTCGGCCGACAAAATGCCTTCCTCGCTGTCGAGGAACATCGCGTTGGAAACGGCCAGATCGCCCTGCTCGATCCTGATTCCCGAGCCGTTGGCGTCGGGCACGCTGATCCCGCGAAAGACGAGCCCCTCGATCCGCGCCGATCGCCCGCGCAGGACCAGCGCGGCCTTGCCCTCGCACGCCACGCCCTCGAAAATCACCTTGCCCGGCGCGGCGGCGCGATAGGTGATGCGCCCCGCCGCCTGCACCGCGCACATCCGGTAGCTGCCCGGCGCGATCAGGATCGTTCCCTCGCCCCCGCCGATCGCCGCGACCGCCTCGGCCAGCGTCGGATAGCTGCGCCCGCTTTCGGCGATGCGGAACGGCCCGTCATGCTGCGCGACCAGCGGCGACGCGAGGAAGGCGGTCACGCCCCCCAGGACGACCAGCGAAAAACGGGCGGCGCGCGCGATCATTGCGCCGACGCTGGCCCGCCCCCAAGGCCGGGTCGAGTGGGGAACGGGGTTAACGCATGCGCGTCCCTTTCCGGGACAAGCCCTCGAAATGTCGATTCTTTGCAATCGCGACTCGCCCCGATGTGGCAGTCAGGCGCGTATCAGGGGGATGGGGTACGGGCGATCGACGGCCTTTCATGGCGCGTCCGTCGTCCGCCGGGCACCGTCCGCGATTGCGACCGCGCGGAAACGGCCTCGGAAAACCGGAAGGCCCCGGCAGCAATGCCGGGGCCTTCGCTGGTCATTGGGGTTCGATCCGGCTTTGCAGGATCAGGTGCGGCGGCGACGATCCGCGCCGGCGGGCATCAAACCTAGCGCACCGATCCCGAGCGCAGCAGCCTCGGCAGCAGCACCACCGCGCCCAGGATCGGCCAGCGCCGCTGCCAGGGCCTGATCTCGATCCTCGCGCCCGAATGGCGGCTGATCTTCCAGGCGAGATAATCAATGCCGCCCGCGAAGGTGAAGCTGGCCTTGGCCAGCCGCGCGAGCGTCAACCGCTTGCCGCGCCGCGTCAGCCGCCGCCAGCGCGCGTCGAGATCGGGCAGCGGCGGCACATCGCCCAATGCCTCGCCCAGCGCGCGATACCAGTCAGGCGCGAAATCGACGATCGATCCCGGCCGGTCGCCGCGCTCGGCGCGAAGTTCCGCGCCATAGGTCAGCGTGAAGCCGCGCCGCCAGCGATCGAGCGCATCCTCCCCCGCCACCGGCTGCGTGTGCGCGAGCAGGCTCGCCGGGGCCTGCGCCACCGCCGCCACGACGCGCGCGGCGGCCGCTGCGTCGCTTTGCCAGACCAGCCGGATCGGCTGGGCGAAGCGCGCCCAGACCGAGACATTGTCCGCCCCGACCCCGCACAGCCGGTGCAGGTCCGCCTCGCTCAACACTGCATATTTGGCGGCCACGCCGTCCTTCTCGAAGGGAAAGACATTGGGCGGCAACAGGCGGTTGGCGCGCGCCAGCCAGCCCTTGCCATAGGCTGCGTCATAATCGCTGACGATCAGGTAGAAATCGAGCATCTGCCCTTCGACGACGGCGCTCCGCAGCACCGATCCGTAGAAGAGCACCGCGCGCGCCGCATCGCCATAGGGCGCTGCGATCGCGGCGGCGGCGGCGGCCGCGCGCGGATCGACAGGCTTTGCGAGTTCGGCGGCGAACAGCCCGGCGACGCCGGTCATGCCCCGGTCCTCAGGCGGCGAGCCGCAGGAAGGGCACCGGCGACGTCTTTCGCAGCATGATCGGGTGGCCGGCGCGCGTCTCGAAAATCTCGCCGTCTAGGATCACGCTCGAACGCTCGCCGTCGATCTGGATCTGGTCGCCGCGCTCGATATGCACGCCCTGCATCCGGTCGTGCCCCAGCCGACCGAAGATGCTGGCGAGCAGCGCGCGGGCCAGCGCGATCGGGCTCTGGTCCACCGCCATCAGCTTCAACTGGCCGCCAATCTCGGTCTTGCTGCCCAGCAGCATCCGTTCGAGCGTGGTGACGATCAGCAGCGTGAAGCGCCCGCTGATCTCGTTGTCGCGCACCAGCGAGACGCTGACCGGGCTGGGCCGCGGCGGCAGGAAGCTCGCGCGGATGCCGAAGATCAGCGACGCCAGCACCGCCAGGAAAGCGATGAAGTGGCTCAGGCTGTTGGGCAGGCCGAGCGGATAGATTTTGTTGCGGCAGTAGAGAATGATGTCGGCCAGCCCGGCGCCGCCCAGGAACATGCCCAGCACCGGCTTCGCGCCTTCGCTGCCGCCCGTCAGCGCGATCAGCTCGCGACGCACGATGTGCGGGGCCATGTCCGACTTGGCGATGTCGACAATCTGGTCGAGCGCGGCGAGCGGATCGCCATGCGCGCCCAGATCGAGCGCGATCAGGTTGGTCTTGCCGTTGGGCAGCACCGCGACGGGCGGCGGCGAGCCGGCGAAATGGCCGCCAAGATGAAGTTCGGTCAGCGCCGCCTGCACCGTGCCGTCGCCCCCGTTGATGACGAGAACCTTGGGATTGACGCAGGCGATCGACCGCATCGCGTCGGCGATCTGGTCGACATGCTCCACTTCATAATGGAAGATGTCGGGGTGGTTCGCGCAATAGGCGCGGACGCGCGGCAAAAGCGCCCGGTTGCCCGTTGATTTCGGATTGGACAGCAGCGCGACGCTCACCATTCAGTTCACCGGCTTCCCTTCACCGGGCCGATCGACAGGCCCTGTTTGTAATTGAGTACGACATCCACGGCGCGCGCATCCTGCCCCACCGCGATCACCACATCCTTGTAGTCGGGCTTGAAGCTGAAGATGGTCAGGTGCGGATTGCGCGAGAAGCCGCCGCCGTCGCTCCATCCCGATTTGCCGTCGCCGTCGACGTCGTGGCGCACCGCGACCGCATAATTGCCGGCCTTGGGCAGGCCCACGCACACTTCCATCGGCCCGTCCGACGCGACCGGCATGTCGATGCGCTTGAGCTTGCGGCCCTTGGCCAGGAAGTCCGCCGGATTGTCGCCATAAATCTGAACGCGGAGAATGCCCGAACGCTTTTTGAACCCGTCGACGCGCACCAGCACGGCCGGCGCGCCGCCGCGATCGCAGATCGCCGCGTCCGGCCCGATCGGCCGCGCATAGGCGCCGGCGGCCGACGCTGCGAGCGTCAGCGCCAGCGATGCGGCGACAAGAGCGAATTTCGACATGACCAAGCGACTCCTGGAAGCTATAGCCGAGCCACGGCCCGGCGCTTTACGCGCCCCCATGCCGTGCTAGATCGGCTGCGTTTGCGGCCAAAACATGGTCGCGAGGCGTCGAAATCCTGAAAATGCTGACTGCGACCGACCGCTACCTCGCCAGATTGATCGCGCTGCCCCTTTTGGGGACGCTGACCGTGTCGGCGATGCTGCTGCTTCTGGAGAAGATGCTTCGGCTGTTCGATTTCGTCGCGCAGGAAGGCGGGCCGGTCAGCGTCGTCTGGAAGATGCTTGCGAATCTGCTGCCCGAATATCTTTCGCTGGGCATTCCGATCGGCCTGATGCTCGGCATTTTGCTGGCCTTCCGCCAGATCGCGCTATCGTCGGAGCTGGACGTGATGCGGGCGCTCGGGCTCAGCTACAACCGGCTGCTGCGCGTCCCCTATCTGATCGCGATCGGTCTGGCGCTGGTCAATCTCGCCATCGTCGGCTTCATCCAGCCCTTTGCCCGCTACAAATATGAAGGCCTTCAGTTCGAGCTGCGATCGGGCGCGCTCGGCGCCTCGATCAAGGTCGGCGAATTCGCCAAGCTGGGCAGCAAGATGACGCTGCGCGTCGAGCAGAGCCGCGACAATGGCACGATGCTGACGGGCGTATTCGTGCGCGCCAAGGGGAATGACGGCAAGCAATTGGCCGTCACGGCCGAGCATGGCCGCTTCCTCGCCACCGACGATCCCGATACGATCATCCTGCGCCTCGCCAACGGCACGCTTGTCCACGATGCGCCGGGCTTCAAGACGCCGAGGATCCTCAGCTTCACTTCGCACGACCTGCCGATCGACCTGCCCAAGATCGAGGCGTTCCGCCGGCGCGGCCAGGGCGACCGCGAACTGACCATTCCGGAACTGGTGCGCATCGGCCATGCCCCTGAATCATCGGTGGAGACGCGCAACGAAAGCCGCGCCAATTTCCACTTCCGCATCGTGGAGGTGGCGATGATGCTGCTGCTGCCGCTCCTCGCCGTCGCGCTCGCCATTCCGCCCAAACGATCGGCGTCGGCGCTGGGCGTCTTTCTGTCGATCGTGATGGTCGTCACCTATCACAAGGTCAACGAATATGGCGAAGCGGTGGGCGCGCTCGGCCGGATCGACCCGATCATCGCATTGTGGGGGCCGTTCGTCATCTTCGCTGCGATTATCCTGTGGATGTATTATCAGGTCGCCTTCGTTCCCGGCGGCCAGCCGATCGGCGCGCTCGAACGCGCCTTCGCGAAGGCGGGCGCCGCCGTGCGCCGCTGGCTGAAGATCGGCCGCCGCAAGACTCGCGCGACAGCCTGACGCAGATGCAGTTCTTCACCTCCCGCACCGCCACCTTCTATATGGGGCGCCTGTTCCTCACCCGCACCTTTGCGGTGCTGGCGGCGCTCGTCCTCGTCCTCCTCGCGCTCGACCTGCTGGGCGAATCAGGCGACATCCTCGCCTACAAGGGCAATGGCGAGGCGCAGCTCTGGTATTACGCCAGCCTGCGCGCGCCGCAGATCGTGGCGCGCTTCCTGCCCTTCTCGGTGCTGCTCGGCACGCTGATCACGCTGACCACGCTCAACCAGAATAGCGAGATCATCGCGATGAAGGCGTCGGGCATGTCGGCGCACCAGATCCTGGCGCCGCTGATCGTCGCCAGCCTGGGCGTCGCGGCCATTTCCTTCACCTTCAACGATCGCATCGTCTCGCACGCCACGGCGACGCTGACGCGCTGGCAGGGCGTCGATTACGGGCCGGTGCCAAAGGGCGAAGGCGTGCTCACCAATATCTGGGCGCGGCAGGGCGACGACCTGATTCACGCCGATGTCGTCTCCGGCCGGGGCAGCGGCACGCGCCTGCAGGAAGTGACGATATACGACCGCAACGGCGGCGCGCTGCGCAGCATCGTGACAGGCAAGGATGCGCGCCCGGTCAACGGGGGCTGGCGGCTGACCGACGCCAGCCGCTTCGACGTCGCCAGCGGCACGGTGAGCGATCTGGGCACGATCGGCGTCGCGCAGGGCGTCCGCGCCGATCAGTTCACCCTCGCCGATGTCGATGCCGACAGCCTGTCCTTCGCCGGCCTCAAGGCGGCGATCGACGATCTCAAGGCGGCGGGGCGGCCGACCTCATCGCTGGAGGCCGGGCTTTGGCACAAGATTTCGGGGCCGCTCTCGTCGGTGCTGATGCCGCTGCTTGGCGCGGTTGCGGGCTTCGGCCTGGCCCGCTCGGGCAAGCTGTTCGTCCGCGCCGTCGCCGGCATGATGCTCGGCTTCGCTTATTTCGTGGCTGATAATTTCGCGCTCGCCATGGGCAATCTCGGCGCCTATCCGCCGCTGCTCGCCGCCTGGGCGCCTTTCCTGCTCTTCCTGCTGATCGGCGAGACCGTTCTGGTGCGCACCGAGGAATGAGCGCGCCCCATATCGCCCGCAAGGATGTCGCCAAAGGCGCCGGCCTTGCCGCCCTTTCGCGCATGGGCGCGCTGATCGAGGTCGTCTCGCAGCCCGCCTATACGTGGATGTTCGGCATCGCGACCTATGGCGTCTATACGGTGCTGTGGGCGCTCGTGAGCATCTTCGAGAATGTCATCGACCTGTCGATGACGCAGGCGCTGCAGCGCGTCGTGCCGCAATGGGATGACGAACGCGCCCATGCCGCCGTCCGATTCTCGCTGATGGTCTCGGTGCTGCCCGCCTGCGGGATCGCGCTGCTCACGACGATCTTCGCCGGCCAGCTCGCGCCCTTCATTCATGCCGACACGGCGGATCGGCACACGCTGGAAATCGCGATCGCGCTCTTTGGCTGGGCGCTGCCGCTATGGACCTTCGTCGAGGTCGCGACATCGGCCGCGCGCGCCAAGCGCGCCTTCGGCCCCGAGATCCGCCTGCGCATTTTCTGGGAACAGGTGGCGCGCCTGATCTTCGCGACGATCCTGTTCTTCGCCGGGATGCACAGCCTTGGCCTGCTTGTCGCGCATCTCGCGTCGCTCACCGTCACGGCCCTGCTCTCGATGCGGTTGCTGACCCGCTATTATGATCCGAAGCTGCTGCTCTCCGCGCCGGCCGACGCCGCCCTGCGCCGCGAGCTGCTCATCACCGGCTTCGCGCTGTTGCCCACCGCGATCGCGCGGCGACTGTTCATCGATCTGCCGGCGATCATCCTGAACATGATGCTGCCCGGCGCGCGCGGCGCCACGGCCGCCGGCCTGTTCGGCATCGCGCGCAAGATCGGCACGATCCCGCTGATCGTCCGCCAGGCCTTCCAATATGTGCTCGCCCCCCTCGCCTCGGCGCAGGCGGCGGCGGACCGCGCGGGCATAGCGCCACTCTACGCCTTCGCCACCCGGCTTTCGGTCGCGGTCGTCGTGCCCTTGTCGGCGCTGCTCATCCTGATCGGGCGGGACATATTGAGCCTGTTCGCGCCCGAAGCGATGGCCGCGCTGCCCCTGCTCGTCATCCTCGTCATCGGGCGCGGGCTGGAAACGGTCGTCGGCCCCGCTACGCCGGTGATCGAGATGATCGGCCACCGCGCGCTGCCGCTGGTCAACACCGTCGCCGGTTTCGCGGCCTGGGCGCTGGCGGGCTGGTGGCTGATTCCCGAACAGGGCGCCGCCGGCATGGCGATCGCGGTCAGCATCGGCACCGTGCTCGTCGCCTGGATGGCGAGCCTGGAACTCAGGATCAGCGACGGGCTGCGCGCATTCGATCGCGGCACCTGGCGCGCACTGGGCGCCGGGCTGCTTTCGACGCTGTTCCTCGCCGCGCTCGGCTTCATCACCCTGCCTGCGCCGGTGCGCGCGGCGATGCTGCTGGTCGCCTTCTTCCCTGCCCTCTGGTTCGGGCTGCGCATGGGGCTGGGCCGCGAGGACCGGCTGGCGCTCGGCAAGGTCGGCAAGCGCCTGCGGCTTAGCTGAGGCAAATCGTCTCACGCCGCTTGCCCTGCCCGGATTGTGGCATCATATCCCGATCAAGGCCGCAAAAGTGCCGTATTGCCTGTCCAGTGAGGCGGCATCGATTATGAGGACATTAAAGTGAAAGCTGTCGACGCACAGGGCGCTGGCTTCTGGAAGAAGTCGCACCATCTCGATCGCATGACCTTGCGGGAACTCTGGATCGCCTATTTCCAGTATCCCGCGATCATCGCCTATATCCTGCTCGCCATCGCGGCGATCGGCCTGTGGGCATGGCATCCCGCAAGCCTGCTTCAGACGGTCGCGTCGATCGTCGTCGCGATGCTGGCCTATCCGCTCGCCTGGTATCTGATCCACCGCTACATCCTGCACAGCAACTGGATGTTCAAGGTGCCCGCGCTCGCCTCGACCTGGAAGCGCATCCATTATGATCATCATCAGGATCCGAACCATCTGGAGGTGCTGTTCGGCGCGCTGCACACCACCGTGCCCACGATCATCCTGGTCACGGCGCCGGTCGGCTATCTGATCGGCGGGATCGGCGGCGCAGCGATCGCCACGGCCACGGGCATGCTCACCACCTGCTTCTACGAGTTCTGCCACTGCATCCAGCACCTCTCGTACAAGCCGAAGAGCAAGTGGATCGCGATGATGAAGCAGCATCACATGATGCACCACTTCCACGACGAAGATGGCAATTACGGCATCACCACCTTCTTCTGGGACAAGCTGTTCGGCACTTATTATTCGCGCTCCGGCGAACGGAAGAAGAGCCCGACCGTATTCAACCTCGGCTACACGCCCGAAGTGGCGGAGCGTTATCCGCAGGTGGCGCGCCTCTCGGGCGGCGTCGCAACCGGTCACCCGCGCTACCGCGAGAACCAGAAATAACGGTTCGCCCCTCGCGGCCGGGTTCGCTCCGCTGGGGCTGGAGCCTGTCGAAGCTTCCGCTTTCCCTTTCGTTGGCGAAGAAGGATAGGGCTTCGACAGGCTCAGCCCGAACGGCGATGGAACGTCGCCGCCAGAACGGAATATCACTGCGATGACCAGCCCGCTCAGCATCACGCCCGCCGATGACAAGGCCGGCCGCGCCGCCTTCGTCGATTTCGCCTTCAGCCATTATGCGAACGACCCCAATTGGGTGGCCCCGCTGCGCGGCGAGGCGATCGGCGTCATCACGCCGGGGAAGAACCCGTTTTTCGAGCATGCCGATGTGCAGCTCTTCCTCGCGCGCCGCGACGGCCGCGTGGTCGGCCGCATCGCCGCGCATATCGACAGGCTCGCGCTCGCCCAGCCCGCCGAACAGGGCATGGGGCCGGGCACCGGCTTCTGGGGCTTCCTCGACGCCGAAAACGAGGCGGACGCCCACGCGCTGATCGCAACCGCCGAGGGCTGGCTGCGCAGCAAGGGCATGACCCGCGTTCTTGGCCCGATCAGCCTCTCTGTATGGGAAGAGCCCGGCCTGCTCGTCGCCGGCTTCGATCATCCGCCGACGGTGATGATGGGCCATGCCGATCCGCGTTATGGCGGCTGGATCGAAAGCGCGGGCTACGCCACGGCCAAGCGGCTCCTCACTTACGAGCTGGACATCAGCAAGGAGTTCCCGCCCCTCGTCCAGCGCATCGTCGCAGCGGGCGAGAAGAACCCGCGCATCCGCATCCGCAAGGTGGACAAGAAGAAGTTCGACAAGGAAGCCGCGACCATCCTCGGCATCCTCAACGACGCCTGGGGCGACAATTGGGGTTTCGTGCCGATCACCGACAGCGAGATCGCCTTCACGGGCAAGAAGCTGAAACCGATCGTGTTCGAGGATCTTATCCTGGTCGCCGAGGTCGAGGGCGAGCCCGTCGCTTTCATGATGACGCTTCCCGACCTCAACGAGCCGGTAAAGCCGCTCAACGGTTCGCTACTGCCCTTCGGCTGGGCAAAGCTGCTGCTGTGGCTGCGCAAGCCGCGGGTCAGGACGATGCGCGTGCCTCTGATGGGCGTGGTCAAGCGCCTGCAGGCCTCGCGCCTCGCCAGCCAGCTCGCCTTCATGATGATCGAGAATATCCGCCGCGCCTCGGTCGCCAACTATGGCGCGACGCGGGGCGAGATCGGCTGGATCCTTGAGGACAATCAGGGAATGGTCGCGATCGCCGACGCGATCGACAGCCACATCAACAAGGAATATGTGATCTACGAGAAGGCGCTGTAGCGCGCACAGGCGCCCCGGCCCTTGCCGTTATCGCCGCGAAGGCGGGGATATGGACGCATCACTTTGCCTCACCCTGTCCTACATCCACCACATGATGCTACGCTGACCCCCGGCCCAATCCGCCCCGCTCTTTGACATCGCTGCCGCTCGGACGTTGAGAGAACCGCTCCAGCCTCTCAACTTTGTCAACTTCCAGGGACGGGAATCGCGCTTTTCCGCCATTCCCTACAGCAACCATCGTCACGCTGCCTCGCCCGTCATTGCGAGCGCAGCGAAGCAATCCAGACGATGCCGGCCGCGAAACTGGATTGCCGCGCTGCGTTCGCAATGACGTTGGCAACGAAAAAGCCCGTCCCGCCGCCTACGGCGCCCCGGCCGGCTTCAGGCGAACCTCGTAGAGCATCGGCCAGTTCTTGCCCGTCACGAACAGGCGGCCGCGCTTCGCGTCATAGGCGATGCCGTTCGCCACGGCTTCGGACGAGCTCATATTCTTCTCGGCAAGCGGGGTGATGTCGATCCACCCCTTCACCTTGCCCGTCGCGGGGTCGATGCGCGCGATCAGGCTGGTGTACCAGATGTTCGCGTAAATCTCGCCGCGCACCCACTCCAGCTCGTTGATATTCTTGATCGGCGATCCCTCGGCCGTCACCTGTACGCGCCGCCGGACCTTGAGCGTCCTGGGGTCGAGGAAGCGGAGATAGGGCGTGCCGTCGCTCATCACGATCTCGCGCGGCGATCTGGTCAGCCCCCATCCCTCGCCGGGGTAGCGAAACTCCCCGCGCTTCGCGAGGCCGGGGAGCGACCAGCGAAAGCCGATGCCTGTCTGCCAGGTCAGGCTGATCAGCTCGTTGCCCCAGTCGACAATGCCTTCGCCGAACAGGCGCGACGGAAGCGTGATTGACCGGATCACCCTGCCGTCGGCGATGCGCACCTGCCGGATTTCCGATCGACCTTCCAGCCCGGTGCTTTCGTAGAAAAATCCGTCGCGGAAGAAGAGGCCTTCGGTGAAGGCGCGGCGATCGTGCGGATAGGCGTTGACCACATCCACCTTCTGCACCGGCAACGCGGCGGCGATCGGCGCAGCGAAAGCGAGCGCGGCCAGCGCCAGGAAGCGCAGGTTCACCGCAGGCTGATCCACACCGGCGCATGGTCGCTGGCCTTCTCGCGCCCGCGATAGGCCTTGTCGATCCCGGCGTCGGCCAGCCGGTCCGCAGCCTCGGGGCTGAGCAGCAGATGATCGATGCGGAAGCCTTCATCCTTCTGCCAGGCGCCCCGCTGATAATCCCAGAAGGTATAGGCGGCGCCCTCGGGCTGGCGCGCGCGGATCGCATCGGTCCAGCCGCGCGCCAGCAGCCGGCGGAAGGCCTGCTGGCTTTCGGGCTGCATCAACGCATCGTCCGCCATCGCGCTGACCGAATAAGTATCGTCATGCGTCGACGTGGGGATGACGTTGTAATCGCCGGCGATCACCACGGGCTGCTCGGTCGCCATCAACGCCTCGGCATGGGCGTAAAGCCGATCCATCCAGCCGAGCTTGTAATCGAACTTCGGCCCCGGCTGCGGATTGCCGTT
>QFNN01000031.1 GCA_003240855.1 Sphingomonas sanxanigenens
TTTGCTGGATACGCGCAAGACGATACCGGGCCTGCGGCGGCTGGAAAAATATGCGACGCGCATGGGTGGCGCGACCAATCATCGCATGGGCCTGTGGGACGCGGCGATGATCAAGGACAATCATGTCGCGGTCGCCGGCGGTGTCGGCGAAGCGGTCCGCCGCGCGCGCGACGCCGGTATCGCGCGGATCATCGTCGAGGTCGACCGCATCGACCAGATCGAACCCGCGCTCGCGGCCGGCGCGACGCATTTGCTGCTCGACAATATGGATCCGCCGACGCTGCACGAGGCGGTCACGCTGGTCGGCGGGCGCGCGCCGACCGAGGCTTCGGGCGGGGTCCGGCTCGATACGATCCGCGCGATCGCCGAATCGGGCGTCACTTACATATCGGTCGGGCGTCTCACTCAGTCAGCCCCCGCCGCCGACATCGGGCTCGATTTCGCCAATGCGTAGCCTGATCGCCGCACTTTTAGCGTTGCTGACGCCGGCCATGGCGAGCGCACAGGCGCTCAAATGCGATGTGCCCGCGCAGCTCCCACGCCCGGTCTTTGACGGGCCGAGCGATAGGGAGCCGGTGCGCCGCATGCCTGTCGGCTCCTACACGCTCGCGCTGATCTGGGCGCCGCAGGAATGCCGCGCCTATGGCCGCAATCCCGACAATCGCTTCCTCTGCGCTTCGGGCAATCGCTTCGGCTTCTTCCTCCACGGCCTGTGGCCCGATGGGGAAGGGACGAGCTGGCCGCAATATTGCGCGCCCGTAGCGCTGCTCCCGCCCGCCGTCATCCGCCAGAATATCTGCGCGACGCCTGTGGTTCAGCGCCTCCAGCACGAATGGGCCAAGCACGGCCCCTGCATGTCGCGGCGCCCCGAGGATTATTTCGCGGCCTCGACCGGACTCTACAACAAGCTTCGCTATCCCGACATGCAGGCCTTGTCGCGTGCGCCTGCCCTGACTGCGGGCCGTTTCGCGCAGGCCTTCGCGGCCGCCAATCCCGGCCTGCGCGCGAACATGATCAAGGTCCGCACCAATCGTCAGGGCTGGCTTGAGGAAGTCTGGCTCTGCCTCGACAAGGGCCGCCGCTATATGCGCTGCAAGCCCAATAGTGGCGGCATGCCGGCCGGCGCTCGCCTCAGAATCTGGCGTTAGCCGTCGATCGTCACCGTGCCAGGGTGGCGGCGGTCGAGATGCTTGCGGATGATCTTCAGATTCCGGCTGTTCGACCGGAAGAAGAAATCGGGGATCGCGCCGATGAAAGGGATCGCCCCCAGCAGCGTATCGACACCGACATTGCCCGCCATGCGCGCGATCTGCCATTTGGACATGCCCAGATTGCGCGCTTCCCAGACGATCCAGGCGCCCATCGCGGTGCCGATCAGGTCGCCGACCACGGGAATGACATTAAGCATCACGTCGAGCCCCACCGGCCGGTTGATGCCGGGGATCACGAACAGCCGCTCGAGCAGCACTTCCATCGCCTCGACGCGCTTGCGGACCGACTGTGGATCGCGCCCGACCGGCAGCGTGTCCATCACGCGCGCAAAGGCTTGCTGATTGATTTCCATCTCGGCTCCAACTCCTCCTTCGGGAAGATATGGGGGCCTTTCGCGCATTTTCTAGCTGGCCGGCCCCAGCAGATGGTTGAGCGGATGCCAGGCGCGCGGATTTTCGCGGAATTGTCCCAACCGGCGCGAGACGAGCGACCAGCGTATCGGCCGCCCGATGATGATGAAGCGCGCCGAACCGCTGAGCGCCTGATCGGCGTCGGCCAGCGCCTGCCCGCGTGCGGCGAGATCGGGTGCGGCCGTCGCCCGGTCGAGCGCGGCGCCCACAACGGGTTCGCATGCGCCGGCGCTGACGCAGCCGGCCGTGCGCAGATACCAGATCGCGCTCGGCGCCGGAGCGACGCGATCGACGAGCAGCACATCCGCCGCCTCGGGCGACGCCGCTTTCTCCACTGAGAGCCCGAGAGCACCCCAGTCTGCCGCAAGCCGCGCCAGCAGCAGCCGGCCACCCGGCCCCACAGGGATGAAAACATGAATAGCCGGCGGTGCGCCCGATCGGCCGCGCCAGGCGTCGATCGTCGCACGCGCGGCCGCGACGCGCTGGTCGAGGCTGAGCAGCGCCCAGCCCGGCGTAACCGGATCCGCCGCCGACCGATAGCGCTCTGGCAGCACGGCATAGGCTGCGGTCGATCCCGGCGCGCCGACGCGATCGAGGATCGCCTGCCGGTCGACCGCCATCGCGAGAGCGCGGCGATTGTCGGCATCGGCGAAGAATGCGCCAGCGCCGGCGATCTGGAGGCCGAACAGCCCCTCGGCCGGATCAAAACGTAATCCGCGCGCGCGCAGGTCGGCGGCGCGCACCAGCGGCAAGGTCAAAAAATCGCCGCCGAGGACAAGATCGGCGTCGCCATGCGCAAAGCGAATCACCGCGACTGCCGCCCGATCGGCCCGCAGCATGACGTGCGCTCCGCGTGCAGCCGGATCATCGGGATCGTCATCGGGCGCCGGCATCGGCGACAACGACGTTACGCCCTGCCGCACGGCGCCGATACGGAACGGCCCGGCGCCCTCGCCGTGCAGCAGGACCGCCATTTCGGGCTGGGCAAGCAGATGGAGCAGGGGCGGGCGGGCGGTCTTGAGCCGCACTTCAATCACCTCCGGCGTGATTGCGACAATATCGTCTATCGCCTCCAGCGCCGGGCGCAGCGCATTACGGCTGTTGCGCGCAATCGCTGCACGCAAACGCTGCACGACATGATCGCCGTCGATCGGCTTGCCTGAAACGGTCACGGCCTTCCGCAACCGGAAGATATAGCTGAGGCCGTCATCGGTTACGATCCAGCGCTCGGCGAGTCCGGGTTCGATCTGCCCCGTCGCGTCCATCGCAACGAGTCCTTCGGCGACCGCGCCCAGCAGCACATGCTGAGCCGGGCTGAGCGGTCCATGATCGGGATCGACGATCGACAACGGACCGCCGATCACGCTGGCGTCGATCGGCGCGCCGGCATCCTTCCCGCAGCCGGCAAGGCCCAGCAGAGCGATTGCAGCGATGGCGATGCGAAAGATCATTGCGCGCGGTCAGCCCCAAGGTCCGGCCCGGGTGTATGGCGACGACGCCATCGCGCCAACCCCCGGTGCGCGCCGAAGCGAACAAATTGATTGCTGGTGCGGACGGCGGGACTCGAACCCGCACTCTCCCAGAGAAGCGGATTTTAAGTCCGCTGCGTCTACCGATTTCGCCACGTCCGCGCGGCGCGGACGTTTGGCATGAAGCGCGGCCGCGTCAAGCGCCCGCGATCAGACATTCAGGCGCGCGCGCATTTCCTTGCCGGGCTTGAAATAGGGAACGCGCTTGGCGTCGACGTCGACGGTTTCGCCGGTGCGGGGGTTGCGGCCCGTGCGCGCGCCGCGCTGGCGGGTCGAAAAAGCGCCGAAGCCTCGCAATTCCACTCGGCCGCCCGCGGCAAGCCGCTCGCTGATTTCATCGAAGAAGATCGCAACAATCTTCTCGATCTCGCGCACCGACAGATCGGGATGATCTTCGGAGAGTGTCTGGACGAGTTCTGAACGGATCATGGTCACCCTCTTCGGCCACGCAGCAAACGCTACGCATCAATCCTGAAGCAGCGCGGCTTTGCCGCATCGGCTCCGGTATTCAGCCGGCGACCCATCGGCTTATCCCGCCAGGTCCCGGATCGCCTGGCCAACGCCGGTATTAACAGCTTCGTATCGAAGGGGGAATCATTCATTCGGGGGGTGCCGCCCGCCTCATCGCAGGATGGGGCGGGCGGTATTTTCCCTCCGATCAGCGGTTCTCGCGAGCCTTCAGGGCCTCGCCGAGGATGTCGCCAAGCGACGCACCCGAATCCGACGAACCATATTGGGCCACGGCCTGCTTCTCTTCGGCGATCTGCATCGCCTTGACCGAGAAGGTCGGCTTCTTGGAACGATCGAAGCCGGTGACCATCGCATCGAACTTCTGGCCGACTTGGAAGCGCTCCGGGCGCTGCTCGTCGCGATCGCGACCGAGGTCGCTGCGCTTGATGAACCCGGTCGCGCCATCTTCGCCCGCCTGGACTTCGAGGCCGCCATCGCGGACTTCGAGAACAGTCACGGTGACGATCGCGTTCTTGTTGAGGCGCGACGCGTCGGTCGAAACGCCTGCCGCGGGCGCGCCGCGCTCAAGCTGCTTCATGCCGAGCGAAATGCGCTCCTTCTCGACGTCGATGTCGAGCACGATGGCCTTCACCATCTCGCCCTTGTGGTGCAGGTTGAGCGCATCCTCGCCCGAAATGCCCCAGGCGATGTCCGACATGTGAACCATGCCGTCGACATCGTTGTCGAGGCCGATGAACAGGCCGAACTCGGTGGCGTTCTTGACTTCGCCCTCGACGACCGAACCGACCGGATGCGCTTCGGCGAAGGCTTCCCACGGATTGTTGATCGCCTGCTTGAGGCCCAGCGAGATGCGACGCTTTTCCTGATCGACCTCGAGGATGACGACGTCGACTTCCTGGCTGGTCGAGACGATCTTGCCCGGATGGACGTTCTTCTTGGTCCAGCTCATTTCCGAGACGTGGACCAGGCCTTCGATGCCCGGCTCCAGCTCGACGAAGGCGCCATATTCGGTGATGTTGGTCACGCGGCCCGACAGCTTGGCGCCGATCGGATACTTGGCGGCCGCGCCGTCCCACGGATCGCTCTCGAGCTGCTTCATGCCCAGCGAGATGCGCTGCGTGTCCTTGTTGATGCGGATGATCTGGACGCGCACGGTGTCGCCGATGTTGATCATCTCGCTCGGGTGGCCGACGCGCTTGTAGCTGAGGTCGGTCACGTGGAGCAGGCCGTCAATGCCGCCCAGGTCGACGAACGCGCCATAATCGGTGATGTTCTTGACGACGCCGTCGATCACCTGGCCCTCATGCAGCGACTGGATGAGGCCGGTGCGCTGCTCGGCGCGGGTTTCCTCAAGCACGGCGCGGCGCGACACGACGATGTTGCCGCGACGACGATCCATCTTGAGGATCTGGAAGGGCTGGGGGATGTCCATCAGCGGGGTCACGTCGCGGACCGGACGGATATCGACCTGCGAGCCGGGCAGGAAGGCCACGGCGCCGCCGAGGTCGACGGTGAAGCCGCCCTTCACGCGACCGAAGATCACGCCTTCGACGCGCTTCTCTTCGCCGAACTCGGACTCGAGCTTGTCCCATGCGGCTTCGCGGCGCGCGCGGTCGCGCGACAGCATCGCTTCGCCATGGACGTTCTCGACGCGATCGACATAAACTTCGACTTCGTCGCCAACCTTCAGATCGGCCTTCTGGCCGGGGGCGGCGAACTCGCGCAGCGGAACGCGGCCTTCGGACTTGAGGCCGACGTCGATGACCGCGAGATCATTCTCGATCGCGGTGACGGTGCCCTTGACGACGCGGCCTTCAAAGCCTTCGTCTTCGCCGCCGAGCGATTCGTTGAGGAGAGCCGCGAAATCATCGCGCGTGGGGAATGCCGTGCTGGCCATAAATATTGGTTCCTGTATTCATCTTGCTGGCCGACCGGTTGTCTCCGGTGGTCTTGGCCACGCCGCCGCAGGAGCCTCATGCCGCCTACGGCATCCGGCGCGCGCAGAGGTTCGTGAAGGCGCTATCGCGAAAAGCGAAAAGGGCGCGTGAGGCGAAACCGGCTTGCAGCCGATGCCTCCGCGCCTTCCCCTCCACGAGCCTTTCCGCTCGCAGGACGGCGCGCATATAACCGCGAAGCCGCCTTTCGGCAAGGCAAAGCGCGCTATTCCGCAGAATAGCCGAATTCTTCCACCCATGGTTGAAGGATGGCGAGCGCCGGCGCCATCTGATCGCGATAACGCCGCCACTGCCCGGCGCCATTGAACAGCCCCCGTCCGACCTGATCGGCGCTGGCGGTGGTGATGCCGCGACGCTTCGCCGTCTGGTCGAAGGCGCGCAGGGCGGGGGACCATTGGATCCCCACGAAATCGCACATGCGCTGCGTCACGGCGTCGAAATCGACGACCAGATCCTCGTAGCGCAGGATATGCACGTCAAGGCCGAGCACCTCTATGCTTTGGCGCGTGAAGCGCATCAACGCATCGTAATGGCGCGCAGCCTGCTCAATATCGGTGAACTCCACGGCGGCGGCGCTGGGAGCGAAGCCGTGATGAAAACAGCTCCACACCACGTCGCGCGGGTCGCGCCGCATCGCCACGATCCGCGCCCGTGGGAACAGGCGCGCAATGATCGGCAGCTTCATGCCCTTGAGCGGGTCCATGTCGACGAAGCCCTTATCCGCGACATCAAGCCCGCGCGCCGCAATGCCCCGCCAATAAGCAAGACGATATGTGTCGAGTTCCTTTTCATCGAGCCTGGCGAGCAGGCCAAGCCCGTCACGCGTCGAAAGAAACGCCCGGTCCGCCTCGGCAAGCGTCGGCGCTTCCTCGAGCGCTTCGACATGGCTCGCGCTGGCGAGGATATTCTCGACCAGCGTCGTGCCTGATCGCGGATAGCCGAGCAGGAACACATGATGCCGCGCCTCGCCGGCAAGGCCTGCGCCGCCGCCGCCCCGCACAAGACCGCTATCCGCGAGGTTCTCGGACATTCGCGCGATGAACTCGGTCTGGCTCAGCCCGTTGCGCACCCCGAAAGCAAGCCGGTCGTGAATGATCGAGGCTGCGTCATTGGCTGCCTGATAGGCCTCGAAGGCCTCGGCATGCCGCCCCTCGGCATCGAGAGCATCACCCCAGAGCTCGTTCAGGATCACCCGATTTTCAGGGAGAACCTTCGGGTCTGCAAGCAAGGCTTCGAGCCGTTCGATCGCCCGGCCGGCAAGCCCTTCGCGTATGTCGGTCCGCGCGAGCGCCGCAGTCGCCACCGGATCGCGCGCATTGCGTGCAAGCGCGCGGTTGCCGAATTCGCGGGCGACGTCGTTTTGCGACCTGCGCGCGGCGATCCACGCGATGCCAGCCAGCGCCGGCACGCATTCGGGATCAAGCGCCGCCGCGCGGCGGTAATTGATGTCGGCGGCGTCGAGCGCACCGCCTGCCTCGAACGCGCAGGCCCGCTCCAGCCACGCATTGGCGTAATCGGGGGCGATGCCGATGGCCTGATCGAGCGTCTGCAACGCTTCCTGGAGGCGCCCTTCCTTGCGGCGGACAGTACCGATGGCGGTGATGATCAACGGATCGCCCGGGCTGAGTTGCAGCGCCTGGCCCAGCAGACTGGACGCCGCACGATAATCGCCGGCTTCCTCACGCCGCCATGCCGCCAGATTGAGGAGCATCGGATCGCGCTGGCCTTCGCGCAGCGCGCCTTCCGCAATCACGGCGGCGCGATCGACGTCGTTATGCGCCAGCGCAGCATCGATCTGCCGCCGCGTGAATTGCTCGATCATCCGCCCCGTTACACATCCGAACTAATCCTAAAGGACGAAATAACATCCTTTAGGATGAGTCGAACAGAGGCGTTCGTCGCGCGCCGCTATGCGGTTCGTCGATTTTTCAGCCGGGATTCAACGATATCAATCGCATGATGGATCGCTGACTCGATCGACATATAGCTGGTGTCGAGCAGCACGGCGTCGTCGGCCTGACGCAACGGCGCGGCCGCGCGGGTGGAATCGCGCAGGTCGCGCGCCTTGATGTCGCGCAGCACTTGGTCGAAACTGGTTCTCGATCCGCCGGCGACAAGCTCGTCATGCCGGCGCTGCGCCCGGATCTGCGAGGTTGCGCGCACGAACAGCTTGGCGTCCGCGTCCGGCGCAATCACCGTCCCTATATCGCGCCCGTCGAGCACGGCGCCGCCCGGCTGCGCGGCGAAGAGCCGCTGGCGCTCGATCAGCGCTGCGCGAACCGAGGGGAAAGCCGACACGGTCGAAGCGGCCTGGCCGGCCTCGGCGCTCCGCAGCCTCGGATCGGCGAACAGATCGTCTTTGAACTGACACGCGGCCAGCGCCTCATGTTCGCTGGCCGGATCCTTGCCGTGATCGATCAGCGTCTGGGCGACTGCGCGATAGAGCAGGCCGGTATCGAGATAGGGCAGTTTATAGTGGGCGGCGAGCGCGCGGGCGATGGTGCCCTTGCCGCTGGCGGCGGGGCCGTCGACGGCGATGATCATGACTTGTCGTGTCTCCTTGTCCATGTGCGCACTGCGGCGCGCGTCGCTTCCGGCCTGTCGTCGAACAGGCCGTGCGCCGAACCCTCGATCTCGATGAACGACGCGCCTTTAACGCGCCGCGCGAAACCCGCGACGGTTGCGGGCCGCGCCTCGTCATATTGCCCGGCGAGGAACAGCGTCGGCGCGCGCAGCCGCTCCAGCAGCGGTTCGCCGTCATAATCCCGAAGCGTACCGGTGCTGACGAACTCGGACGCGCCCCACATCGTCTCGTAAAGATGCTTGCTGAACGCCGTGGGCATAGCCGCCTTGTAGGCGACAGCCTCGTCGAACGCCGGCTCGCGCCGGTTATAGGCCTTGTAAAAGGCCGCAGTGGCGGCGTCGCACACGGCTTGCGCCGGCGTCGCCGCCGTCTCGCAGGCCGTAAGCGCATCACGCGTTTCAGGCGGAAGCTCCGATCGCAGGATCGCTGCGTCGGCCAGCCAGCTTCTCGTCGAGATCAGCGGCGATGCGAGGATCAGGCTCTCCAGCCCCTTCGGCTGGCGCGCGCCATATTCGAGCGCGACGGTGCCGCCCCAGCTCGCGCCCAGCACATGCGCGCGCTCGATCGAAAAATAGGCGCGGATCGCGTCGACCTCGTCCACGAAGCGGCTGACCGTCCAGTTGGCGGGGTCGTCAGGCCTGTCCGATCGCCCGCAATCGAGCTGGTCGTAGAGGATGATCGCGCGCTCTGAGGCGAGAGGAAGCGCGGCGAGGAAGGCGGCATGGGTGCCCCCCGGTCCGCCATGGATCAGGATCAGCGGCGGCCGCGCGCGCGCCAGATCGCCGTTGACGCGCACATAGATGCGCCCGCCCTTCACCGGAACCATCGCCTCGCGGTCGGGTGCGGGGATCGGTCCCATCGACCGCGCGAGAGCGCCCGGCGCGCAGCCCGCACCGGCGAGCAGCGCGAGGAGGAACCTCCGGTCGATCATCATGCTGTCGGCCATAGCCATGCCTTAAACGTTCGCGCCCAGCGACGCCATCAGCGGCAGGAAGCCCGGAAAGCTGGTCGCCACCGGCGCGAAATCGTCGATCGTCACCGGCGCGCGCGACACCATGCCGGCCACGGCGAAGCTCATTGCGATGCGATGGTCGAGATTCGATGCGATCGTCGCGCCGCCCGCCAACGGATCGCCGCCCGTACCGTCGACGATCAGCCCGTCCTCGACTTCCTCGACATGCGCGCCGATCGCGCGCAGCCCTTCGGCCATCGTCGCGATCCGGTCCGATTCCTTCACGCGCAATTCCTCGATCCCACGCATTATCGTGCGCCCCTGCGCCAGCGCGGCGGCGACGAACAGAATGGGATATTCGTCGATCATGCTGGGCGCGAGTTCGACCGGCGCCTCGATTCCCGAAAGGGTCGAATGGCAGGCGACGATGTCCGCCACCGGCTCTCCGCCAACCTCACGCACGTTGGTGAAGGCGATTTCGGCGCCCATCATGCGCAGCGCCTCGAACAGACCGGCTCGGGTCGCGTTGATCCCGACATTCTCGATCGTCACCGCCGATCCGGGCACGAGCAATGCCGCGACAACGGGGAAGGCCGCCGACGAGGGATCGCCGGGAACCACGATCTGCTGCGGTTTCAGCTCGGCCTCGCCGCGAATCGCGATATGCCGCGCGCCATCGATCGTCTCGACCTCGATCGACGCGCCGAAGCCTTTCAGCATCCGCTCGCTATGATCGCGCGTCGGCACCGGCTCGATCACGCGGGTGACGCCCGGCGTATTCAGCCCGGCCAGCAGAATCGCCGACTTCACCTGCGCCGAAGCGACGGGAAGGCGGTAGCTGATCGGCACTGCGGGGCAGAGACCGCGCACCATCAGCGGGAGGCGGCCGCCGGGGCTGGACTCGAAATGCGCGCCCATCGTCGAAAGCGGATCGATCACGCGCCCCATCGGGCGTTTTGACAGCGAGGCGTCGCCGACGAAGGTCGCGCTGATCGCATGGCTCGCGACCAGCCCCATCAGCAGGCGCGTCGACGTGCCCGAATTGCCCATGTCGAGCGCCTGGCCCGGCTGCATCAGCCCGCCGACGCCGACGCCCTCGATCGTCCAGGCTCCGTCCGCGCCGCGCTCGACCACGGCTCCCATCGCGCGCATCGCGGCGGCGGTGGCCAGCACATCTTCGCCTTCCAGCAGTCCCGTAACACGGCTTTGCCCCACGGCCAGCGCCGACAGCATCAGCGAACGGTGGCTGATCGACTTGTCGCCGGGCACGCGCGCCGTGCCGGCAAGCGGAGCGGACGCACGCGAAACATGGGGCAGGGGGCTGGCGCTGGACATTCGGAATCCCTGTTGAGCAGCGGGGGTCTTTGACAGCGGGCTTCCGCTATGGCAAGGCGCGCCGCGATTGCGGCCCGCCGGACACCCCCGACGCGCCGCTCCTTTCATTTTCGGAGGCAAGAGGCGGCACATGGTGAAGCCTGAATGGGGCAGCAAGCGAACCTGCCCGAAATGCGCGACGCGCTTCTATGATCTCGGCAAGGACGATCCCGTCACCTGCATCGAATGCGGTAATGTCTGGGAGCCCGAGCCCGTCCTGAAGTCGAAGCAGCCGCTGCCCTTCGACGCGCCTAAAAAGACCGACGACGCCAACAAGGATGTCGACGCGGATCTCGGCGCCGATGAGGATCTGGACATCGACGAGGACGGTGAGGAGTCGCCCGACGACGAGGTCGATCTCGGCGGCGACGACGATCTGGGCGTCGACACCGGCGAGTCCGAAGACGAAAATTGATCGTCTGAATAAAGCAGATTGATTTCCCGGCGCCGCCTGTCTAAAGGCGGCGCCTCCCGACCGCCGGATACACCAGCCGGGGTCAGAAATCGGGGCCGTAGCTCAGCTGGGAGAGCGCTACACTGGCAGTGTAGAGGTCAGGGGTTCGATCCCCCTCGGCTCCACCATTTCCCTTCAGATCGTCAGACTGGCCGGGCAGGGCGCGGATCGCCTGTCGGTGCGCGGCGACAAAGGAACAGGGCGGCGATCGACGCCAGGCCCGGGCGACGCCGGATCCGGCGAACCTCGCGGACGCAGCCACTCCCCCGAATCAAGATCCCGACATCACGGTTCGGCGGCCGACCGAATGCGCCTTCGCGCCGTTCGATCGGCCGCCTGATCCGTTGAGCCGAACCCGCCGTGGTTCAGAACGGAGCGTCGATATCCACCACGTCGATCAGCTTGTGGTTCACGAACTCCTTGAGGCCGAGCCCAAGCAACTCGCGGCCATAGCCGGAGCGGCGGACGCCGCCGAAGGGCAGGTCGGCCTTCACCATCGTCGGGTGATTGACGAAAACCATGCCGGTGGAAATCCGCCGGGCGACTTCCGCGCCATGCTTCGTATCCGCGGTGAATACCGAACCGCCGAGGCCGAAGGGCGAATCATTGGCGATGCGCACGGCGTCATCCTCGTCCTTGGCGCGGAACAGCATCGAGACCGGGCCGAAAAACTCCCAGTAACGCGCCGGATTGTCCTCGCCGACATCGGTCAGGATGGTGGGCTGCACGAATGCGCCCTGGTTCGGCGCATCCGGCCCGACCGCCGTAGCCGTCGCGCCATGCTCGACCGCCTGCCGGATCATGGCCTTCACGTCATCGGCCGCCTTTTGCGACGATAGCGGCGCAAGCGTGGTTTCGGGATCGAAGGGATCGCCCATGCGCAGCGCGGCGACGCCCTTCGTATAGCGCTCGACAAAGGCATCGTAGATCTCGTCCACGACGATCATGCGCTTGGACGAGACGCAGACCTGCCCGCCATTCCAGTGGCGTCCGAACACGGCCCAATCGACCGTCTTTTCCAGATCGGCGTCGGCAAGCACGACAAAGGCGTCAGCGCCGCCCAACTCCATCGTCGATTTCTTGAGCGCGCGGCCCGCGATCGCCGCCACTTCGGCGCCGGCGGCTTCCGACCCGGTCAGCGCGACGCCATGGACGCGTGGGTCGTTCAGGATCAGTTCCACCTGCTGATGCGCCGCGAAAAGATTGATGAACGCGCCTTCGGGCAAGCCGGCCTCAAGCATCAGCTTCTCGAAGATCGCGGCGCATTGCGGCACGTTGGAAGCATGCTTCAGAATCACCGTGTTGCCGGCTGAAAGCTGCGGCGCGATAATCCGGGCGATCTGATAATAAGGGAAGTTCCACGGCTCGATCGCGAGCAACACGCCCAGCGGATCGCAAACCAGCATGGCCTCGCCCTCGGCAGGATCGGCGACGGGCAGCTTTTCAGGTGCAAGCTGCGCTTCGGCATTATGTGCGTAATATTCAAAAATGGCGGCCGACAGTTCGACTTCGGCCCGCGCTTCGCCCAGCAGCTTGCCCATCTCGAGCGTCAGCAACGGCGCATAGGTCTCGATGTCGCGCCGCAATATGTCGGCTGCCGATTGCATGACTTTCGCGCGCTCGGCGAAACTGGTCTCACGCCACTGGAGGAACGCCTCATGGGCGCGTCCGATCGCCTGCCTGACTTCGTCGTCGGTCGCGGTGGGAAAGGTCTGGAGAACCTCTCCATTATAGGGATTGGTGGTTGCGAAGGGCATGCCGCATTCCTCTTTTTACGCTGTCGGCGTCCGGCAGGCTTCCCACGCGATGCGCGCCGCTTGGCAGGGGCGACGGACAAGGCCCAGAAGCTACCCTGCCGGCGCGTCACGGGATCGCCGCGGTCCGACAAGTTGAAGATAGGGTCGCCAGCCCCGCCCGGCTAGGTGGCCAGTGCGACATTCGCCTGTGAATCTCGTTCGCGATCGGGCCCGGTCGCCCCACAGCGCCCTGGGGCGGGATCGGCGGGGCGGGATCGGCAGATCGATCGCGCCTTACCCCAAGGTAGTAATCGACCGCGCGCGCATCCCCGGGCAAAACCCGGCGCGGATAGCCCTGTCGCCGCGAGGCCGATCGCACGGCTCGATTCGCCGCGCCGCGCAAGGGATGAGAACAATGTCGCGATCATAGCATGTTCTGAAGCGCTTCGGACAAGGCGCCCCCGGCTCTTTCCTCCGGAAACAAACCCTCGCCCTTGGAGATCAAAATGCCGAAACCAACTCTGTTCACGCCCTTCGGCGTTGGGGAATTGACCCTTCGCAACCGTATCGTCATCGCGCCGATGTGCCAATATTCCGCCGTCGACGGTTCGATGACCGACTGGCACCTCATCCACCTCGGCAATCTGGCGCTTTCGGGCGCTGCGCTGCTCACGATCGAGGCTACGGCCGTGCTTCCGGAAGGCCGGATCAGCTATGCCGACGTCGGCCTTTGGAGCGATGGAAACGAGGCCGCGATGGCGCGCACGCTGGACAGCATCCGTCGCTGGTCGGATATGCCGATCGCGATCCAGCTCGCCCATGCCGGCCGCAAGGCCTCGACCGATCTTCCCTGGAAGGGCGGGGGGCAGATCGCGTCGAGCCACGCCAATGGCTGGCGGACGGTCGGGCCCTCGCCATTTCCTTTCGATGACGACGACGAAGCGCCTGTCGCGCTCGATCGCGCCGGCATGATCCGTGTCCGCGACGCTTTCGCCGCCGCCGCCGCGCGTGCGGCCCGGCTGGGAATCGATGCGGTGCAGATTCACGCGGCGCATGGCTATCTGCTCCACCAGTTCCTTTCGCCGCTCTCGAACCGGCGCGAGGACGACTATGGCGGCAGCCTCGAAGACCGGATGCGCTTCCCGCTCGAAGTCTATGACGCCGTGCGCGCCGCCTTCCCGGCGGAAAGGCCCGTTACGGTGCGCGTTTCGGGCACAGACTGGGTCGACGGCGGCTGGACGATCGAGGAAACGATCGCCTTCGCCAAAGCGCTTGAAGCGCGCGGCTGCGCAACCATCCATGTATCGAGCGGCGGACTCGATCCGCGTCAGGCGATACCGGTCTCGCCCAGCTACCAGGTTCCGCTGGCGCGCGCAGTCAGGCAGGCGGTGGGCATGCCCGTGGTCGCGGTCGGGCTCATCACCGATTACGATCAGGCCGAAGCGATCGTGGCGACCGGCGACGCCGATTTCGTCGCGATCGCCCGCGGCATTCTCTACGATCCGCGCTGGCCCTGGCATGCGGCCGCGCATCTCGGGGCGACGGTCAAGGCCCCGGACCAATATCTGCGTTCGCAGCCTCACCGCTATCGGAACCTGTTCGCGGTCTGAGGCGATGACGGCCGGGGCGCGCGCTCCGGCCGCCGGTCAATGATCTGCGTCGGCGCGCTCCACCAGTTCGGCCAATGCCTTGCTGCTCAGCGGCTCGGCGCACAGGAAGCCCTGATAATAGGTGCAGCCTTCCTCGGCGAGCAGCGCGAGTTGCTCCTCGGTCTCTACGCCTTCGGCGACGACGCCCAGCCCCAGCGAGCGCGCCATTTCGATCACCCCGCGCACGACCACCCGGTCGCGGCTCGATCCGGTAATATCCTCCGACAGTCTCTTGTCGATCTTGAGATAATCGAGCGGCAGCGCCTTGAGATAGGCGAGGCTCGAATAGCCTGTGCCGAAATCATCGATCGCAACGCGGCAGCCGCCCGCGCGCAGCGCCGCCAACAGGTCCGCCGCGCTGCTCAGATCGTCGATCAGCCCGCTTTCGGTCAGCTCGACCGTCAGCCGCACGCGCGGGAATCCAGCCGCATCCGCAATCGCCAGAAAATGCTCCGCGAAGCCCGGCCGCCCGATGTCGGCCGCGACGATGTTGACCGACAGGCGCAGCCGCGCGAGCGCGCCGTCCCACGCCGCCGCCTCGGCGATCGCGCGCCGCTGGATATGCTCGGAAAGCTCGACGATATGGTCCGAACGTTCGGCGGCGGCGAACAGCGTTCCCGCACCCAGCGCGCCATAAGTGGGATGAATCCATCGCGCGAGCGCCTCGACGCCCACGATCTCGCCCGTCGCGACCGCGACCTGGGGTTGGAAGAGTATCTCTATCTCATTCTTGGCGAGCGCCCGGCGCAGGTCGGCGGCCAGCGCATCATCCCACGCCGCCGCCACCGCTTCATTACCGCTCAGTCGCCGGATCGGCGCGCCGTCCTGTTCCTTCGCCTCGGCCAGCGCGGCGCTTGCACGGCGCAGCAGCCCGTCAACCTCGGCGCCATCCTCGTCGGCGATCGCGATCCCCACCCGACAACCCAGCGCGAACGTATCCGCGCCCGAAATGAAGGGGCGGGCGACCGCCTCGACAATATCCGCGGCGAGCAGATCGACCCGTTCGGCCGACATGCCCGGCGCGACGCCGATGAGGAACTCCGCCCCAGCCATGCGCGCGACGAGCGTCCGCCGGCCGCCGGCGTCGAGCGCCACACGCTCGATACGCCGCGCCGCCGCCTTGAGCAGGGCGTCGCCGGCAGCGCGACCATAGGCGCTGTTCACCAGCTCGAATCGATTGATCGAAATGAGGAGCAGGCCCGTTCCCGCGCCACGCCTGATCGCCTCGACGATCCAGCGCCGCGCCTCGCCGCTGTCGGCAAGCCCGGTCAGCGCGTCGCGGTAACGCCGGCGCGTCGCCACATCCGGCGCCAGCGGCTCGATGGTGCCCGCGACGCCGTCGGGCAGACGGTGAAGATGATGCGCCACGCTGGCATTGCCGCCCGGCATGAGATGCGTGAAAGCCGTCGCATCCGCCCCGGCGCGCAACCGGCGCAACGCCTCACGCGCAGCGCTTCGCCCCGGTGGATCGAGCAGCGCGTAAAGCATCCGGGGCGCGGCGATACTGCCGATCTCGCCCGCCAGCGCATCGCTCAGCGTCATGCGCCCGCCGGAGAGGCTCCAGCTCAGTTCCTCGCCGCCGCTCGCGCCGGCCGCGCCCAGCGAACGCCAACCGGCGGCCAGCCGTTCGGCGTGGCGCTCGGCAAAGCGCAGCGCCTGTCCCAGCTCGGCCTCGCCAAAGGGACTGGCGAGATAATGGGTGGCACCCGCAGCATGACATTCGTCGAGCCGCTCGACATCGCCGCGCGACAGCAGAATGAACAGTGCGGCGGCATTGGCTTGCGCCGGATCGGCGAGCGCGCGCAGCGCTTCTACCCCCGCATCGAACGCGCCGCGCGCGTCGACCACCGCGATCGCCGCCCCGCTGCCGATGAAGCGGCGTTCGATTCCCGCCGCACGCCGCGCCGCGATCGCCCGCCAGCCGGCGCGCGAAACCGCGGCCGCCAGCTCGTCGCGATGCCGGAACGACAGGATGAAGAGCGGTCGGCCGACGGAACTGTGCAAGGGCGCGATCGGCAACTCAGTCACGTTTCGGTCTCCAGACGAAACGATGCTAGCCGCGCTTTGCCCGCGCGCCAATGGCCTTGCCCCTGCCGATGCGACAGCCTACCTCTCGATAATGGCGACCGTCGCGCCCCCGCAGTCCGATATGCTCGTCGACCGCTATGGTCGCCGGATCAGCTATTTGCGCATTTCGGTGACGGATCGCTGCGATTTCCGCTGCCGCTATTGCATGGCGGAAGAAATGACGTTCCTTCCGCGCGCCGAGATTCTCTCGCTCGAGGAGATCGCGACGATCGCCGATCGATTCGTCGCGCGCGGCGTCGACAGGATCCGCCTCACCGGCGGCGAGCCGCTGGCGCGGCGCGGAATGGCGGCGCTGGCGCGGAGCATAGGCGCCAATCTGGGCCACGGTCTTTCCGAACTCACCATGACAACCAACGGCTCGCGTCTCGCCGAGGCGGCGCCCGAGCTGGTCGCGGCGGGCATGAAGCGAATCAACGTCAGCCTGGACAGCCTCGATCGTGAACGCTTCGCCTGGATCACGCGGCGCGACCGGTTGGACGACGTGCTGGAAGGCATCATGGCCGCGCGCGAAGCCGGCCTCGCGATCAAGATCAACATGGTCGCGCTTGCCGGCGTCAACGAGGACGAGATCGTGCCGATGCTGCGCTGGTGCGGCGCGCACGGCCTCGATCTTTCGCTGATCGAAACGATGCCGCTCGGCCGGATCGACGAGGAGAGGCGCGACCGCTTCCTGCCGCTTACGCGCGTGCGCGAGGAAATCGAACGCCACTTCGCCCTGCTGCCCACGCAGCATCGCACGGGCGGCCCCTCTCGCTATTCGCTCGTCGAGCCTCTGGGCGTCCGGCTGGGCTTCATTTCGCCGCTCACCAATAATTTCTGCGATAGCTGCAATCGCGTAAGGCTTACGACAAACGGCCATCTCTATATGTGCCTGGGGCAAGAGGATCGGGTGGACCTGAAAACCGCACTCCGCGAAGGCGGCGTCGACGCGCTGGATGCTGCGATCGACCAGGCGATGGCGGCCAAACCGCGCCGGCACGAATTCGACATCGATCGCGAACGGCCGGCGGTTTCGCGCCATATGAGCGTCACCGGCGGATGAAGCGGGCGCTTGTCGCGTCACCTGTCGATGCAGCGCGTTCGGCCGAGGAGGAGTTGCGCGCGCGTTATGAATGGGTCGATCCGCGCGAAGCCGATATGATCGTTGCGCTCGGCGGTGACGGCTTCATGCTCCAGACGCTCCATGAAATGCTCGAGCGGCGGCGAATCCTGCCGGTTTATGGGATGAATCGCGGCACTGTCGGCTTCCTGATGAACGCCTATGACGCTGCGGGGCTCGACGCGCGCCTGGCGCGCGCGCGCAGCTTCACGGTCACGCCGCTGCGCATGGAGGCGCAGACGATCGAGGATGAACGCTACAGCCTGGCGGCGATCAATGAAGTCTCGCTGCTCCGCGAAACGCGCCAGACGGCGAAGCTCGAAGTGGCGGTCAATGATCGCGTGGTGATCGAGGAACTGGTGTGCGACGGCGTGCTCGTGGCGACCCCGGCCGGCTCGACCGCCTATAATCTCTCGGCGAACGGCCCGATCCTGCCGCTCGGCTCGGGGCTTCACGCGCTCACGCCGATCAGCCCGTTTCGCCCCCGGCGCTGGCGCGGCGCCGTGCTGCCCGAAAGCGCGCGCGTCCGTTTCCGCGTGCTCGATCCCGTAAAACGCCCGGTGAGCGCGGTTGCCGACCAGCGCGAAGTGCGCGACGTGACCAGCGTGGAAGTATCGATAGACCGCTCACTTCCGCTCAGCCTGCTGTTCGATCCGGAGCATGCGCTCGACGATCGGATCGCCATGGAACAATTTATGGTCTGACCCGCTTGCCTTTCCTGAAAAGCCGCTGCTATAGGCGCGCCTCGCCTAGAGCGTTCCCCGGTAGCTCAGCGGTAGAGCATCCGACTGTTAATCGGACGGCCGCCTGTTCGAATCAGGCCCGGGGAGCCATTCTTCTTCAGAAAAATGGTTATGGAGCGAACGTCGCCCGCACTGGACGACGCTTCGCCTGCGGCTATTCGTCCGCGCCGCGCCTTTGCCCGTTTCCGCCCCATACCAACATATAGTCTGGCATCTTCGCCGGCTTGTGCCAATTTCCTCTCCGTCGCCGATGACCGGCGCAGATTTTCGGAGAGGGCAGGGCATGACGACGCAAGACTCCGATTCCGCATCAAGCCACAATCTGGACCTTACACGCCGCGAGGCTCTTGGCGGCCTGACAGCCGCGACCATTCTCGCTTCGCTTGCCGAACCGGCGTTCGCCGCCGTTCCGGCGCTTCACCATTCCACTGGAGACCATGATATGGGCACGATTACGACCAAGGACGGCGTAGAGATCTTCTACAAGGATTGGGGAGACAAGGCCGCCAAACCGATCGTCTTTCATCATGGCTGGCCGCTTTCGGCCGACGACTGGGATACGCAGATGCTGTATTTCCTGGCGAAGGGCTATCGCGTGATCGCGCATGATCGCCGCGGCCATGGTCGTTCGAGCCAGACCGATGTCGGCACCGACATGGACACTTATGCGGCGGACGTCGCGGCGCTGACCGATCATCTCGATCTCAAGGGCGCGGTTCATATCGGCCACTCGACCGGCGGCGGTGAAGTCGCCCGTTATGTTGCGCGCGCCAAGCCCGGCCGGGTCGCCAAGGCCGTTCTGGTCAGCGCCGTCCCGCCCGTCATGGTCAAGTCAGGCAAGAATCCGGGCGGTCTGCCGATCGAGGTTTTCGATGGGCTGCGCAGCGCGCTGGCCGCGAACCGCGCCCAATTCTACCTCGATGTCGCCAGCGGTCCTTTCTATGGCTTCAACCGCCCGGGCGCGAAAATATACGAAGGCACGATCCGCAACTGGTGGCGCCAGGGCATGATGGGCGCCGCCAAGGCCCATTATGACTGCATCAAGGTTTTTTCGGAAACCGACTTCACCGACGATCTGAAAGCGATCACGGTGCCGACGCTCATCCTCCATGGCGACGACGATCAGGTCGTGCCTTATGAGGATGCCGGCGTGCTCTCGGCCAAGCTGGTCAAGGGTGCGGAGCTCAAAATCTACAAGGGCTTCCCGCACGGCATGCTGACCACGCACGCCGATGTCATCAACCCCGATCTGCTCGCCTTCATCCGCAAATAAGGCGGCGACAGTTTCGGGCGCTGGCTTCGCCGCTCCCGGCCCGCGCCCACGCACCGATGCGCGCCATTCGTCCATCCGAATGGCGCGCATTTCGTCTGCTGGCGAACCGCCTTATGTTGACGCTCGGCGGGATCGGAACAGGCGAGCGAGTGCGGCGTCCAGCGACAGCGGACCGCCGCCCAGCGCCATGATGCCCAGCGCCAGCGCAGCCCAGTAAAGGTGGAAATTGGCCCAGCCTTCTGGGACGACCAACTGGATCACGGCGGTCATCGCCAACAGCCCGAGCGCGGCAAGCCGCGTCGCCAAGCCCAGCAGCAGGAGCAACGGCAGGACGATCTCCGCGCAGGCCGTCGCATAGGCAAGCAGCGTCGGCGACGGCAGATCGACGAGCCGCCCGAAGAGATGCAGCTTGAACTGATCCTCGAACAGGAACTGCGTCCCCGGCGACAGGGTGGGGAAGGGATCCCAGCGCGTCAGTCCGGATCGGAGAAAAGGCAGCGCCAGCGCGATCCGCATCACCGGCGGCGCGGCATAAAGACCGGCAAGCCGGATAGCCTGCGCAGCGCGCATGGCGAGAGCTTCGTCCTGAACCACATGTCCGGCGTTAAAACCCATATTTCATATCCTTGACTCATCGCGGGTGACGAAATCTGCAAACGTCCCGGCTACAAACAGCCGGGGGAGCAACGCCGCGACGTCCAGCCCCGGTTCGGCCGCGATCGCGCCGGGCAGGCTGTCGGCGATGCTTTCTCCTGCGGCGATAGCGGACAGGAAAGCGAAGGCGCCGATCGACAGGTCAAGCACGGCCACGTCGGCATGCGGGCGCAGGATCAGCGCATATTCGGCCTTGTCCTCGATATCGGGCGCGGCGGGCAGGTTTTCGTCCTGATGGATACGCCAGACCGAAAGCGCGGGAGTGTCGAAGCGCAGCAGCCGTGCGGCGGGATGCAGAACAAGGCGCAGATTAGGCCAGCGCTGCGCAGGCAGCGCGCCGAGCGCCGCAGCGGGCATCGGATCGGCGTCGACGGCGTGATAGCTTTCGAGCCAGTTCCATTCGAGCCGCGCGACATCGGCAAGATAGGGGATCGAGACCGCTGGCTCGAAGCGCGCGATGAACGCCGGAAAGTCCGCGCCATAAGCGAGCAGGACCGGCGAGGTCGGGGGGCTTTGCAGCGCGTGGATGCGCGCCATCGCACCGAAGAAAACCTGGCCGACCAGACGATCGACAACCGGAAATCCGGCGCGCAGGGCTTCGATCAGGCTGACCGCGACATTGTTGCGATAGACGGCGAAGCGTTCGGCCTGCGCAGCGCCGCGCGGCGTCGCGAGGTCAGGCGGCGGCGGCGCTTCCGGAACACGCAGCGCGTGGGCGAACGCCGCCTGGCGTTCAGCAAGCGACGACATGGCCGCCTCCTGCGGCGGCGGCGCTCATGCAGGCATCGGCGCGCCGCGCCTCGGCGTGGAGCTCGGCCCATTCGGGGATAGCGGCGTCGCGCTCGATCAGGGTCGGGCGCGCGCCGATCAGCTCGATCGCGGCCTCATAAAGCCTCCAGACCGGTTCGGCGACAGGCCGGTCGTGCGAGTCGATCAGCAGGGCCAGTCCATTCGCGTCGATACGCGGCGCGTGGCCGGCAAGGTGGATTTCCTCGACCCACTGATGCGAGAACGCCGCCAGATAATCGTGCGCGTCGTCACCGCTGTTGGTCGTCGCGACATGGATGTTGTTGATGTCCAGCAGCAGGCCGCAGCCCGTGCGCTTCACGATTTCGGCGATGAAATCGGTTTCCGCGACATCGCTTTCGGCAAAGCCGACATAGGTCGACGGATTCTCGATCAGGATGCGCCGACGCAAAACGGCCTGGACATGATCCACATGCCCGACGACGCGCTCCAGCGAAGCGCGGGTATAGGGAAGGGGGAGCAGATCGTTCAGGAACGCGCCATCGTGCGACGACCAGGCGAGATGCTCCGAAACAAGGACTGGCTCATAGCGGTGAACGAGCGCGGCAAGCCGGTCGAGATGCGCTTCGTCGAGCGGATTTGCGCCGCCGAGCGACAGGCCGACACCGTGAATCGACAACGGATAATGGTCGCGGATCGCCTTCAGATGGCGATGCGGCGGCCCGCCTGCGCCCATATAATTTTCGGCGTGAATCTCGAAAAAACCCACATCGGGCAGTTCGGTGAGAATCGCCTGCACGTGCTGAGGTTTCAGGCCCACCCCGCTGAGCGAAGGCCAACCGCGCACGACGCCCGCGCCGATCATGCGAAGAGCGCAGCGGCGACCACCAATGTCGCGCCCCATCCGGCCAGAAACGCCAGGGTCCTGATAAAGGGGACGCCCGCCACATAGACGCCGTAATGAACGAGCCGGGCGACCAGATAGACGCGCGCCGCAAGCGCAAGATGCGCTGCATCGGGCGCAACGATCGTCGCGAGGATAAGGAGCGGCGCGAACACGGCAAGATTTTCAACCGCATTTGCATGCGCGCGGTGGGCGCGTTCGGCCCAGGCAGGCAGCGCCGGCATCGTATCGCGGTTGCCCATCGCCGCCATCAGCCCGCCGCGCGCCATAAGCGCGAGCGTATAGGGCAGCCACATGAGCGCGGTCGCGAACGCGACAAGGGCGAGATCGGATTGGGCAGGCGAAAGCGCCATCGGGAACATGTCCGGACGAGAGGGAACCGAGTGCGATCGGGCGGGAGCGGGGCGCCCGATCGCGTTTCAGAAATCAGGCCTTGGGGGAAAGGCTGCCCGGGCCCTTGGGGGTCTTGATCGCCGTGCACGTGCCCTTGGGGACGAGCTTGAAGGCGTTGCCCTGATAGTCGACCGTGCTGGTTCCGGCGCAAGTGGTGCCGGCCCCGGCATAGCAGTCATTCCTGCCCTTCAGCGCAGCGCCGAAGCACGGCTCGACCTTGCCGGCCTGAACCAGCGCGGTGTGATCGGCCTTCAGCTTTTCGCGCTGGGCCGGCGTATAGTCCTTCGCCGCGACGGGAGCGACGGCGCCTGCAGCCGCAAGCGCGCCGATGATGAGAGTCGAGACTTTATTGGACATTCTTACCTCCAGAGGATGCCCCGTCCGCGCGCTGGTGCGGCGGCGTGGCGTTATGGCTTCGGCTCCCACCACATTCCGGCGCGGGAGCCGGCAAACGGGCTATGGGATCGGCAGGCCGCAATCTTGCGCGATGTTGCGGCGCCTCGCTCCTCGTTGCGTCGCGGGCCGGATGATGATGTTATTCAGGCTCCGCCTTCGATGATGGCGCGCTGCTGCAAGCTCATTTCGCAGATGATCCGGCGAAAACGATTGAGGCTACCGAGCGGGCGAAAGCGCGGGGGCGCGTTCCAGGGATCGAACGCCGTCATGTCTGTCCTCCGGCGCAGCGCAGCGGCCTTGGCGTCCTCGAGATTCTGCCGGGGGATCATCAGGCTGGCAATTTCAATCGGCCGCGAAATCTCCGGAAGCCAGTCAACCGACGCGTCTTCGAGCGGAGTATGCTTCGCGTCGACATAAGGCTGGACAGCGAGGCGATACCCGATGTGCCCGGTTTCAAGCCTCCGCGCAAAATCGAGCGAGAGACCATCGCCGCAATGATCCAGCGCGGCTTCCGCCGGCTCGGCCGCCGCCATCGGCCGGAGCTCGAAACGGGCCGGCCGGTCGCCCCACAAATAGGGGGCCGCGCTCCAGAATCGCTCATGCGCAAGGCTCGCGCAGAGGCGAAAACAGTCTTTCATCTGCCGGGCGATCCTGTGCGCTTCGCTTTCGCCCATGCTCTGGGCCACGCGCGCGAGAAACATGTCGGGGGCGCTCGCCCAGGCAAGAACGAGATCGCGCGATTGCCGCGCATTGCGCGCGAAGGCGACGGGGCAATTAACGAGCAGCAGATCGTGGAAACGCCCCCCCGCCATCCCGATCCGCATAGCGAAACCGCGCATATCGGGCACGTTATCGGCCTGCAATGAAGGGCTGGCGTTTGACAGCCGCAGCATGGCGGGCAGGTGGACGCCGGGCTGGAAATGATCGACCGCCAACTCAGCCGGAATGGCGCGATCGACGACCAGAATAGCGTTGGCCAGGCCGATGACGCCCTTGGCGAAGATCCTGCGCGAGGCGCCCTCGGGCCTTGGCCCTCCGTGGCCGCCTCTCACCCGGGCCATGATATCCAGCGCCCAGGATCGGAAAATGATCTCTTCCGACAATGGCGAGGCGCCTTCAAGCACCTCGGTCCAGGAGACCACCGAGCTCACCGGGGCAACAGGCCCTTGCGCCGGCTGGCAGCGCTTGACGACCCCCGATGCGCAATCGGGACAGGCTTCGCCATGGCGCCCCTCATAAACCCCGGTTCGCACTTTATGGCGTGCGGGCGCTACCTTGCTTGAGCCGTGTTGCGCGCGATGGAACGGGATTGTCTCGGTAAGGGCCGGGGAGGATCGGCCGGCTTTCCCTACGTCACCGCAGCGGCGGCCGTCCGCGCCTCAGCATGCGACTTCAGCCATTTCTGGATCCGCTCAATCTCGGACACGAAGGACCGCGCGACGATGGGAGCGGCAAGCGTGACAACGCCCCTGAAGCGCAATTGCAGATCCCTCCGCAGCAATGTCGAAAAACCGACGGGCGCCAGACTGTCTTCGACCCGGACGAATACCGTGCCCAGCCAGCGGGGGCTGAGCGTCATGGGTTGCCAATAAGCAATGCGATCGGGCCGATCTATCACGGTTACGACGCCCCGGCGCGTGCCCCAGGGACTGGTTTCGACATAGGTCGTGCCGACGCCGATGGGGCCGGGCGATATCGCCGTCGTCCCCTTGAACACCAGCGAATGGGGCAGCCAGTCTCCATAATGGCGGAGGTCCGCCAATATATCGAAGATCGTCGCGCGATCGGTCTCGATCAAGGTTTCCACCCGTCTGGTCAGGCGCATCGCATCTCCCCGGCGCAAAGCGTTCAGGAACGGCGAGCGGACCGGCGCCGGCCCATCTCGCGCGCATAGACCGCGGGCGTGCTGCCCGCCTGCCGATGAAAACGGCGCGTGAAATGGCTCTGGTCGGCAAAGCCTGTCATCAACGCGATTTGTGCAAGCGGCAGATCGGTATCGCGGATCAGCGACTGCGCCCGGCGAACCCTGCACTGTTCGATGAACTGGCTGGCGGTGTGGCCGGTGCTGCGCTTGAACAGCCGGGTGAAGTGGAAACGGCTGACATTCACAACGGCGGCAAGGTCGGCGAGACCGATTGTGCGATCGATATTATCCTCGATGAACGCGGTCAGCCGCGCCAGTTCCATCCTGCCCAGCGGCGACGGATCATGCCTTTCGGGCGTTTCGAGCGCATTATAGCGGCGAATCAGGTGCGCAGCGATCGCGATCGAGACCGCATCGACGATCAGCGCCTGCGCCGGATGCGGCCCGGTGTCCATTTCGGCCAGGAGGGCCAGCGCCATCCGTTCGATCACCGGATCGCGGACTTCAAATATGTTGCAGATCTCGACCTGCGAAACGCAGCGCTTGCCCGTCTGCTCGGCCGCCTGGCGGACAAGTTCCGCCGGCACGCGCAGGCGCGCCGACGCAGCGGAATCGCCACTCCAGGTCGAATCATAGCCCGCCGGCATGATCAGCGAGACCCCCGCCGATATCATAGATTCATGCACTGTTCCCGCGCGCCCCTGAACGAGCCGCCCGCCGCCCGAGACGCAATAGCTGATCAGATGATGATCGAGGCCGGGATGGTTTTCCGCACAATCGATGCGCGGGGCATGAACATCGACAATGACCCCGTCCCAGCCGCGGTCGCGGCTGGTAGCGGTGGGGCGCTGGGGACGGGCGTCGAGGATCTCATCGATCGAGATCAGCCGGCGATTATGCGCGGGGTGCGCGTGCGATGTCGCTATCATCGTTGTCGCCACTCGGAATTACCAGTTTACCATCATTTGCGCGCGCCGATAGGAAGCGCTCAAAAGCATCGCAGCGGCGTCGCGCCGACATATCACGTCTCTCACGATATGACCTGACTCTCGCCTTTTGGGGAACTGCTCATCCGTCAGGATCATGCCTTGCCTGTGATTTAGAGATGCGCGCCCGGACTCTCTTGGACGGGAATGCGCCGTTTTGAACGATATTGCGCGGCGCATGGTCCATGTCAGGGAGCGCCGCCAAGCACGCCGCTCGCCAGCGCGAGCGTCGCGGCGGCGGCCAACGCCGTGCTGTAGGCGTCGCTATGAGCATTCCGCGCCTCGAGCAGTTGCCGCTCGGCCAGCATGACGTCGGTCGAGCTGCCAACGCCGTTGCGATAGGCGGCGAGCGCGGCGTCGAAGGTGGTCTGCGCCGCAGCCTGCAATTCACCGGCCGCCTCGTGCGCGGCCAGGCTGGTGCGAAGCGCGTTATTCGCCACCACCATCTGCTGGATCGCATCGTTCCTGACGCGATCCAACGTCGCGCGCGCGCTATCGGTGCGCGTCCGCGCCTGTTCAAGCGCAGCCTTGCGTCGCCCGCCGTCATAAAGGGGAACGGTGACTCCGCCCACGATGGTCGCGCCCAGCCGCCGGTTGGTGAGGTTGAGCGTCGGGCTGTCCCCTGACCCGATCGAAGGCAGCCCGCTGAGCGACAGATCGCCGCCGGCATAGGCGCCGTTGGCCGAGACGAAGAACTTGGGCAGGAACTCCGCCCGCGCAGCTCTTTCGCCGGCGAGGCTGGCCTTGAGCGAGGCATAGGCCGCCAGCACGTCCGGCCGCCTGCCGAGCGCGGATGCGATCACCTTTTCAGCATCGTCGCCCAGGGCAGGGCTCAGCCTATGTCCCGATGCGTCGGCGATCGCGATCTTTGTGAGCGGCGGGATGCCCATGACGGCGAGGAGATCGACATAGGCGTCCTCGGTCGCGCCCTTCGCCTGTACTTCGGCAAGGCGCGCCTGCGCGGTTGCCTGCTTGGCCTGTGCGACTTCGATCACCGTGCCCACGCCATGCTGGTATCGCTGTTCGGCTGCTTGCTGGACGGCCTGAGCGTCGGCAAGCGACCGGGTGGCGCTCGCCGTGCGCGAGCGCGCAGCCGCATGGGCGTAGAAAGCGAGGCTGACCTGATGGATCAGCGCCTGATGCGCGGCGGTAAAACCGATATCCGCTGCGATCGTCGCCTGATCTGCACCCTCCACGATCGCTCGCCTTTGCCCGAAATCGAACAGCAGCCATTGCAACGAAAGCGCCGCGACGCCGCCGCCCACCGAATTGTCCGAACCGGCATTGAGGCCGAGCGCCGATGCGCGTCCGTGCACGGCTTGAAATCCGCCAAGCGCGGTCGCCGTCAGGCGCGGCAGATAGCTGCTCCGCGCAATGCCTGCGGCAAGCGCGGTTTCGCGGGCCGCGTTCCAGGCAACCCGCGTTGCGGGGCTACGCGACTCGGCGAGGTCGATGAGGTCGGCGAGGTCATAGACGCGCGTTCTGTCGATCGAGGGTTCGGCCGGAAGCGTAGCCAGCGCCTCGTTTGTCGGCAGGACGAAACCGGTGGATGCGGCCGACGTCGGGGAGGGGCTGCCCGGCACGATTTCGCCATTTGCGGTGATATTGGGACGCCAGGGCCTGTCCGGCGCGTCTGGCGCCGGCTGGGTGTGACGCCCCGCAGCGGACGCCGGCAACGCCAGCGCGGCTGCCGCCAGCGCAGCCAGAGGCAACGGCGTGAAGAGGAGCTCAGGCGCGCGCGGCAAATGCAGTCTCCAGTCTGTTGAGCTGGTCGCGCGCGCGTTGCTGGCGGCCATTTAACCCGGCTTATTCACCGCGTTGGGCCGAGAGGGTTGGCGGGAGTGGCATAAGCCTCTGATCTGAATTAGGAACTGGGTGTCTAAGCCGAACCTGCCG
>QFNN01000032.1 GCA_003240855.1 Sphingomonas sanxanigenens
TCTGCTCGTCCGTCAGCCAATACAGGTCGCTCAAATCCAGTCTCCTTGCGGAGCATGAATCAGATCGCAACGCCCATATCAATGGGTCCTGACCCTAGCTACGGTGCGAAACATTTGCGCGCATCATAGTCGTTTGTGGAACCGCCGGTTCACCGTGACATTCCCCATGGCGCAAAATCCGCCAGCCCTCGCGGCAACGATTGATCCGCAGGCTGATCGGAAGCTCTACAACACCCTGTCGATGCTTTTGCACTCGATGGCCGTCGTTGCGCCCGAATCTGATTGGCCCAAAAGGCTGGCGGCCTTGATCGAAGAGAATCCTACTGGCGACTTCGAAGCGATGGGCTTCCCGCCAGACTGGCGAGAGAGGCCGCTATGGGCAGCGATCCTATGAGCTAAATCGCCATCCGCGTTCCATGCCGTCCAGCTTCGAGCGAACGCGCTATTGGGGAGCGGTTATGGGAGCCAAGTGTCCTTGAGGGAAATTATCCAGCAAAATCAAGGCATGGTGGCGGAGCGGGAGGGATTCGAACCCTCGATACGGTTTTGCCGTATACTCACTTTCCAGGCGAGCGCCTTCGACCACTCGGCCACCGCTCCGCATAGTCCTGGAAGGCGGCTCCCTAGTCGCTGTCGGCGGCGGGGGCAAGTCGCCCCTTCCGCTTGATCGCGTCGCGTGCCACACCGGCGCGCATGTCGATACTCATCGCCCTTGCGCTGCAGGCTGCGGCGCACCAGTCTGCGGCGGGCGCTCCCGCCGCCCGTTCGCCGGCCGAAATCGTCGCCGCCGCCCCTGCGGGCGACTGGCGCGACATCGATCCTGCGGACCTGATCGTCCTCACCCTCGCCTCGGGCAAGGTCGTGACGATCCAGCTCGCCCCCGGCTGGGCGCCTGTCCATGTCGCCAATATCGAGGCGCTGGCCGCTGCGCATTTCTGGGACGGGACCAGCATCAACCGGGTGCAGGACAATTATGTCGTCCAATGGGGCGATGCGGAAGGCGCGAAGGCGCTGCCGGCCACCCTGGTCGCAAAGCCGCCCGCCGAATATAGCCGCCCGCTCGCCGGGATCGGCTTCCGCCCGCTCGGCTATCCCGACGCCTATGCGAAACAGACGGGGCACGCCGGGGGCTGGCCGGTGGCAACCGACGGCAAGCAGGCGTGGCTGCCGCATTGCTATGCGATGGTCGGCGTCGGCCGCGATCTCGCGCCCGACACCGGCAATGGGGGCGAGCTTTATGCCGTGATCGGGCATGGCCCGCGTCACCTGGAACGCAACATCGCCGCGGTGGGGCGCGTGATCGACGGCATCGAGGCGCTGAGCGCGCTGCCCCGCGGAACCGCCCAGCTCGGCTTCTACGACAAGCCCGAGCAGCGCGTCGCCATCGCCGCGGCCCGCCGCGGCGCCGATGGGCTGGCGATCCCGCGCTGGCAATATCTGGCGACCGACAGCGCCAGCTTCGCCGCCTATGCCGAGGCGCGCGCCAACCGGCGCGACGCCTTCTTCAACGTGCCTGCGGGCGGCGCGGACATCTGCAATGTCCCGGTGCCCGTGCGCCGCAAGCCGGCCTGATCGCGCGATGGCCGATGCCGATATCCTGATCCTCGGCGGCGGAATCGCCGGGCTGTCGCTGGCCTCCGCGCTCGCGCGCGAGGCCGATGTCCTGTTGCTCGAGGCGGAAGACGCCCCCGGCTATCACAGCTCGGGGCGGAGCGTGACTTTCTCGCATTTCGGCATCGGCAACGATGTCGTCCGCGCGCTGACGCGGCACAGCCGCTCCTTCTTCATAGAACCGCCTGAGGGCTTCGGCCAGTTGAGCCGCCGCATGCCCGCCTTGTTCGTCGCCGACGAAGCGAGCCTCGAGGCGCTCGACCGGCTGGAAGCGATCACGCGCAAACTATCTTCCGGGGTCGAGCGCCTCGAGGCGGCTGGCGTCGCCGCGCTCTGCCCCGTCGCGCGCACCGCCGACGGCAAGGTGGTCGCGGGCTTCGCCGATCATGACGGGCTGAAGCTGGACGGCGATGCGCTGATCCAGGGCCATGCCCGCGCGGTCCGCGCCGCCGGGGGGCGGATCGAGACGCGCGCGCGCGTCGCCGCCGTCGCGCGCAAGGGCGATGCCTGGCAGGTCACGCTCGAGGACGGCCGCAGCTTTGCCGCCCCCATCCTCGTCAACGCCGCAGGGGCGTGGGCCGATCGCATCGCGGAGATGGCGGATGTCGCGCCCCTTGGCCTCACGCCGCTGCGCCGGACGATCATCGTCGTCGATCCGCCGGCGGGGGCCGATATGATGGGCTGGCCTTTCCTCAAGAGCGTAGTCGACGAGTTCTACCTTATGCCCGAGGGCGGGCGGCTGCTCGTCTCGCCGGTGGATGAGGTGCCCGACGATCCGGGCGACGCCAGCCCCGACGACTATGACATTGCGCTCGCCGCGCACCGGCTGAGCGAATGGACGACGATCGATCCGCCGCGCAGCATCCCGCATCGCTGGGCGGGCCTCAGGACGTTCAGCGCCGATCGCGTGCCGGTGGCGGGCTTTGCACCGGATGCGCCGGGCTTCTTCTGGCTCGCGGGACAAGGCGGCTACGGGCTGCAGACAGCGCCAGCAATGGCCGCGATTGCGGCGGCGGCGATCATCGGCGCCCCCTTCCCTGCGATCGAAGGCGTCACGCCCGATCAGATACGGCCCGACCGCCTCTCGCTCCTGCGAAGCTGAACGATTATGACGGCGGGTGTTGGAGGAGGATCGACGATGCCCCGGCCCCGTTCGCTGCATATCGCGTGTGTCGTCGCGTTTTCGCTCATGCTTGCCGGCTGTGGCGGCCATCAGGACGGCGGCGGCAACGCGGGCGTGGCGGCGCAGGCCAGCGCGCCGCTCCCCGAAGCCAATGCCGCGAGCGCCCTCCCCAATATCGTCGAAACCGCCGAGGCCCCGACGCCCGCCGGCCCCCTCGCCTGCTCTGCCGAGATCGGCAAGGCGGCGGCGCGGAAGCGCGCAGACCTGTGCGTGCAGGTCTCGCCCGCCACGCACCCGCCATGCAACGTCGCCAATAGCTGCGCGATGATCGAGGACGAGATTGCGCGATCCTGCGCGCTGATCGGCGACGGATCCGATCGCCCCGCCGGTTGCGGCCCCGCCGCCGCCAGTATTGCGGCCGCGAGCGACGTGATCCAGCTATATTATCGGGCGCTTGCCGCGCGCGACTATGGCACGGCCTATGCGCAGTGGAGCAATGGCGGCGCGGCGAGCGGCAAAAGCTATGACGCCTTCGCCAAGGGGTTCGCAGAGACGCGGACGACCAGCGTGACGCTCGGCCAGCCCGGCGCGGCCGAGGGGGCGGCTGGATCGAGCTTCGTCACCATTCCGGTCACGGTTGCAGCGACGCTCGGCGATGGCGAGCGGCAGCGCTTTGCGGGCAGCTACACGCTCCGCCGCGTCAACGACGTGCCCGGCGCGACGCCCGACCAGCTTCGCTGGCGAATCCAGTCAGCGAGCCTGCGGCCCGCGCGATAAATCGATGTTTGGAGTCTGATCCGCTGGCGCGGATGCGGCGCCGCGTTCGATCCAGCTTCGCTGGATCAGACTTACCGGAAATTATCCGCGTAGGCCTGCAGCTTAAGCGTGCGCTGCGGCGCGGGGATGACATGATAGGCAATCCCCTCGCGCTCGGCATAGGCCTTGGCGGCCTCAAGCGACGGGAAGGTCAGACGGAGCTGGCGGCGCGTGTCGGCCGAACCCGCCCAGCCGGTGAGCGGATCGGCAATCTGTGGATCGGCGGCTTCATATTCCAGCAGCCACTGATCGGTCCGCGCGCGGCCCGACTGCATCGCATTCTTGATCCGCTGATAGATTCGCGCCGTCGCCATGAACATGCTCCTGTTGGATCGCCAATAAGCGCGCAGCCCCCTGCAAGGCAAGCGTCAGCCGCGCCTTGCATCGGCCTTTTTGGTGCGGAGCGTGGCCACCGCCCCCCCGGGATCGTCGGGCCAGGGGTGGCGGGGATAGCGGCCACGCATTTCCTTGGCCACCGAGGCCCAGCTTCCCGCCCAGAAACCGGGCAGGTCACGCGTCGTCTGGATCGGTCGGCCGGCGGGCGAGGTAAGGCTGAGGACAAGCGGCACGCGCCCGCCCGCGACCATGGGGTGCTCGGCCAGGCCGAACAGCGCCTGCGGGCGAAGCTCGACGCGCGGGCCGCCTTCCGCCGCATAGTCGATCGCGTGGCTGCTGCCTGCCGGCGATGCGAAATGCGTGGGCGCAATCCGGTCGAGCGCCTGCCGCCCTTCCCAGCCAAGCAATCCGTCAAGCACGCCGGCAAGCGCCCCTGTATCAATGTCGGCCAGCCGCCGCCGGCCCTTGAGCAAAGGCGGCAGCCAGTCGTCCAGCGCAGCCATCAGCGCATCTTCGGAAAGGTCGACCTCCGCCCCGCCATGGCCGGCTGCGAAGGCGATGCGCGCACGTAGCGCTGCTGCGCTTTCGGGCCATGGCAGCAGCGCAAGGCCGCCGGCGCGCACGCCGTCCAGCAAGGCCGCGGCGATGGCGGCCGGATCAGCGCGGTCGTCGGGGCCGCGCGCCAGAAGAATCGCGCCCAGCCGGCGTTCGCGCGTGGCGGAGACGCCGCCGGTCGCAGCGTCGAAGCGCACATGGCTGCCGCTTTGGATCCGGTCGGCGAACAGGCTTTCGACCTCGGCCGGATCGAGCGGCGCGGCGGAGAGGATGCGCGCGCCCGACGCCGCGCCCTGCGTCTCGGCGACGGCAAGCCATTCGGCCCGCGCGAGCGGCGATGCCGGGTCGAGCCGGAAGCCGCGCCCGCCGACGCTGATCCAGTCCTCCCCATCATGGCTGCGACGCCGCGCGACGCGATCGGGGAAGGCCAGCGCAACCGCCGCGCCTACGCCGCCGCGCCCGCCTTGTCCGCCCACCAGCCTTTCCCATCGCGCGGCAAGCTTGCGGCCTGCCTCTGCGCGCTGGCCGCGCTCGCCGGACCAGCGGCGGAGGCGCAGTTCCAGATCGGGGTCGTTGCCGCCCAGCCCGCGCTCCGACAACAGCACGGCGACTTCGGCCGCCGTGCGCGCCCAGCCGCGCTCGCTCGCCTCGACCAGCATATGCGCCAGCCGCGGCGGCAGCGGCAGCGTCGCAAGCCTGCGTCCATGCGCCGTCGGGCGCCCATCGCCATCGATCGCGCCAAGCGTCAGCAAACGGCTGCGCGCCTCGGCGATCGCGGCTTCGCCCGGCGGATCGAGCCAGTTGAGGTCGCGCGGATCGCGCACGCCCCAGATCGCGCAATCGAGCAGCAGCGCCGACAGATCGGCCTCGGCGATCTCGGGCGGATCATAAGGGGGGAGGCCGGCGGTCGCCGCTTCTTCCCATAGCCGATAGGCGACGCCCGGCGACTGGCGGGCGGCGCGGCCGGCGCGCTGGGTGACCGCGGCGCGACTCGCGCGCTCGGTCACCAGGCGCGTCATGCCTGCCGCCCGGTCATAGCGCGGCCGCCGCGCCAGCCCCGAATCGACGACGATGCGTACGCCGTCGAGCGTCAGGCTGGTCTCGGCGATCGACGTCGCCAGCACCAGCTTGCGCCTGCCCGGCGGGGCCGCAGCGATCGCCGCGCGCTGGGCGGCGGGTTCGAGCGCGCCATGAAGGCGATGGAGATCAATATCAGGCGCCAGACCGTCAAGCCGCTCGGCGGTGCGCTCAATCTCCGCCACGCCCGGCAGGAAGGCGAGCAGCCCGCCCTCCTCCTCGGCCAGCGCACGGCGGATCATCGCCGCCATCTCATCCTCGATCCGCGCCTCCGCGCGGCGGCCGACGTGGCGTAGCGTCAGCGGATGGCTGCGCCCCTCGCTCTCGATCACCGGCGCGTCGCCCATCAACGCCGAGAAGCGCGCGCCGTCCAGCGTCGCCGACATCGCCACAAGCCGCAGATCGGGGCGCAGCGCCGCCTGCGCGTCGAGCGCCAGCGCCAGCCCGAAATCGCTGTCGAGCGAGCGTTCATGCACTTCGTCGAACAGCACGGCCGAAATGCCCGTAAGTTCAGGGTCGTTCTGGATGCGATTGCGGAAAATGCCTTCGGTGAGCACCAGCAGCCGCGTGTCGGCCGACTGCTTCGCATCCATGCGCGTCGCATAGCCGATCGTGCGCCCGACGGGTTCGCCAGCCAGCGCCGCCATCCGCTCGGCCGCCGCGCGCGCGGCCAGCCGGCGGGGCGAAAGCAGCAGCACCTGCCCGGCGCACCAGGGTTCGCCCAGCAACGCAGGAGCGACCGCCGTCGTCTTGCCCGCCCCCGGCGGCGCAACGAGCACGAGGTTGGGCGAGTCGCGCAACGCCTCCAGAAGGTCGCCCAGCACGGCGTGAATGGGGAGCATGGTCATGGGCTGCGGCTCGTTCACCAACGGGCGCTGCCGCAAAAGCCGGCGCGCGTCCATCGGCTTGTTTGCCGAAACGGGACAGTCGCCCCGGAAAATTATGGTAAATTGGCGGTTGACTTCGCAGGCGCAGCAATCCGAAACTCCCCCGGCAACAGGGGGATTAACATCATGTTTCGCAAGCCGATTTCGCTGGCCATCGCCTCGACCTTTCTCGCAGGCGCGGCGCATGGCGCGACCGTTTATTCGGATCGGGCCAGCTTCAATGCGGCAGGCGCCGGGCCAGGCGTTTACACCGATCTCAACTATGGCGGCATTGACGCGCCGGCTCCCTTCACGCGCGGCCCGCTCACCGTCGACGGCAGCGCGACTTACTGGACCTACGGCACCGCCGGCCTTTACGGCGCGGTCAACGGCACTGCATGGGTGCAGGCGCGGCTCGACACCTGGGGATCGGAGATGACCGTTTCCAGCACGGGCGGCTTCCGCGCGATCGGCTTCGATCTGCGTTCCTATTTCGACGGCTTCGGCGGCGATCTGGGCGAAACGGTAAGCTTCGTCGCCAATACCGGCGAAAGCGGCGTATTCGTCACCCCGCCGACTGCGGACATCGGCTTTGTCGGGTTGCTGTTCAGCTCCGCCGTCACCTCGGTGGTATTCGCCGCGACCGATGGCGGCGGCAACGACTTCACCTGGTTCGGCATTGATGACGTGCAGTTCTGGCAGAATGCAGCGCCCCCGGGCGTGCCCGAACCGGCAAGCTGGGCGATGCTGATCGCGGGCTTCGGCCTGGTCGGCGCCGCAATACGCAGCCGGCGCTCCGCGACGGCCGTCGCCTGATCGGCCGGCGGCGGGCCGGGCGTCAACAGGATGCCCGGCCCGCCGCCGATCGCTCAATAAGCGCGCGCGATCGCGAACTCGACGGCTTCGACCAGCGCCGCCTTGGCCTGCCCAGAAGCGAAGCCGCCAAGCGCGTCGATCGCCCGCTGGCCATAGAAACGCGCACGGGCGATCGCATCGGCCAGCGCACCGGTTTCCGCCAGCAATTGCTTCGCCTGCTCAAGGTCCGCGTCGGAAATGCGATGGCCCATCATCGCGTCGCGCCAGAAACGCTTGTCGGCATCGCTGCCGCGCGCATGGGCGAGGATGACCGGCAGCGTCACCTTGCCGTCGCGGAAATCGTCGCCCGTGTCCTTGCCCATCGTGCGGGCGTCCGACGCATAATCGATCGCATCATCGACAAGCTGGAAGGCGACGCCAAGGTTGCGGCCATAAGCGTCGAGCGCCAGTTCCTCTGCCTCGGGCCGTTCGGCGACGACGGCCGCGATGCGGCAGGCGGCGGCGAACAGCGCCGCAGTCTTGGCGCCGATGATCTCGAGATACTGGTCCTCGCTGGTGTCGACGCGGCGCTGCGCGCTCAACTGGTTGACCTCGCCTTCAGCGATCACCGCGCTGGCGTTGGACAGGATGCGCAGCACCTTCAGGCTGCCGTCCTCGACCATCAGCTCGAACGAACGACTGAACAGGAAATCACCGACCAGAACGCTCGCCGGGTTGCCCCAGATCATGTTGGCGGTGCGCTTGCCCCTGCGCAGGTCCGATCCGTCGACGACATCGTCGTGGAGCAGAGTCGCGGTGTGAATGAACTCGACGCTGGCGGCGAGTTGGTGATGCCGCGTGCCCGGATAACCGAGCAGCCGGGCGCAGGCCAGCGTCAGCATCGGCCGCATCCGTTTGCCCCCGCCCGCAATCAGGTGGCCGGCAAGTTCGGGAATCAACGGAATGTGCGACTGCATGCGATCGAGGATGACGCTGTTGACCGCATTCATATCCTGCGCGACGAGCGCCATCATCGGATCGAGCGTAGGCTGGCGCTCGGCGCCGATACGGTGAACTGTCGCAGTCATTGGGGCGATGTGGCGCGGGCGCGGGCCGAGCGCAAGCGCGAAGCGCTTGCACTCGGCGGCCTCTGTGTCGAAAACGGCCCAAACAGGGGATTCGAATGACCGACGATACACTGGCGCGTTACCGGGAAAGCATCGACAATATCGACGCCGCGCTGGTTTTCATGCTCGCCGAGCGCTTCAAGATCACGCAGGCCGTAGGCCGTCACAAGGCGACCCACGGCCTCCCCCCGGCCGATCCGGGCCGCGAGGATCGCCAGATCGAGCGTCTGCGCCGGCTGGCGCAGGACGCCAATCTCGACCCGGAGTTTTCGGAGAAGTTTCTTCGCTTCATCATTGATGAAGTGATCCGCCATCACGAACGGATGCGCGATGGCGCATAAGCGCAGATCGCCGCAATGAAGAAGGGCGGTCCCTTTCGGAACCGCCCCACCATTCTTACCAGACCTTGATGCGCTGATCGGGCGCCAGGTAAAACTTCTCGCCCGGCTTCACCCCGAACGCCGCATACCAGGCGTCGAGATTGCGCACGACATAAGGCCGCCAGTTGCCCGGCGTGTGCGGATCGGTGGTCAACTGCTGCTGCACCGCCGCGTCGCGACCCTTGTAGCGATAGATTTGCGCGAACCCGAGGAAGAAGCGCTGGTCGCCGTTGAACCCGTCGAGCACCGGCGCCGGCTTGCCCTTCAGCGAGATATGATAGGCGTCGAGCGCAATGTTCACGCCCGCGAGATCGGCCATATTCTCGCCCAGCGTCAGCTCGCCGTTCACATGGCTGCCGGGGATCGGCTCATAGGCGCCATATTGGGCGACGACGCGATCGGTATAGGCCTTGAAGCGCTTCACATCCTCGGCCGTCCACCATTCGCTGAGATTGCCCTTGGGATCGAACTTGCTGCCCTGATCGTCGAAATGGTGGCTCAGCTCATGGCCGATCACCGCGCCGATCGCGCCGTAATTGACCGCATCGTCGGCATTGGGATCGAAGAAAGGCGGCTGGAGGATCGCGGCGGGAAAGACCACCTCGTTCATCAGCGGGTTGGCGTAGGCGTTCACCGTCTGCGGCGTCATGCCCCACTCGCTGCGATCGACGGGCTTGCCGATCTTGTCGAGGTTGCGCTGATATTCAAAGGCGGTCGAGCGCAGTTTGTTGCCATAGGCGTCGTCGCGACTGATCATAAGCGCCGAATAGTCGCGCCACTTGTCGGGATAACCGATCTTGGCGGTGAAGGCGGCGAGCTTGGCGCGCGCCTTTTCCTTCGTTTCGGGCGCCATCCAGGTCAGCTTCTGAAGCCGCAGGTCGAGCGCGGCGCGCAGGTTGCCGACCAGCACTTCCATCTTCGCCTTGGATTCGGGCGGAAAATATTTGGCGACGTAAAGCTCGCCCACCGCTTCGCCCAGCCCGGCGTTGACGAGGTCGACGCCGCGCTTCCAGCGATCCTTGAGCATGGGCGTGCCCGACAGCGTCTTGCCATACATGTCGAAATTGGCCTGGACGAAGGCCTTGGGCAGCAGCGGCGCGGCGTTGGCGATCGTGCGCAGCGTCAGATAATCCTTCCACACCGTGAGCGGCTCGGACGCGACCAGCGCGGCGATGCCGGTGACGGCGCTCGGCTGCGCGACCACGACCTGCGGCTGCGCGCCGACGCCGGCGGCGGTCAGGAAAGCCTTCCAGTCAAAGCCCGGATATTTGGCCGCGACCTCGGCGGTCGCCACCGGATTATAGAGTTTTTCGATCTGGCGCGATTCGGCGCGGGTCCAGTGCGTCTTGGCGATCTTGACCTCAAGATCGTAGATGCCCTGCGCCTTGGCCTCCGCGTCGGGGATGCCCGCCAGCGTCAGCATCTGCGCGATATAGGCCTTGTACTTGGTCCGCGCCTCCTGGAACTTCGGGTTGGTGTCGACCAGATAATAGTCGCGGTCGGGAAGGCCGAGGCCGCCCTGGCCGATATAGACGGCGTAGGTGCTGTTGTTCTTCAGATCCTGCTCGATGCCTGCGCCGATCGGCGTGTCGATGCCGATGCGCTGATCCTGGCCGAAGATGCGCGCGACATCGGCGGCGGACTTGATCGCGGCGATCTCGTCGAGCTGCGGTTTCAGCGGCGCGACGCCCTTCGCGTCGATCGCGGCCTCGTCCATGAAGCTGGCATAATAATCGCCCACCTTCTGCGTCGCCGAACCCGGCGCAGCCTTGGTCGCGGCCGACTCTTCGATCACGATGCGCGTGCGCTGGTCGGACAGGTCGCGCAGGATCGCGAAACCGCCCCACGAGGCGCGGTCGTCGGGAATCCTGGTGTTCTTGTCCCAGGTGCCGTTGACGAATTTGTAGAAATCGTCGCCGGGCGCGACGCTCCTGTCCATGCCCGCCAGATCGACGCCAAAGCCGCCAAGGCTCGGATGGCCCGGCGTCGACGGAGCCAGCGTCGCGGGCTGCGCGGCCGCGCCTTCGGCCAGCGCGGGCTGCGCAGCGGCCGTGGCGAGCGCAAGCGTCGCCGCGCCCAGAAGGATGCGATGAATCATGGATTGTCCCCGGGAAATCATAGGAAGGCTGCGACCTTAACGGCGCAGGCCCGCAGCGCAAGCGCTGCGCATGTCGTTCGTCGTCAGCCGTCGGCGCTTGGCAGAAGCGTCAGTGCTCAATCCGCCGCCGGCAGCCGCAACCTGACGAGCAGACCGCCCAGATCCTCGCTTTCCTCCAGCGCGACCGTGCCGCCATATATCTCCACCACGTCGCGGACGATAGCGAGGCCGAGGCCGGTTCCCGGTTTCGACGTATCGAGCCGCACCCCGCGCTCGAACAGCTTGTCGCGCAGTTCCGCCGGGATGCCGCGACCGTCATCCTCGACCATGATCTCGACGAAACCGGCATCGCCGGCGACGGTCACGAACACGCTGCCCCCGCCATATTTGGCGGCATTTTCGATCAGATTGCCGAGAATCTCGTCAAGATCCTGCCGCTCGACGCGCACCGCCAGATCCTTGCGCCCCGCCATGTCGAGACGGACATGGGCGTAAAGGCGCCCCACGGCGCGCTCCACCGCCTGCAGGCTGGGCCAGACTTCGGCGCGACTGTGCGAATGGCCGCGCCGCCCCACGGCGCGCGCGCGCGCAAGGTGATGATCGACCTGGCGGCGCATCGTCGTCGCCTCGCGTACGACGGTTTCGGACAGATCGGGCGCGCCGGCGGTCGCGGCGTTCATAATGACGGTCAGCGGCGTCTTGAGCGCATGGGCGAGGTTGCCGGCATGGCGGCGCGCTTCCTCGGCCTGCTTTTCATTATGTTCGAGCAGCGCGTTCAGTTCCTCGACCAGCGGCGTCACTTCATTGGGCATCGCCTCGGTGATCCGGCTCGCCTTGCCCGCGCGCATCGCGGCGATAGCTGCGCGCACCTTGCGCAGCGGCCACAACCCGTAAAATGTCTGGAGCGCCGCCAGCGCGATCAGCCCGAGCGCCAGCAGCGCGAAGCTGCGCACCAGCGTCTTGCGCAGCGAGGCGATCTGCTCGTCAAGCCCGGCGCGCGACTGCGCGACCTGGAAGCGCCAGCTCACCTTCGATCCCGGCAGCTTCACGTCGCGTTCGAGGACGCGGAGCCTGTCGTCGGGAAACTCGTTGCTGTCATAGACGTGGATGTCCTCGTCGCCATGCCCGCTATGCACCTGCAACGCGCGGTCCCACAGCGAACGCGACCGGAAATGGTCGAAGCCCTTGCCGCTGATCTGGTAGTAGAGCCCCGAATAAGGCTCGAGAAAGCGCTGGTCGCCGAGCGGGCGGTTAAGCAGCACCTCGCCCCCCGGCCCGATCTCGGCCGAGGCGATCATAGCGGTCAGCACATATTCGAGTGAGTCGTCGAAATTGCGCGTGACGGCGCCGGTCAGCACGCGATCCAGCGCCATGCCGCCGCCGAGCAGCAGCAGGCTGATCCACAGGCCGGCGATGACGATCATGCGCCGACTGAGCGACCCCGTCGTCCGCCGGCGCGCGGCGGGCGGCGCGGCCGGCTTGGTCACGCCGGCCGCCGGTTCGGGGGCCGGCGCGTCGGCCATGTCAGGCGGCCGGATCTTCGAGGCTGTAGCCAAGGCCGCGGATCGTGGTGATCACGTCCTGGCCCAGCTTCTTGCGGATGCGCGTCACGAACACTTCGATCGTGTTCGAATCGCGATCGAAATCCTGATCGTAAATATGCTCGATCAGTTCGGTGCGGCTGACGACCTTGCCTTTGTGGTGGAGCAGGTAGCTGAGCAGCTTATATTCCTGCGCGGTCAGCTTCACCGGCTCGCCGGCAAGCGTCACGCGCCCGCTGCGCGTATCGAGGCGCACGTCGCCGGCGATCAGTTCCGAGCTGGCGTTGCCCGAGGCGCGGCGGATCAGCGCGCGCAGCCGGGCGATCAGTTCTTCCGACTGGAAGGGCTTGGCGAGATAATCGTCGGCGCCGGCGTCCAGCCCCGCCACCTTGTCCGACCAACTGTCGCGCGCGGTCAGCACCAGCACCGGCATGGTGCGGCCGTCCTTGCGCCAGCGATCGAGCACGGTCAGCCCGTCAATCTCGGGCAGGCCGAGGTCGAGGATCACCGCGTCGTAGGATTCGGTCGAACCGAGGAAGTGGCCGTCCTCGCCATCGGTCGCGAGATCGACCGCATAGCCCGCATCTTCGAGCGTGCTGCGAAGCTGCTGGCCCAGGCTCGGTTCGTCCTCGACGATCAGAACACGCATCGCAATCCTCTCAATGTAACGTGAAGCGTCGCGCTTAATAGCCCGAACGGCCGACCACCTGTCCAGTCCGACCGTCGACATCGACCCAGATCACCTGCCCGCCGCGCAGGAATTTGAGGCGATAATTGCCGTTCGCCGAATTGAACTCAGGCCCCAGATAGGATGCGCCGGGCATGCGCGGGACGATGCGCCCCTCAATCTCGCGCAGCGAACGCACCTGCCCCTGCGAACGATTGCGAAACACCTCATATTGATCGCCGCGCCGCGGCGGCGGGCCGCCATAGGGATAGCCCGGGGGGCCGTCCCTGCCGCCATCGCGGTCACGACCGCCGTCGCGGTCCCGGCCGCCGTCGCGGTCCCGGCCGCCGTCGCGATCGCGCCCGCCATAACGATCCCGGCCGCCGGCATTGTCGCGGCCGCCCGGGTAGGGCCGCTCATAACGGTCGCCCGGATAAGGCTGCGCCCTCCGCTGGGCGATCGCCGAATCGGCGACCAGCGCAGCGCCAACGGCGAAGATCATCGCGGTCAGGATGGGCTTGGGCATCTTCATTGCTGGTTGGCATAGGCGGCAGGCCTTGAATAGGCCATGAATGCCGCGCAGGTCCGCGTCGCCGGTCGCGCGCGGGGCGGCGGGCGCGATGGTCAGGCGTCCGCATTGGCGAAAGGCGCGGGGTGACGAACGGCTCCGCCGTCGCTATCTCGCGCGGATCATGGCGGCACCTGTCCTCACTTATGAAAATCTTGGCCTCAACCAGGGCAGCGGCTGGCTGTTCCGGGGGCTCGACATCCATATCGGCGAGCGCGACCGGCTGGCGCTGATCGGGCGCAACGGCGCCGGCAAGACGACGTTGCTCAAGCTGCTCGCCGGGCGGATCGACAGCGACGAGGGGCGACGCACGATCGTGCCGGGCAAGCGCGTGGTGATGCTTGAGCAGGATCCGGACGTCAGCGCGTTCGAGACGCTGCGCGATTTCGCCGTCGCCGCGCCCGATGCGCCCCCGCTCCACGAGGTCGAGGCGATCGCCGACCAGATCGGTCTCGATCTCTCACGCCCCTGCAGGACGGCGAGCGGCGGCGAGCGGCGGCGCGCCGCGATCGCGCGCGCGCTGGCGCAGGAGCCGGACGTGCTGTTGCTCGACGAGCCGACCAACCACCTCGATCTGGCGGCGATCGACTGGCTCGAAAGCTGGCTCAACCGCTTCAACGGCGCGTTCCTGGTCATCAGCCATGACCGCACTTTCCTCACCCGCCTGACGCGCTCGACGCTGTGGCTCGATCGTGGGGCGATCCGCCGCAACGAAGTGGGTTTCGGCGGTTTCGAGGCATGGACCGAACGCGTCTATGCCGAAGAGGCGCGCGCTGCGGAAAAGCTCGACGCCAAGCTCAAGCTCGAACTTCACTGGCTCCAGCGCGGCGTGACCGCGCGGCGGCGGCGCAATCAGGGGCGGCTCGAAAAGCTCAATCAGATGCGGGCGCAGCGCGCATCGATGATCGGGCCGGCAGGCACGGCCAAGCTCGCCGTCGCCAATGACGAGGTCAAGACCAAGTCGGTCATCAACGCCGATCATGTCACCAAGCGCTTTGGCGACCGGACGATCATCCGCGACTTCACGCTCCGCATCCAGCGCGGCGACCGTATCGGGATCGTCGGCGCAAATGGCGCAGGCAAGACCACGCTTCTGCGCCTGCTGACCGGCGAGATCGCGCCCGACGAAGGCAAGATCACGCTCGCCAAATCGCTCGACGGCATCGTCATCGATCAGCAGCGCAGGCTGCTCCAGCCGCAGAAGCGCGTGCGCGACATCCTCGCCGACGGCGGCGACTGGATCGAGGTGCGCGGGGTCAAGAAGCATATCCAGGGCTATCTGAAGGACTTCCTCTTCGATCCGTCGCTGGTCGACGCCGCGGTCGGCACGCTATCGGGCGGAGAACAGTCGCGCCTGCTGCTGGCGCGTGAATTCGCCCGCGAATCCAATCTGCTGGTGCTGGACGAGCCGACCAACGACCTCGATCTCGAAACGCTCGACCTGCTGCAGGAAGTAATCGCCGATTATGACGGCACCGTGCTCATCGTCAGCCATGATCGCGACTTCCTCGATCGCACCGTCACGATCACGCTGGGCCTCGACGGATCGGGCAAAGTCGATGTCGTCGCCGGCGGCTATGAGGATTGGGTCCGCAAGCGCGATCCGCGTCCCGAAGGCCGCAAGGCGCCCGCCGCCGCAAGGCCGCAGGCCGCTCCTCCCAAAACGCAGGCGACCAAGCTCAGCTACAAGGACCAGCGCGACTACGACCTTCTTCCCCAGCGCATCGAGGAACTGGAAAGCGCGATCGCGGATGACGAGGCGACGTTGGCCGACCCCGATCTTTACACGCGCGATCCGGGCCGGTTCGCATCGCTGACCAGGGCGATCGAGGACAAGCGCGCCGAAAAGGACAAGGCCGAGGAACGCTGGCTGACGCTCGCCGAAATGGTCGAGGCGCTGGGCTAGGGCCGCCCCGGGAAAAGCTGTCCTACAGCCCCGCCGCGATGTTATGCGCGGCGCGGACGCGCCCTGCCCCGCTCTTTGACATCGCCCGGAGTCCGAAGTTGAGAGAAGCGCTCCAGCCTCTCAACTTTGTCAACTTCCGGAGACCGGAATCGCGCTTTTCCGCCATTCCCTACAGGAAGCATCGTCACGATGCCCACCCCGCCGTTGCGAGCGGAGCGAAGCGATATAACCCGGCAAAAAGCGGAACGCCGGATTGCGCCCGGGATGAGGATCGAGATTAGGCGGTTTCCAGCGCGGCGGCTTCGGTCTCGGCGATCCATCCGCCGCCCAGCACGCGGTCGCCGGCATAAAGCACCGCCGCCTGCCCCGGCGCGACGCCATATTCGGGCGTATCGAAGATCACCCGGTCGCCGTCCAGCCGCGCCGGCGCGGGCCTGGCCATCGAACGCACCTTGGCGGTCAGCGGCCCATTATGCTCGCCGCCGATCCAGTTGATGTCGGCAAGGCGCGCGGCCCCCACCGCCAGCGCGGCGCGCGGGCCGACGACGATGCGCCTGGTTTCGGCCTCGAGCCGGACGACGTAAAGCGGCTCCGCCTGTCCGCCAATCTCGATCCCGCGCCGCTGCCCGACCGTATAGTGGATCAGCCCGCGATGACGGCCGAGCACGCGGCCCGCCTGATCGACGATGTCGCCGCCCTCGTCCGCATCGGGCCTGATCTTGCGCACCACCCGCGCATAGTCGCCATCGGGGACGAAGCAGATATCCTGACTGTCGGGCTTTGCGGCCACGCCAAGACCAAGCTCGGCGGCGATCGCCCGCACGTCGGATTTGGGCATCCCGCCCAGCGGGAAGCGGAGATAGTCGAGCTGTTCGGCGGTAGTCGCGAACAGGAAATAGCTCTGGTCGCGCGCCGGATCGACGGCGCGGTGCAGTTCCGCCCCCTCCGCGCCCATCACGCGGCGGACATAGTGGCCAGTCGCCAGACAATCGGCCCCCAGATCGCGCGCAAGGCGGAACAGATCGGTGAACTTCACGCCCATATTGCACTTCACGCACGGGATGGGGGTGCGCCCGGCCATATATTCGTCGGCGAAATCCTCGATCACGCTTTCGCGGAAGCGCGTCTCATGGTCGAAAACATAATGGGCGATGCCCAGCTTGTCGCAGACCGCGCGCGCATCGCGAATATCCTGCCCGGCGCAGCAACTGCCCGTCCGCCCCACCGCCGCACCATGATCGTAAAGCTGCAGCGTGACGCCGATCGTCTCGGCTCCGGAACGGGCGGCGAGCGCAGCGACGACCGATGAATCGACGCCGCCGGACATGGCGACGACGATGCGGCGGGCCGAAAAAGGCGCGGCAAGCTGGAAATCCGGAGTCATCCCGGCGTCATTTAGGGGATCGCGCGCAATTTCAACAGGGGCGCTTTACGGCCCTTTCATCCTTTCGGCGTAACAGTGACGACCCGCAACAATGGTTGGGAGTCGCAGCCTTTCATGGATCTGAGTTTCGCACGTTTCGACTGGAAGGCGCGCGGGCCGGCGACAATTCCCGACATTTCGGTGCTGCTCGCCGAACTGGCGGCGCGGCAGGCGGCGAGCGCCACGGCGATCGCCCAGGCGTCATCGCTGATTCCGGCGCGATCGGGCGATCCTTCGATGGCCGGGCGCGTCAATCTTTTCGGCGAGGGCGTTCATCGCGTCTCAGGCAGCTTTCATCCCGGCGTGGCCGCTCTGCTAACCGACCATCAACCAACATGACCGAGCCTTTTACCGTCACGTTTCAGCGTTCCTAAAATCCGCTGCTGTATCAGCCAAACCGAGTGGGACGGGATAATCCCAGCGTATCGAGGTAAACATGATCGAGAATCAGAAAATTCGTCCAGCTCAAGTGATCGGACCGCTCGGGGAGCCGCTGACTCTCGATTCACTGCCGCCGGCCAACACCACCCGATGGGTCGTCCGCCGCAAGGCGGAGGTGGTGGCGGCCGTCAATGGCGGCCTGTTGTCGGTCGACGAGGTGTGCGACCGTTACAATCTGACGGTTGAGGAGTTTGCGAGCTGGCAGCGCGCGGTCGACCGATCGGGCATGCCGGGACTGCGCGTGACGCGTATTCAGCATTACAAGTCGCTCTACGAACGCCAGCAGAAATATTGATGTGAGTAAAAGCTTTAGGAAAGGCGTCGTCGACGCCTTTCCCGAAGCGAAGGCCAACTTTCCATCGCATGTCCGCCGCCGCACCCGAAACAAATTGCACTGCCGCCGGAACCGGCTCACTTTCCATTCGTCTATAAGGACACCGCCAGATGGCGGGGCGACAGGAGGGTGAACATGGGACTGATTATCTGGTTGATCGTCGGCGGCGTCATCGGCTGGCTCGCGAGCCTCATCATGCGGACGGACGCCCAGCAGGGCATCATACTCAATATCGTCGTCGGCATTGTCGGCGCCTTTGTCGGCGGCCTCATCTTCAGCGGCGGAACGATCAACAACGCCCCGCTGACGCTGACGTCTTTCCTCGTTTCGCTGGTCGGTGCAGTCATCCTGCTGGCGATCGTCAATCTGATCCGGCGCGGCTCGGTCCGCTAGACCCCGCCGCCTGATTTGCGAGGCCGGCGCTCCCGCAGGAACGCCGGCCTTTCGCTTATTCCAGCTCGAACTTCACGTTGAGCGTGATGCCGACCTTCTGCTCGCCCGCGACGATCTTGGTCCGCGGGGCCGCCGCGACATCGGCGCGCGCCATCATCATCACCGGCACAGGCTGCGGGAAATCAGCCCCGCTCTCGCTGATCGAGATGATCCGCTTGACCTTGAGGCCCGCCGCCTTCGCATAAAGCTCGGCGCGCGCGCGGGCGATGCCGAGCGCGGCGACGCGCGCTTCGTCGAGCGCCTCGGCGGGCTTGTCGAGCATGAAATTGGGGCCGGAAATCTGGTTGGCCCCTTCCTTGACCAGCGCGTCGAGCACCGCGCCGCTCTTGGCGATGTCGCGGAAACGGATGCTGACCGTGTTGGTCGCCTGATAGCCGGTGATCACCGGGGCTTCGTTCTGTGCGTAGCGATATTGCGGATTGAGCTGGATGTTGGCGGTCTGGATGTCGCGATCGGCGATGCCGGCTTTCTTGAGCGCGGCGATCACGCGTTCGACTCGCGCGGCATTGTCGCGCAGCGCGGCGGCGGCATCGGTCGCCTGCGTCACGACGCCGGCCGAAATGGTCGCGACATCGGGGACGCGCGTCGTTTCGCCTTCCGCGCTGATGTCCAGCGTGGCGCCGGTGACGGCGATGACGGGCATCGCCTGAACCTGCGCCGCAGCCGGCGCAGCGGCGGCAGCGATCAGGGGCAGCAGGGCAAGGGTCTTCATCTATCTCTCCTCCATGGCTGCGCGCCAGACAGCATAGCGCGCCTGCACCCCATCTGAACGACGCGGAATCGGGTCGCGAAAAACGCCGCTTGAGCACGGTGACTTATTAATATAATACAGTGGCGATTGCGACTTGTTCGGGGCGGAAAGTTGAAGACGATGAACTACGAGGCCGGTTTCTCGCGTGGTGGCGACATGATGGATATGGACGGCGCGGCCCGGCGCAATCGGCGTCGTCTGATCATAGCCGCAGTGGTCGCGCTGGCGGTGATCTCCGTCGCCGCCTTCTACTTCATGCGCAGCAAGGAAGCCGCCAAGCCTGCAACGTCAGGCGATCAGTCGCCGACCGTGACCGTATTCGTCCCCGGCCGCCAGCCGGTCGATCGTCAGATCCTTGGCACCGGATCGCTCGCCGCGCGGGTCGACATGCCGGTCGCGGTCGTCGGCGAAGGCGGCATGGTCACGCGCGTGCTCGTCCAGCCCGGCCAATGGGTCGGCGCCGGGCAGGTGCTCGCCACGATCGAGCGCTCGGTCCAGACGCAACAGGTCGCGCAGCAGGAAGCCTCGCTCAACGTCGCGCGCGCCGATGCCCGCATCGCGCAGAATAATCTCGATCGATCGCAGCAACTCGTCAGCCGCGGCTTCATCTCGAAGGCCAGCGTCGATCAGCTCCTCGCCACGCGCGACTCGGCCGCTGCGCGCGTCCGCCTCGCCGAGGCGCAGCTTGCCGAAATGCGCGCGCGCAACGGCCGGCTCGACATCCGCGCGCCGGCTGCGGGCCTTATCCTTACGCGCGCAGTCGAACCCGGTCAGGTCGTCCAGGCCGGCAGCGGCACGCTGTTCCGCATCGCCAAGGACGGCGAGATGGAACTGCGCGCCCAGCTTGCCGAAGGCGACATGGCAGTGCTCCGCGAAGGCGTGACGGCGACCGTCACGCCCGTGGGTTCGACCAAGAGCTTCGCCGGCCGCGTCTGGCAGCTTTCGCCCGTCATCGATCCGTCGACACGCCAGGGCATCGCGCGCATCGCCGTGCCTTACGACCCGGAGCTTCGGCCAGGCGGGTTCGCGCAGGCGTCGATCATCGGCGGCTCGGCGGTGGTTCCGCTGATCCCCGATTCGGCGGTGCAGAGCGATGACAAGGGCAGCTTCGTCTACGTCGTCGGCAAGGACAACAAGGCCGAGCGCCGCGACATCAAGGTCGGCGACGTGACCGACAAGGGCGTTGCGGTGATCAGCGGCCTTGGCGGAACCGAGCATGTCGTGCTCTCGGCCGGCGGCTTCCTGAGCCCCGGCGAGGCGGTGAAGCCCGTTCTCACCAAGACGCGCTGAGGGATTTCGCGATGAACTTCCGCAACATTTCGGCCTGGTCCATCCGGAATCCGGTTCCGCCGATTGTCATCTTCGCGGCGCTCACGCTGGCGGGCATCGTCGCCTTCATGCGCATGGACGTGCAGAACGATCCCGATATCGATTTTCCCGGCGCGATCGTCCTCATCACCCAGCCCGGAGCCGCGCCGACAGAGCTGGAGACGCAGGTCACCCAGCGCGTCGAGGCGGCGGTCCGCACGATCGAGGGCATCGACGAGATCAACTCGACCGTGACCGAAGGCCAGTCGCAGACCTTCATCCAGTTTGCGATCGGCACGCCCATAGACCGCGCCGTTACCGACGTGCGCGACAAGATCTCGCAGATCCGCAGCAACCTTCCCGACGGCATCCTTGAACCGCAGGTGATCCGCGTCTCGACCTCCGGCAACACGCTTGCTTATTACGCGGCGTCGGCGACTGACATGACGCTTGAGCAACTGAGCTGGTATGTCGACAATACCGTCGCGAAAAAGCTGCTGTCGGTTTCCGGCATGGGAGACGTCTATCGCCGCGGCGGCGTTTCGCGCGAGATGCGCATCGTGCTCGATCCGGCGCGCATGCAGGCGCTGGGGCTGACGGCGACGGCGGTCAACAACCAGCTTCGCCAGGTCAATCTCAACGCTGCCGGCGGCCGCGCCGAGATCGCCGGTTCCGAACAATCGGTCCGCATCCTGGGCAACGCCAAAAATGCCTATGAGCTTGGCGAGACGCAGATCGCGCTGTCCAACGGCAAGAGCGTCAAGCTCTCCGATATCGCCGATGTCCGCGATCTGCATGACGAGCAGCGATCGATTTCCAAGACCGGCGGCAAGCAGGTTCTGACCTTCGGGTTCGAGCGTGCAAAGGGCATGTCCGACGTGAGCGTCTATGACGGCGCGGTAAAGACGCTGAAGGATCTCGAGAAACAGAACCCCAAGGTCCATTTCACCGAACTGTTCACCAATGTCGATTACACCAAGGAACAGTATAAATCGGCGATGCACGCGATGATCGAGGGCGCGGTGCTCGCGGTGGTCGTGGTGTTCCTGTTCCTGCGCGACTGGCGGGCGACCATCATCTCGGCCCTGGCCATCCCGCTATCCGCCATCCCGACCTTCTGGTTCATGGATCTGATGGGCTTCACGCTCAACAGCTTGACGCTGCTGGGGCTCAGCCTCGTGGCGGGCGTCCTTGTCGACGACGCCATCGTGGAGATCGAGAATATCGTCCGCCACATGCGCATGGGCAAAAGCGCTTATCAGGCCGCGATCGACGCCGCCGACGAGATCGGCCTCGCAGTGCTCGCCACCACGATGACGATCGTCGCAGTGTTCCTGCCCGTCGGCCTTATGCCCGGCATTTCCGGTCAGTTCTTCAAGAATTTCGGGCTCACCGTCGTCGCGTCGGTGCTGATGAGCCTCGCGGTCGCGCGCATGATCACGCCCATGATCGCCGCCTATTTCCTGAAGGCGCACGGCGAACAGCAGCATGGCGAAGGCTGGCTGATGGACCGCTATATGGCGGCGCTCAAATGGACGCTTGACGAGAGCCGGATGATGCGGATGCGCGCGCAGGGCGGCTGGCGCCGCCGGCTCGCCCGGTTCGCCGATCACCGCGTGATCGTATTCGGCATGGGCGGCTTCGCGTTCCTGATGACGATCGTCGTGTTCGCGCAATTGCCGATGACCTTCCAGCCGGCGATCAACAGCGACACCAGCCGCATCGCGATCAGCATGGTTCCGGGCACCACCCTCGCCCAGACCGAAGCTGTGGCCGACAAGGTGGCGGCGATGATGGACAAGCGCACCGACATTGTCGAAAAGACGTTCGAGCGCATCGATGTCGGCACCGCGACGGTCTATCTGCGCCTGCGCAAGGACCGGCCGATGACGAGCACCGCGTTTGAACGCTCGGTCGCGCAGCAGCTTGCCGCCATTCCCGACGCGCGCGTCAACTTCCAGTCGCAGTTCGGCGGCGGCGGCGGCAGCAACCGCGACATCTCGATCACGCTGGGCGGCGACGATCCCGAGGAACTCAACCGCGTCGCCAGCAACATCCTGCGCGAAATGTCGGGCCTGAAGGAAATCGTCGCGCCGCGCGTCGAAGGCAATCTCCAGCGGCCCGAAATCACCCTGCGCCCGCGCCTCGACCTCGCTGCGCAGCTTGGCGTGACGACGCAGGCGCTCAGCCAGGCGATCCGCATCGCGACGCTGGGCGAGATCGACCAGAACAGCGCCAAATTCTCGCTGTCCGATCGCCAGATTCCGATCCGCGTCGCGATCAACGAGGATGCGCGCCAGAAGATGGCGACGATCAAGAACCTGCCCGTGCAGACGCTTTACGGCGGGTCGGTGCCGCTTTCCGTCGTCGCCGATGTCGGCTTCGGCGCGGGGCCGACGCAGATCGATCGCAACAATCAGGTCCGCCGCCTGACGATCGGCGCGGATCTCGCCCCCGGCCTCGTCAGCGGCCAGGCGATGGAGAAGATCGACAAGTTGCCGTCGTTGCAGAACCTGCCGATCGGCGTCAGCCGCCTGATCTTGGGCAGCTCGAAGTGGCAGAATGAAATGCTGGTCAACTTCGCGATCGCGATCGTCGCCGGCGTGATGCTCGTCTTTGGCGTGCTCGTGCTGCTCTACCAGCGGATCATGCCGCCCTTCGTCAACATGGGGTCGCTGCTGCTGGCTCCGCTCGGCGGCGGGTTGGCGCTGTGGCTCACCGGAAACCCGCTGTCGCTGCCGGTGTTCATCGGCGTGCTGATGCTGCTCGGCATCGTCGGCAAGAACTCGATCCTGCTGGTCGACTTCGCGCTGGAGGAGATGGGCAAGGGCGTCGATCGCAAGGTCGCGATCATCGATGCCGGCCACAAGCGCGCCCAGCCGATCGTGATGACCACGGTCGCGATGGTCGCGGGCATGGTGCCCACCGCCTTGTCGCTTTCCGGCGACGGCGCCTGGCGCGCGCCGATGGGCATCACGGTCATCGGCGGCCTGACTGTCTCGACGCTGCTGACGTTGCTCATCGTTCCGGCGACCTTCAGCCTGGCGATGGGATTCGAGCGCTGGCTCGGGCCGAAGCTGTCCCGCCGCCTGACCAATGGCGGCGCGACGCCGCACGGGAGCGAGACAGCACAGCCTGCCGAGTAACGACCGACGGTGATCGCAAAGGAATGAAATTGGGGGTTGAACCATTCCACCCCCGGTTCATTCTGACATTATGAGCTTGCTTGCCCACGCCCGATCGGATCGCGCCAGCGCCGCGCAGCGTTATGGCGGCATGCGCGCGGTGGCGACGGGGCTGCTGGTGCTGATGGCCGCGACTTACGCCGCCGCGCGCCATTTCGAGCCGCTCTATCCCGCCGCCGGGTTCGTCCGCGCCTTTGCCGAAGCGGCGATGGTCGGCGGGCTTGCGGACTGGTTTGCGGTGACAGCGCTGTTCCGCCACCCGCTTGGCCTGCCGATTCCGCACACGGCGATCATCCCGCGCAACAAGGACAGGATCGGCGATACGCTCGCCACCTTCCTCAAGGATAATTTCCTGACGCCGTCCGTCGTCGCGCGGCGGATGCGCAGGCTTGACGTCGCTGGCGCCGCCGGCCGCTTTCTCGCCGCGCCGACGCCCGCAGGCGAAGGACGTTTGCGCGACGGCGCGGCGCGGCTGGTCGCCGACATATTGGGCGCGCTGGATCAGGACCGGCTGGGCGGGATGGTCAAGGGTGCGATCGTCCAGCGGCTGAGCGCGATCGACTTCGCGCCGATCCTCGGCCAGGCGCTCAGCGCCGCGATCCGCGAGGACCGCCATGTGCCGCTGCTCGACGGAGCGATCCGCTGGGCCTCACGCATGCTGGAGGCGAACGAGCATCTCATCCGTCAGATGATCCACGATCGCGCCGGATCGATCCTGCGATGGACGGGGCTGGACGAGACGCTGGCCGACAAGATCATTGACGGCCTCCTGCGCCTGCTCGACGAAATGAGCATCGACCCCGCCCACCCCTTGCGCGTGCGCGCAGAGGACGGCCTCAACAATCTCGCCGCCGACCTGCAGGACGACGAACATATGCGCGCCCGCGTCGCAGCGCTGCGTGACGAGCTGCTGGAAAATCCGGCGATGCGCCGCTGGATCGACGGCATGTGGGAACAGGCGCGCACCGCGCTGCTCGCTACCGTTCGCGATCCGCAATCGGCGATGACCGGGCGGCTTGGCGAGATGGTCAAGCAGCTTGGCCAGGCCCTGCAAGGCGACGATCGGCTGCGCGTCACCATCAATCGTTTCGTTCGCCGCGCGGCAGTGGGCGCGACGGCGCGCTATGGCGACGGGATCGTCACGCTCGTTTCAGACACCGTGCGCGGCTGGGACGCACGCACAGTGACCGGGCGGCTGGAAGCCGCAGTGGGGCGTGACCTCCAATATATCCGCATCAATGGCACCATGGTCGGCGGGCTCGTCGGTCTCACCATCCACGCGCTCAACCATCTGGGCTGAAGCCGGTCAGCCCTGCCCGTCCGATCCGCGGCGCAGCGCATGGAGCGGCAGGAGAATACGGACGCGCAGGCCATCGGCTTGCCAGTCGCGCGTGATGCGGCCGCCAAGCTGGCGTTCGATGCTGAGCGCGATCAGCCGCGACCCGAAGCCTTCATGCGCGGGGGGAATAACTGTCGGCCCGCCGCATTCGCGCCATTCGATCGCACAATCCTCCCCCTCGATCGAAAGCGCCACGCGCACATGGCCGCCGGGGACTGACAATGCGCCATATTTGGCGGCGTTGGTCGCCAGTTCATGGCAAAGCAGCGCCAGCGGCGTCGCGGCCCGATCGTCAACCGCAAGATCGGGCCCGACGATTTCAAACCTCTCCCCCCCTTCGGTGCGATAGGGCGCCAGCAATGCGGCAAGCAGGGCTTTCACGCTTTTCGCGCCGCCAGGCTCCTCTCCCGCAGCGCGCAGCCGCCCAAGCTCATGCGCACGGCCAAGCGCCAGCACGCGTTCGCGCAGTTCGGCCGCCGGCGCCGATATTTCGGGATGCGCGCGCGCCGAAAGGCCGATCAGCCCGCTGATCACCGAAAAGATATTCTTGATCCGGTGCGACAATTCCCGCGATACGAGCTCACGCTGCTCGTAGAGCAGCTTCTGTTCGTGAATGTCTGTGCAGGTGCCGAACCAGCGCGTGATCGCGCCGTCCTCATCGCGCATCGGCTGCGCGCGCGCCAGCACCCAGCGATATTCGCCGCTATGATGACGCAACCGATATTCGGTTTCATACAGCGCGCCGGTTTCCAGCGAATGGCGCCAGCGCGCCCATGTTTCAGGAAGATCCTCGGGATGAATGACCGTTTCCCAGCCTTCGCCGTCGGACGAACCTTCGGGCAGACCTGAAAATTGATACCAGCGCGCGTTGAAATAGTCGTTGTAGCCGTCCGGAAGCGCCGACCACACCATTTGCGGCATGGTGTCCGCAAGGATCTGGAATCGCTGCTCCACGTCCGACAGCGCGCGCGCCGCGCGCTGCTCGCTCGCCGCGCGCTCCTTAACGCCGCGCCGCGATTCCAGCCCCAGCATAACGCCGCGCGCGAGGATCTTGAGTCCCTGGCGCTGAAGGTCGCTCAACCCCTCACGCGGCTCGGTATCGATCACGCAGAGCGAGCCGAGCGGATAGCCCTCGCGCGAGACGAGCGGCGCCCCGGCATAGAAGCGGATGAAGGGATGCCCCGTCACGAATATGTTGCCGGTGAAGCGCGGGTCGAGCCGCGCATCGGGAACGATCATCAGATCATCGCCCGGCATCGTGTGAGCGCAGAAAGACTGATCGCGCGGCGTCTCAATGATGTCGAGGCCGGTGCGGCCGACGAAATATTGGCGCTCGTTATCGACAAGGCTGACCAGCGCGATCGGCGTTTCGCACAGCAGGGCGGCGAAGCGCGTCGCTTCATTAGCGGCGCCGGACGTTCCAGGGCTCAGCCCCAGCCCGCGCAGCACACCAAGCCGCGCGGCTTCGATCGCCGCCGCCGGATCGTCAGCCATCGCCCGCGCGTTCGATTTCCGCGCCCACAGCCTGCAGCTTCTCCTCCAGCCGTTCATAACCGCGATCGAGGTGATAGACGCGCGCAACCTGGGTCTCGCCCCTGGCGGCTAGCCCGGCGATGATGAGGCTCATCGACGCGCGCAGATCGGTGGCCATCACCGGCGCGCCGGTCAGCCCCTCGACCCCGCGCACCACGGCGCTGCGCCCAGAGACCTGGATGTCTGCGCCCATGCGCGCCAGTTCGGGGACGTGCATGTAGCGATTCTCGAAAATCGTCTCGGTCAGCACGCTGGTGCCGGCGGCGAGCGTCAGCATCGCCATGAACTGCGCCTGCATGTCGGTCGCGAAGCCGGGATAAGGCGCGGTAGACAGATTGAGCGGGCGGATCGCGCCATTGGCGGCGACGCGCAGCCCGTCATTCAGTTCCTCGACGTGGAGCCCCGCCTCGATCAGCGCGGCGATCGTCGCACGCATCTCGTCCGGCTCGGCCCCGACAAGGTCGAGCGCACCGCCGGTGATCGCCGCCGCGCAGGCATAGCTGCCCGCCTCGATGCGATCGGCCATCACCTTGTAGGTCGCGCCGTGCAATTCCTTGACGCCGTCGATCACCAGCCGGCTTTCCCCGACGCCGCCGATTTTCGCTCCCATGGCGACGAGGCAACGGCAGAGATCGACAATCTCCGGCTCGCGCGCGGCATTGTCGATCACGCTACGCCCGGAAGCGAGCACGGCGGCCATGACCGCATTCTCGGTCGCGCCGACAGAGACGATCGGGAAAGTGAAGTCGCCGCCCGGCAAACGGCCGCCGGGCGCCGTCGCCTTCACATAGCCGGCGGTCAGCTCAATCTCTGCGCCCAGCGCCTCGAGCGCTTTCAGGTG